>CAZKDJ010000082.1:0-16716 GCA_964551295.1 uncultured Anaerolineales bacterium | reverse complement strand
CTTATGAAGGACAAGTCGACCCTCAGGTGGTCGAGAACAACTGGGATCAAAATGACCTGGATCCCGGATTCGTCGATCTGTCCGGCAGTGACCCGGACGACCCTGCTCTGCCGGACCTGCATCTCGAATCCGACAGCACGGCCATCGACGCAGGAGTTGGCTTGGCAACGATTACGAGTGCGGGGGGATCTGGCACCGTGTTCGAAGTGGCCGACGCTGGCTACTTTACGGATGGGTGGGGCATTATCGAAGGCGATCTCATCCAGCTTGCGAACGGCCAACGCGCGCGCATTACGAACGTCGACTATGCCGCCGACGTCATCACCGTCGATACCGCGCTATCTTGGACGCAGGGCATGGGGCTGAGCTTGGCTTACCAGGACGCGGCCCCCGATCTAGGGGCTTATGAGTTTGAAGCTGAGCTGGATCTCCACGGCGCGCCCGGTGATGGGGCCATCCATCTCGCCTGGACGGTTGATATCACCTTGCCCAGCACTACCACCTGGTACATCGAGTACTATACCCAGACCGCCAGCATCTATACCGCCACAAACCCCTACAGCGCGACCCGCTCCATCGAGCTGACGGATCACGTGCGCAACTACCAGTGGTACACGGTCACGCTGCACGCGATGGATGGCCCCACTTCGATCCTGAGCGATACGGTGCGCGTGATGCCGACGGACAGGTTCGTGTATCTGCCGCTTATTATGAGGTGAAAGGATTCACAAAATGAAAACGCCAAAACTATTTGGAGCGATTCTTGTACTGACCCAGTTGGTGATGTTGAGCGGGCTGACCAGTGGCGCGGCGCCTGGGACGCCGGCGGAACTTGTAGCTACGGTCAACGCTTCCGCCGATTCGATTCACCTGAGCTGGCAAGCAGTGCCAGGCGCCACGAAATACCTGGTGTATCGAGGGATGGATGTTGTGGCTGATCAATTGATCGCTGACAATGTTTCTGGAACCACCTTCGATGACGACACGGTTACCCCTTACCGGACTTATGCCTACGCGGTGAGCGCCTATGACGTGTCTGAAGGGGAGAAAACCCCGCCGGTTCTGATTTGGTGCAGGGCTAATGCCAAAACTGTGCGGGCGGAGGACTTGAGTGAGACGAGCGTGCAGGACGCCATCGACAATGCCTCCGATGGCGATACGGTTATTTTGCCGCCAGGGGTTGTTACCTGGACAGTCCAGGTCGAAGTGCTCGAGAAGGCGATTACCATTAGCGGGGCGGGGATGGACAACACCATCATTATGGATGGAACGGGCACGGAGTGGAACGAAAGTCTGTTTTGGATTCAGCAAGAAAAGTTCTTCCGAATCACCGGCATTCAATTCAAAGAAATCAATAACCCCGCGGCCATCTATGAGAGGGGGTCCAAGAGCTTTCGCGTGGATCACTGCCGTTTTTTCATCACGGCGGCCAAGGGTGTCGGCGTTCAGTCAAACTGGGGTTCCACTGGCGTGGTGGACCACTGCGATTTTTTCAACAGCCGGGTTGTGCCCGCGGGGAACAAGAGTGACTGGCAGGAGCCATTGTCGCTTGGTATGTCGGATGGCGTATATGTGGAAGATTGCGTTTTCAACAGGACGGTTGCCGGCAATTCCGTTGATGGGCACGTGGGTGGCCATTACGTCTTCCGGAAGAATACCGTGAATGATTCAGGCACAGAAGTGCATGGCTTTTGTTGTAATCTCGACAGGGGATATTTCATGTACGAAGTTTACGATAATAACTTTGGCTACTCGGAAGGTATTACATGGGGGCCCATCTGTAGTCGAGGCGGGACGGGCGTAATCTTTAACAATACTCTGGTAGGAGACATAGAACCACCGTCCGTTATCGTATATAACGACCGATCCATGGGGCGCCCAAACCTGGATTACGGAGAGTGCGATGGCTCAAGTCCGGTGGATGGCAACGAGGATGATTCCGGTTATCCTTGTCTGGACCAGATTGGCCGTGCCACTGACCTTGGCCCCGATGTCGGCGTCCCTCAGCTCCTTGAACCCTTGTACGAGTGGAACAATGTGTGCAATGGAGCTGACATGGATGTTGAAATCAATCCTTCGATCCAGGAACCCTACGCCAGTCGTTTAAAACGGCAAATCCAAGAAAATCGCGATTACTATAATGACACTCCCCGGCCTGGCTACGAGCCCTATACCTATCCCCACCCGCTGGTGACCCAGTTTCCGCCGCCGCCCCAGACGGATTCCGATGCGCCTACTGTGCCTGGGAATTTGCGTGTGACGGCAGCTTCGTCCCGCACGGTTTCTCTGGCGTGGGACGCCTCAACCGACGCCGGCGGATCGGGTTTGGCGGGGTATTACCTCTGGTTGAACGGAAGAAAGGTGACCTCCAACAGCGACTCGGATTACGTGCAATACACATTTTTGGGCTTGAAAGAAGGGCAGGAATATCGCTTTCAGGTGTCGGCCTTCGATGCAGCGGGCAATGAAAGCGCGCCGACCACGAAAATTCGAGTTATACCAGGTGCTCCCGATCTGGTGCTGCACGGCACGCCTGGCGACGAGGCTATTCGCCTGGACTGGACGGTCAACTGCGGGTGGCCACTTACGGTCACCTGGCACGTCAATTACTACACCACGACCGCCAGCGTTTACACTGCCACCGAGCCGCTCAGCACGACCCGCTCGACCGTGCTGACGGATCACGTGCGCAACTACCAGTGGTACACGGTCACGCTGCACGCGATGGACGGCCCCACCTCGATCCTGAGCGACACCGTACAGGTGATGCCCACGGACAAGTTTGTGTATCTGCCGTTGGTGTTGAAGTAGTAACTCGCAAATGGGCTGAGTATTTGCCTTATCAATAGGTAGGGGAAGGCCCTGCTTCATTGAAGAGATGCTTGCGAGCATGTGGATATGGGGAGTGCGATCTTCTCCATATCCACGTTTTTGTTATCTGCTAAACCGTATCAGGTGCGCGGTCAAGCTGTGTGTCCTGCTGCGGTGAAGGTGTTTTTGGTACCAAAGTCACTTTTTGTGAAGGTGAAAAGGATGATGGCAAAGTCTTACCTTTGCACGATGACGCATGATTGGGAAAGTGATATACTTGTAGGTAGTGAATTGTAGCTGTTTTGTCAAAGCAACAAGTACTCTCGGACTATCCATCGTGATGGTGGAGCGTCCGGAGTTTTCGTGATGGGGCGGGAGTGCTGTATGAGCTTTTGCCACAGCTCGTGTTGCAAGGGTGGCCTGCCTCGGCCATTTGTCCGGTCTAGAACGTCGACGTAACTTTATTGTGACTGCAATGTCCTGCATCGACCATTGCAACAAAGCTATTCCCTCGGGCGGTAAAAGACCGTTTCGAAAACCTATGGTGTTCTGGTGCATCCGCCGCTATTCGCTGGTGATGTACTGTCACGCTTACTGCGCTACGCTTATTGCGCCACATATTTGAGGAGGAGAGATGAAACGGCGAAGCTTTGAATCTATTTTTGTGATTTTTCTGTTAACGGTCTATGGGGCACCGGCGGTGCAGTCTGGTGCTGTGGCCGAGCCGCTTGCCCCCAGCGCCATTGGTGAAGTGTGGGCCAATGAGGGGGGAGACAAGGTCTGGCAAAGCGAGTTGCGCGCCGCAAGCGACCCGAGCGCCGTGCACAACTCGGTGTGGGACGGGGCGACCGTCTCTCTGTTTGGCGCGCGCAACGAGGTGGTGGGGTTCAACCTGGTGATCGAAGCGCCTACCACGGACGCGGTCGACGTCGAGGTGAGCCTGGACTCTTTGGTCGGGCCCGGTGGGGCCAGCATCACGACCCGGGCGGCCAGCCCAGACGAAGATCTGTTCGACTACGACGGGCGCAACATCGAGCTTTTTTACGTGCGTTACTTGGAGATCCGAGGGCTCAGCCGCCTGCCTTACGAAAACTATTACGACGAGCGCCATGTCCCGGAGCGCTGCCGACGGCCTCACGATGGCCGGTTTGCTTTACCGGGTACAGATTGGGAGGACCGCCCCTGTCACAACCAACTCCACCCCGACATCCTGGTGCCGCTAGAGTTGCACACGCCCTTTACCATCACTGCCGGCACCAACCAGTCTATCTGGGGCGATATCTACATTCCCAAGGCGGTACCCGCCGGAATCTATACCGGGACTATCGATATCACTGAGGATGGCGCGCTCGCGCGGCAGGTCCCCATCCATCTGCAAGTGCGCAATTTCACCCTGCCTGACCTGCCCAGTGCCCGAACGATGTTGTTCTATGAAGATAGTAATCTTGCTGATGTCTACCTCGGTGACCCCTGGCCTAATCCCGGCACACCGGCCTATGACACCATGCTTTTGCTCGCCGATCGTCATTTTCAACTTGCCCACCGGCACAAGATATCGCTCATCGGCGGCTGTGCCCTGGATGCGATGGACGAGGCTTGGACATCTCGATTGAGCGGTGAACTCTTTACCCCGGCTGAGGGTTACGATGGCGTCGGTGTGGGTGTGGGCAACAACGTCTATTCCATCGGTACCTACGGGAGCTGGCGATGGATGTGGGATGAAAATAGCGAGCAGGAGATGTGGACCAACACCGATGCCTGGGTCGACTGGTTCGACGCCCAGGGCTTTGGCACGCCCACCGAATACTTCCTCTACCTGATCGACGAATCGACCGACTATGCCCAGACCGAGCAGTGGGCCCAGTGGATGGACAACAATCCCGGACCTGGCCAACGCCTCAAGTCGATGGCCACGATTGGGTTGCCTGCTGCGGCTGCCAACGTCCCCTCACTCGACGTCCCTACCACGTGGTCGGGCTTTGGCATCACCGCTCTGTGGCAGGCGGCCGCCGACCAGTACATGGCCGACCCCGATAAGTGGGTGTACATCTACAACGGCAGCCGGCCGGCTACCGGGACGTTTGCTACTGAGGATGATGGCGTGGCTCTGCGCGCGCTGGCGTGGACGCATTATAAGAAGGAATTCGACCGGTGGTTCTATTGGGAATCGACGTATTACGTCAACTGGCAGGCCTATGGTTCTGCCGACCCTCGGGCTCAGACCAACCTCTTTCAGCAGGCACAGACCTTTGGCGGTTATGCCACGGATGACCCTGTGGAGGGGGAAACGGGCTGGAATTATACCAACGGCGACGGGGTGCTGTTCTATCCCGGCACCGAGACGCGCTACCCGGGGGAGAGTTACGGCCTGTTGGGACCGCTGGCCTCGCTACGTCTCAAGCTCTGGCGGCGCGGCATCCAGGACGTGGATTATCTCACCATGGCGGCCGCCATCGACCCGGTGCGCACGGCCGAGATCGTCGGCGAGATCGTCCCCGAGGTGCTGTGGGAGCTCGGCGTGGAGAGCGAAGAGGACCCGACGTATGTGTACTCTGACATCAGTTGGTCCACCGACCCCGACGTGTGGGAGGCGGCTCGCGAGGAGCTGGCGGGCATCATTGAAGGGGATTCCCTCAGGCTGCACGGCGCACCGGCCGATGGGGCCATTAACCTGACGTGGGAGCTAGGCGGCACGTTGCCCTCCTCGTATACCTGGCAGATCGACTACGTTGGGACGCCCGGATATCAGTCTTCTCCGATTACCGGCGTCGTCAGTTCCACGCGGGCGTACCCTTTGACAGGACTGGCCAATTATGAGTGGTATACCGTTACCCTCAGTGCGTTGGTGGATAGTACTGCTTTGTTGAGCGACACCGTGCGCGTGATGCCGACTGATATCTTGGTGCATCTGCCTCTAGTTTTGAGAGAGAATTGATAGTGTCATTAGTCTAGCCAAGAAAGAAAGGAGATTGCGAACGATGAAAAGTATAAGAATGGGAACAGTGTTTTTCGTATCGATGCTGGTGGTAGCGGGCACGATGACGACGGCTGCTTCCGGCGCGCCGGATGGCGCACCGCTGGATGCCACCGCAAGCAGTGCGATCATCGTCGATCACACCAGCACGGACATCACGGCCATACCCCAGGCCTGGATCGAGGCGGCCAAGAGCACGCTGCACATCGGGTACGGACACACGTCCCATGGCAGCCAACTGATGGACGGTATGGATGGGTTGGTAGAGTTTGCCAACGGCGGGGGGTTGGGCCTTGCGCTTCCTACCGATATCTTTGAGTTTAACTATGATGGATCGGGCGGTGCGCTGTATCTGCGGGATGGCATCATGGCGGGGGATTGTGGCTATTATCCCGAGTGGGTCGACGAAACTCAGGCCTATCTCGGCGATCCCGATCTAGGCACCGGTCGCGGACAGGCCCACTCTGATATCAACGTCATCATCTGGTCGTGGTGTGGACAGGTGGACAGTCGTGATGAACAGTCGATGCTGGATACCTATCTGCTGCCGATGACCCAGCTAGAGTTGGATTACCCAGGCATTACGTTCGTCTATATGACCGGCCACGCGAATGGGACGGGCGAGGAAGGGAATGTGCACCAGCGCAACCAGCAGATACGCGAGTACTGCATCGCCAACAACAAGGTGCTGTACGATTTCTATGATATCGAGCTTTACGATCCGGATGGAAATTATTATGGGGATCAGCATGTGAGCGACAACTGTGATTATGATTCTGGTAACTGGGCCACCGACTGGCAGGGTACACACACGCAGAATGTGGATTGGTACAGTTGCAGTTGCGCGCACAGCCAATCATTGAACTGTAACCGGAAAGCCTACGCGGCCTGGTGGCTGTGGGCCCGGATCGCCGGCTGGGATGGCGTGACCGGGGGACGGCCCGAGTCTGATCAGAACGGCAACTGGACCACGCCCGTGACCTGGGTGGGGGACGTCGTTCCCTCTGTCAGCGATGCCGTCACCATCACCACCGGCACTGCCGTCACGGTGGATACGGATGTCCAGTGCCAGCGGCTCGCCATCGAGCAGGGTGCGACGCTCATCATCCCGCCAGGTGTCACGCTTACCGTGGCGGACAGTGTCGACAATCAAGGAACGATGCGGCAGACGCGTACAGTCAACAATGACCGCGTGTCGTTCATAGAGATCGACGATCCCGGTGGTATTGCTCGCTACCTAGGCGCAGAGGTCGAGACCACGAACAACCTGGGCTTGGTCACTGTATCCGTGCGCGTGCTGGGCGCCGGGGAATACTGCACCTCGACCGGCGCGGGGTCGCCGATATATGCCCAGCGCTGTTTCGAGATCGAGGCACAGAACGATGCAGCGGCGGCCGTGCGTTTGTGGGCGCGCGCCAGCGAGATGAACGGTGTCTCTGACCCGGGTGTCTTTCGCTACGTTGCGCCGAACTGGGTCGGGCTCGATGTGAGCGCCTCAACTGGGACGTGGGGGGCGTATACCTACGCCGAGGCGCAAACACCGGGCTTTTCCCACTTTCTCCTCGCCCAGGATGATGTCGCTCCCACGGCAGTTGGGCAGCTTGGTTTGAGCGCGCGCAGTGTCAAATCGGCTATTGGCGCGGTTCTGGCGCTGGGCCTCGTGCTGACTGCTGGCATAGGGCTCGCCGCCCGCAAACTGCGCCGGCGTTGATCCGGTGGTTTTTGATTTAGCTACCTGACACTTTTGATGAAAGATCTATGATCTCGGCGTGTAACCACAGATTGACACAGATTAGTGCTGATTTTTGTCCTTTTTCTGTGTCAATCTGTGAAATCTGTGGTTGATCCATAGCGCGCTGACAGGTTTTTGATAGACGTATTCGGGAGACAAAATGAAAACGCTCAAGTTAATTTCTCCGGCGGGATTGCTTTCTTTGGTGGCTGTGGCATTGCTCTGTTTGCCGTATACGATCCAAAATACTCAAGCGGCCGAGGGGTTGGTTGTGTATGAGGATGCCTTGGCTCCGGGTTGGCAGGATTGGGGGTCGTGGAACGGTAACTATGACTATTCAAATACCAGCCCTACATACGATGGGAGCGGGGCCTCCATCGCCGTTACGTATACTGGGGCGTGGGGTGGGCTGTACTTGCATGCCAACTCGGTCGATCTCAGTGGTTATGACACCCTGCGATTCTGGCTGCACGGCGGAAGTGCTGGCGGGCAGCAAATCTATGTCGTGATCGATTTTAATGACGAAGGGCATCAGGTGACCGCCACAGCGGGGACCTGGCAGTTGGTAGAGATTTCCCTTTCTGATCTAGGCAGTCCGACCACGGTCACGGACCTCGTCTGGCAGGACAATTCCGGTGGGGCTCAACCTACGTTCTACCTGGATGAGGTGTCTTTTGTAAATTCGGGCTTGCCCACGGCTACGCCTCCACCCACGACACCTCCGGGCGTGGGGCCTGATCTGAGCGTGGATGCTGCCACCGACCGGCATTCCATCAGCCCATACATCTACGGCATGAACCATGCTAGTGAGGAACTTGCCAATGCCGTGCGACTGCCCGTGCGTCGCTGGGGTGGAAATTCGACCTCGCGTTATAACTGGCAGATCGACGTGTACAACACCGGCTTCGACTGGTATTTTGAGAATATTCCTGCTCCTTCTGGGAGAATTGATGCCATGGTTGAGCAGAGTATTCGTACCGGGACCGAGTCGTTGTTGACCATGCCGCTTATTGGTTGGACACCAAGTCAGCGCTTGGAGAGTCACCCATATGATTGTGGGTTCAAGGTGAGTGTGTACGGGACTCAAGACTCGATTGATCAATGGGATCCGGATTGTGGTAATGGTGAGCAAGGTGGAACTCATATCACGTGGAATGACCCGCATGATACCAGCATGGAGATCAGCACCACTTTTGTCACCGACTGGATCAAGCACCTCACGACCGAGTTTGGTACAGCGGCAGAGGGCGGGGTGATGTTCTACAACTTGGATAACGAGCCTATGATATGGAACGAGACGCACCGTGATGTATTCCAGCATCCACTTAGTTACGATGAAATAGTTACGCGTACCTACCTCTACGCTGCTGCGATCAAGGCTGCCGATCCATCGGCACAGACACTGGGGCCGGCGGTGTGGGGGTGGTCGGCCTATTTCTGGTCGGCGCTTGATCGGGAGTCGGGTGCAGACTGGTGGAATCACCCCCAGGACCGTCTGGCTCATGGTGACGTTCCGCTTATGGACTGGTATTTGCAACAGATGCAGGCTTACGAAAATACACACGGGGTGCGTCTTCTCGACTATTTGGATATGCATTGTTACCCGACCGGGGGTATTGCCTTCAGTTCGGCGGGCAATGCCGAAATGCAGGCGTACCGCCTGCGCTCTACACGCACATTTTGGGACCCTACCTATTCTGACGAGAATTGGATCGCTGAGCCGGTTTATATGGTTCCCCGGATGCATCAGTTGGTAGCGGATAACTATCCCGGTACAAAAATTGCCATTACCGAGTACAACTGGGGGGCGCTCGACCACATCAACGGCGCGTTGGCCCAGGCCGATATTCTTGGTATCTTTGGCCGAGAGGATTTGCATTTGGCTACGCTGTGGGGTCCGCCTGAGGTGGGCGATCCGGGAACCTTTGCCTTCCGCATGTACCGCAACTATGATGGTTCGGGCGGCGCTTTTGGCGAGACCAGTGTCCACGCATCCAGCGAAGACCAGGGGCGGATCGCCATCTATGCCGCCCAGCGGAGCAGCGATGGGGCGCTGACCCTTATGATCGTCAACAAGACCGGCCAACAACTCACCAGCGACGTCTCGCTGGCTAATTTTCAGCCCGGGGCCAATGCCCAGGTGTACCGCTACAGCTCGGTCAACCTGAGTGGTATCGTCCGGGAGGCCGATCAGCCGGTCACGGCGAGTGGGTTCTCGGCCGCTTTTCCGGCTAACTCGATCACGCTGATCGTCATTCCCTCTGGGGGTGGACCACTGACGGATGTCAGCATCGATGGTCCAGACAGCGGTATAGTCAATATAGACCAAGCCTTTCTGGCAAAAGTCAGTCCGGTCGATGCCTCAACACCCATTACCTACACCTGGATACCCGAACCGAGCAGCGGACAGGATACGTCGGCTGCCATCTATAACTGGGACACGCTCGGCACCCACACGATCACGGTCACGGCGGAGAACGACGGCGGCAGTGCCACCGCCACTCATACGATCACGATCACAAACATCGTGCTGACAGGGGTGGATATTGAGGGCCCAGAGATAGGCGTTGTCAGCACGACCTATGCCTTCACGGCATCCGTCAGCCCGGCCAATGCTTCTCTGCCCATCACCTATACCTGGTCGCCAGCTCCGCTCGACGGTCAGGGTACGTCGGTGGCTACATATCGCTGGGATACGGGCGGTATCAAGACCATCACCGTCGGCGTTCAAAACGGTGGTGATGTCTTTACGGATGATCATGCCATCAATATCTTGGAAAGGAGGGGCTACTTGCCGCTTGTTTTGAGGCATTGAGAAACCAAATGGGAGGCGCACGGTGAAGAAGATGCTTTTTCCAATTCTTATCGCTGTGTTGTTGGTTGGGATGAGCGGCGGGTTCGATGCCTGGGGTGCCGTGAGCGAAAGCACCTCCCTGGGCCCGCTGGTCGAGCAGACCCGCGTCTTTCAGCAGGGGTTGGATGGCTACGCGGGTGTCAGCGATACCTGGGTCAGCACCCAGGATTGGGGCGATCCGGACCAATACACGTGCAACTATGGCCTGAACGAGGGCCTGACGCTGGAGCGCGGCGGCAGGAATAACCCCTTGCTGCGTTTCGATCTGCCTAGTAGTAGCATCCCATCCAACAGCCAGGTCATCTCGGCGACGCTCTCGCTGTATAACGAGACGTCCAGTTCCTTGCCGCGCCGCGTGGAGGTCTATCGCGTGCTGCGCGAGTGGCAGGAGGGGAACCTGGACGGCGCGCCCATCCTTGCCCCCGGCGAGTTCGGCGCCACCGGCGACTATGCGGTTCAGTATTACCCTGGAGAGGGGACCGACGTTCCCTGGAGCGCGCGCGGCATGGAGGCGGGCGCCGATTACGCCGAAAAATACGAGGACGCGGCTGACGTCGGCGGGGCGGGTTGGTACGCCTGGGACGTCACCGACCTGCTGCGCACCTGGGTGCACGGGGACTATGCCAACTATGGCCTGACGCTGCGCGATGGGTCCGGTTACCAGCCGGGCAACGCCGATTGGCGCGATTTCGTCTCCAGCCAGGGGGCCGATGCCGGCCTGCGCCCCAAGCTGACCGTGGTCTACAATCCCGATACACCCTATGCCGACGCCGGCCCTGACCAGGAGAATCTATCCTGGGACGGCAGCGCCATCACCCTGGATGGCTCGGGCAGCTACAATCCCGGCGGCGGCGACCTGACCTACATCTGGCGTGTCGTGCAACCGGGATATGGCTCTGCCATCACGGGTACCGTCGGCACGACCGAGATGACGGCCTTTACGCCCGACGTGGCCGGGGAGTGGGAGTTCGAGCTGACCGTGACCAACGATCAGAGTGAAAGCGCCACCGACCGGGTGTTCGTGCGGCTGTTGAGCATCCCGGCGGACCACCCGCGCATCTACCTGACCCCGCAGAAGCTGGCGACGCTCCAGGCGCGGGCCGTATCCACCAACACGCGCTGGACGCAGCTCTTGTACTATGCTGATTATTACGACGAGATGATCCCCAAGGCGCTGGTCTCCCAGGTCACCGGGCAGGCGTCTTATTGCGAGGACGCCATCGACCTGGCCCTGGACTATGCAGCGACGACGACCTCCGCCAGTGGGGCCGGCGACGTGGCCATCGTCTATGATTGGTGTCATGATCGGTTGACGGCCGGTGAGGTGATCACGTTTACCAGTTTTTTCAACACCTGGGGCGATGACCAACTGGCCGATCCCGGCTATACAGACGTGCCCGGCCTGGGCAACTACTGGCCGCGCTATGGCTATTCCTTCGGCCTGATGGGGTTGGCGAGCTATGGCGACAATTCCCGCGCCCAGGAGTGGATGGACGAGTTCCGCCATCGCCGTTTCCGTGACGTCGACCGGCCCTGGCTGGACCGGATCGCCGCCGGTGGTGGCTGGCCGGAGGGCATGATCTATGACTGGATCGCCAACATGTGGCGGGTCGAGATGATCGAGGGCTGGCGCACGGCCACCGGTGAGGATCTCTTTGAGAGCACGCCCTGGTTCCGTGAGCGCTTGGGTTACATTCTGATGCACCGCTGGCCGGGGGTGGCCGACAATTATGGTGATTACTACCGCCCGTATGTGTCCACCGGCGATACGGAGCGCAATCGCGGTTCGATGGCCAACTATGGGCGTATCATGGCCCTGATCCTGATCGAGCGCTACCCCAACGACGCGTTGGCGCGCCAGCTTCAGGCGTACCTCGCTGCTCCACCGGCCAACAACTCGTTCAGTTTCCTCTACGCCAGAGAGTTCCTGTGGTTCAACCCCGACCAGCCCACCGCGTCACCTGGGCCGCTCACGCACTATGCTGCCGGCACCGGCACGGTCTTTATGCGCTCCGGCTGGCCCGATGGCGCGGCCGATCTGGATACCAGCGTCACCTACGTCACGTTCCAATGTGGCGATTTTTTCACCTACCACCAGCACTACGACCAGAACAGCTTTACGATATTCAAGCACGGCGACCTGGCGCTCGACAGCGGCGTTTACAGCGGCGATGGGCGCTCCTATCACGACCGCAATTACTACGTGCGCACCATCGCCCACAACTCGCTGGTGGTCTATAACCCCGCCGAGGATTTTTCCGCTGCACGGCCCGATGCCAGCTCCACCGACGGCGGGCAGCGCACCATGTCGCCCGCCAGCCGCATGCCGCCGACGGTCGACTACTTTGATCAGCATGCGGCCCAGTATGAGACGGGCGATATTGTGCATTTTGACGATACCGGTGACTATACCTACGTCCTGGGCGACGCCACCGCCGCCTACAATAATCCCACGTACAACCAGGCGATGGACACCAGCTTGAGCGGCAACGTGGCCAAGGTGACGCGCTTCCAACGCGAGTTCGTCTACCTGCGTCCAGAGGCAGGGGCGCAGGCCAACGATTACGTGGTACTCTACGATCGCGTGGGCGTGGTCTCGCCGACCTTTAGTGGGGCCAACACCAAGCTGCTGTTCCACGTGATGGACGAGCCGGCGATCAGCGGCACGCCGACGGACGTCTCGCCCGGCGAGACGCTGTACGCCGATGCGACCCTGGCGACGGCCGTCAACGGCGATGGCAATCTGTTCATCAAGCCGCTGCTGCCGGCCCAGCGCAACCTGCGCGTCGTCGGCGGACGTGGCGAGAAGGCGTTCTGGGTCTTTGACGAGAACTATGACTGGCATTGGAGCTCTGGCGAATCTCAGCCGCGCCCAACTACTGAGTTTGACCCGATCCCTTACGGTGAGTGGCGGATCGAGCTGGAGCCGGCCGACACGGCGCTCGACCACAACTTTTTGACGGTGCTCCAGCCCACCATCAGCACTACTGTCTCGATGGCTTGGGTATCGCCGATCAGCACGACCAAGCTCGCCGGCGCGCGCATCGCCGACCCCGATCTGAACCGGGTGACGCTCTTCTCGGCGGCCTACGACGGTGGCTCGCCTGAGGGCATATTGGAATACAATTACCTGCCCACGACGCACACGCTCAATCTCGTCTTTGACCTGGTGCCGTATGCCAGCTACGCCGTCAGCGTGACCGAGGAGAGCTTCTCGCATTACGTGACGCTGACCCCGGGAACCGGCGACATAACCGTCTATGCCAACGGTCAGGGGGTTTTGAGTTTTCTCGTCGAGGTCAGCGGCACGATTCAGGACTGGCCCAAGGTGTATCTGCCACTGGTGTTGAGGGACGATTGAGGAGGGAGTTTGGGTTATCTGGTAGACTCGAAGGAGGAAGTGTCGATGCAGAGTAACGCGTTTTCTACACGGTCGGCAAAAATGATCCCCTCGGGCCTCGTCGGGCGGCTCTTCATAGGGGCTTTGGTTGTGGGCTTGACTTTGGTCGGATGGCGTTTGTATGCGTACGCCCGAGATCTGTCCCGACCTGACGCCGTCATCTATTACGTCTGTGACTGTGCCGTAGGATCCGATGCAGATTGCATGCCGGGCGACGATGGAAACGGCGGTACAGATCCGGGCGAACCGTGGCGCACCTATGAGATGGCGCGCTCTCAGTTCAGCAGCCTGGCAGCCGGTGACGCGGTGCGTTTCTGCCGCGGCGGGGCGTTTACCCTGGATCAAACCGGGAGTGCCTGGGTCAACAGCAATTGCACGGCCGCCAATCCGTGCACGGTGGGCGATTATCTCCCACCGTGGGGATCGGGTGACGAGAATCGCCCGATCTTGCGCCGGGTCACCGACAGTTACGGCTTCTCCCTGGCCGATAGCGGCTATGCAACTCGGGAAGAGGGATACGTCTTTGAAAACCTCGATCTGCGCTGCACTGCCTGCGATACCGGCAATGGGTTTTTCTTGTTCAATGATGTGGACGATGTACTGATCGATAACGTGCGCATGGATGGCTTTGGGATCGGCGTTCACCTGGCGGGCTCCAACGAGTGCTCCAGCAGCGATCCCACCTGCAATGGCATCAGCGAGCGGCTCACCGTGCGCCGGGCGACGATCGTCAATAGCGGGGGACAGGGTTTCCTGGGTGGCGGGGATGGCCTGGTGATCGAAGATTCGTACTTTGAGAACAACGGCGGCGGGACCATGTTTGATCACAACATCTATGTCAGCTCTGGGAATGATGTACGCATCTCGGGCAACGAGCTGTACCGCTCGTCCCTCGATGGCGAGGGCCAGTGCAGGGGCGTGTCTCTGGTGGGGCATGGCGTGATCACCGATCTGGTCATCGAGGACAACTTTGTGCACGAGGACGTGGGCTTTGCCGGCCAGGGCTGCTGGGGGATCGCCATCGATCCCGGCTACGGCAGCGCGGAGCGCTTTGAGAACGTGGTCATCCGGGGCAACCGGGTGGTCAACGTGGGCAATATGGCGATAGGCGTCGGTGCCTGCGTGAACTGTCTGATCGAGAACAACGTGGTCATCCACCACCAGGATTTTGGCGTGTACGCCATCGCGGTTCCAGACCGAGACCCGGGAAGCGGCGATGCAGAGACGACGAACGTCACCGCGCGCAACAACAGCATTCTTGTCAGCAGTAGCGGGAGAGGCATTCTCATCCGAGATGAGGGGACGAGCCACCAGATCGTCAGCAATGCGATTCAATATACCGGCGACAGCAGCTCCTGGCAGTGTCTTCAGGCGGATCTCCCCGCGTCCAGGTACGAGGCCATCGATTACAACGTGTGTGGTTTCGAGCATGGAGATTGGGCGGTCGGCGCCGATGATCTGGCGGCCTGGCAAGCCCTGGGGTGGGGGATGCATTCCCAGGCGGCGGTTCCCGGTTTCACCGGCGATTATGACCTGTCGCCGGTTGCAGAGAGTGCGGCCATAGTCGACGCCGCGCACCCCACGTTAAGCAGCCCCACGGATCGCAATGGCATCGTACGGGATGCCCGGCCTGATGTGGGGGCTTATGAGTTTGTGCCCCGGTTGAGCATGGTGGGCACCCCCGGCGACGAGAGGATTCACTTGAACTGGCGCGTCAACGCCACGTTGCCGTCTACGGCGACCTGGCACGTCGACTACTACACTCAGACCGCCAGCGTTTACACCGCCACGGATCCAATTAGCACGACCCGCTCTATCGTGCTGATGGAGCACGTGCACAACTACCAGTGGTATACCGTCACGTTGACCGCCGTCGGCACCAGCCCGGTCCTCAGCGATACGGTGTGTGTGATGCCCACAGATAGATTTGTGTATCTACCGCTTATTGTGAGATCGAATTAAGGGAGGAGATATGGGATTGCGAAAGAGTTTGTTTGGCCTGGTCGCTGGAATGATGTTGGTCGTCTCTCTTGTTTCGGGTTTGCGGCCTGGGGTTCTGGAGACGTTGGCTTAGCCGGCCGCCCCGGCGGCGATGACGGTGTGGACGGAGCACATTGCCCACAAGGTGCAGCCCACGACGGCCGTCGGCCCGCGGAGCAGCATCGTCCTCGATGGCGCGCGCCGCTCGTACGAGGCGGCGCAGATCGTCGTCCGCGCCAGTGGTTCGGCGCTGAGCGATGTGAACATGGCGTCCGGTGACCTGAGCGATGGCGCGGGCCACACCATCGCTGTTCCCAACGTCACCTTCTTTCGCCAGGCCTTTATCGACTTTACCGGTGTCTCGGAGGCCGAGCCGGGCAACGCGCCTGTGCCTGAAAGCTCGCCCACCGGCGATCCGCTTGTCCCCGACCTGCTTGTTCCTTTCATCGATCCCTACACCGGCACGCTGGTGGGAGCGCCCTTTGACGTGGCAGCAGATCGCAACCAGCCGGTGTGGGTCGATTTCTACATTCCCGAATCGACCGTCGCGGGGACCTACACCGGCGCGATCACGGTGACGGCGGCGGGCCAGCCGGACGTCATCGTCCCGGGGACGCTGGTTGTGTGGGACCTGGTGCTGCCAGATATGCGCGTGGTGACGCCTTATTTCGGGATGCACTATGAAGAGGTGATCTATTATCACCGGGATACCTACGATTGTAACGGGTCGAATTTCTGGATCGATTGGGAGCCGCATTCCCGTTTGATCGTCAAGCGTTACGAGGATCTGGCCCATGCCCATCGCATCGATACTGGGCAGAGCTTTATCCCGTTTCCGGGGGGCTGCGCGCCGCCGGCTGACTGGGACGCGTACGACGCCGCGCTGCAGCCCTATATGGACGGCAGCTACTGGAGCGACGGTGTTCCCAGCACGCGGATCGGCACGCGGTTCACACCAGGTGCTA
>CAZKDJ010000081.1:0-17230 GCA_964551295.1 uncultured Anaerolineales bacterium | reverse complement strand
ATCCCAACATCTGGAACGAGGCGGAATACGGCGATTGCCTGGTCGGCGCGCCGCCGGGCATCACTGTCGAGGGCGACCTGCTCTACGTGTTCGTCGGCCTGGGACGCGATCCGGGGCACATGGGCTGCTACGTGGGAAACAAGCACGCCGGGGCAGCGGGGCTGCATAAGTGCGCGTCCAACCCGCTCTTTGGGGCGGAGGCAGGCTATGGGCCGCCGGACGCCCTGGGTGCGGCGGCCAACCCCTATTTTGAGTTCCGCACCATCTCCTCGGCCGACGTGGTGCGCGTGGGCGACCGTTACTACATGGCCTACGAGGGGGTGCGCGGCCCCAGCGACCCCACGGTCGTGGATAACCAGTTCGCGTTGGGGTTTGCCCGCAGCGCCGGCCCGGCCGTCGACGGGCCGTGGGAAAAGTATCCCGGCAACCCGGTGATCATGGACGTGGTCAACAACTGGGGCATCGGTCATGCCGACATCGTCATCGTCGGCCCGGCCACCTATCTCTACACGGCCACGTCGGAGACGACGCGCGGGCGGTACGTGCTGGTGGCGCGGTGACGATCATGATGACGACAACCATTACGCTCGCTGAACAGAGCCCGTGACCAAAAAGCTGTTGCTCGCTCTGACGACCGTGGCCGTACTGGCCCTCTGTATGGCACTGATGTCTGCCTGCCTGCGGGCTCGGTCGGAGCCAGCACCTACGCCCATCGCATCCTTCATCCAAACAGTTCCACCCAGTCTTCAGTCAACCTGGCCTCCCACATGGACTCCCCTGCCCAGCCCCACGCCACCGCCACGGTTCGCACTCACACCCAGCCCCACAGAAACCCCCACACAACCTCCCACGCCCTGGCCAACCCCTACACCCACCGCTGCGCAGACACAGGAGCCTCCCCCCTCGTCTACACCAGCCCCAACGCCCTATTTTGCCCCCACGCGAGCTCCGGGGCAAGCGCCGGCCACTTTGGACGACTTTTGGGCTGGCAACGCCGAGTGGGTCATCGACGCGTACGACGTGGGCCTGCCCATGGGCAAGTCGGATACCGTCTACCGGGGCGGAGGCGAGTACTGGTCGTATCTGAACGCCAGTTACCACCCGGCCAGGGTGGTAGATTCGTGTGGCGACCACGTCCCTTTCCCAGGCTGCGTCACGTTGTGGAAGAGCCGCGACGGCGGGCTCCATTTCGTCCCGGAAAATCCGACCTGCCTGTTCCCCTGCACCACCTGTCCCTGCGATCCCAACGACCACGTCCAGCAGCAGCAATACCCGCGCGTCGTCTTTGACGCTGGCCGGGGCTACATGGTCTACGAATGGGAAGCCCGGGTCTATCTGCGCACGTCCACAGACGGCGTGCATTGGTCGGGACCGGTCCAGGTTCCCGACACCGGCATGTGGTACAGCGACCGCAAGCCCTGCGACGAGGTCGAGCACATCGGCAAACACCCCAACACCCTGCGCGGCCTGCAATTCGACTGCCTGGCAGGTGGGCCGCCGGGCCTCTACATCGAGGGGAACCTGCTCTACGTGTTTATCGGCCTGGGGCAGGCGCCGGGGCACATGGGTTGTCTGGTGGGCGACAAATACGCCGGCGGGGAGGGTTTGCGTCCATGTGCATCCAACCCGCTCTTTGGGTCAACGCTCGATTATGGCCCGCTGGATGCCCTGGGCGCAGCGACCAACGCCTACTTTGAGTTCCGCACCATCTCCTCAGCCGACGTGGTGAGGTTTGGCGGCCGCTACTACATGGCCTACGAGGGCACGCGCGGCCCCAGCGAGCGCTACACCAGGGACGATCAGTTTGGGCTGGGCTTTGCCCGCAGTGCCGGGCCGGCCATCGACGGGCCGTGGGAAAAGTACGCCGGCAACCCGGCGATCACGGACATGGCCGACAACTGGGGCATCGGCCACGCCGACCTGATCGTGCTCGGTTCGACCACCTATCTTTACACGGCCACATCGGAGACGACGCGCGGGCGGTACGTGCTGGTGGCGCGATGATGATCATGAGGTTATGCTTATTACCCTTACAGTGGCGGTAGTGGTTATACCTTCCCTTGGTGCGCTGATCTCGACTATATGGGGATTGGCACAGGGAAGGATAAAGGCTTACTTTCGTTACCGTGTCGAGCAGGCTAGCCAAACAGAGAAAGATAGGGTGGACGGTCTACGTCCAGTTCGACAGTTGGTACGCTTCTCAACGGCTGATCAAGTATGTTCGCCGCCAAGGATGGCACGTCATTTGTGGTCTCAAGTGCAATCGCAGGTTGGACGGAAAACGCGTCGATGCCCGCGCCAGGGCACTCAAGCACCGGTGGTACACACGCGTGCGTGTGACCACTACGGACGGGGACCAACAGACCTACTATGTGCGACGGCAAGAAGGCCGTTTAGCCAAGGTCCCATACGACGTCCGTGTTTACTTCTCGAAGAGGCACCCCAGGGAGAAATCCCCGGCGTACATCGCTTGTACGGATCTCACTTGCTCGGCCAAACAGACCTTGCAAGGATACACCTGGCGCTGGTCCTGCGAGACCTTCAACTTCTACCTGAAGACCCAGATTGGTCTGGAGGACTTCCGCGTCCGATCCTACGAGGCGGTGGGCAAATACGTCGTCGTGGTTCATCTGGCTTGGGCTTACGTCGAGTGTCGTTTCGCTCACGAACGTTCTGCCCAAATCAAAACATACGGCGACATCGTCCGGCGGCATCGGGACGAGCACACCATCGACTGGCTGAAGGGAGCCATCGAGATAGCCGTCGAAACCGGCGACACCGATTTGGTTCTCCAGCGTTTCTTGCGTCTCGAAGCGCAGTCAGCCTGGCGCCCGATTGCTTGCCAGCGTGTGAATCGCCTGGGTTCAAAACGATATTGAGCCCTGGTTGTTTTCGCACGCCTTTACGCAGTCGATGGATGGCCTGATCTTGTGTTGTTAATGTGATTTTCGCCAATGTCCAGTCACTTATGAACCATGCCCAGAAAAGCAAGTACCTGTTCCTTATCCGCCGTTGCTACACCGATGACCGTGTCGGCGCTGCCGTAGTAGACGTAGAGGGCCTCGCCCGTCATCACCTGACCGCAACTGAAGACGACGTTGGGCACGGCGCCGTGGAGTTCCCACTCCTCCTCCGGCTCTAGAATTGGCTCCTCCTGCCGCTTCAACACCACCGTCGGGTCGTTCAGGTCGAGCAGGGCGATGCCCCGCCTGTAGACGTTGTCCTCTCCGACGCCGTGGTAGATGAAAAGCCACCCCTGGTTTGTCTTCATTGGTGGGCCGGCGGCGCCAACCTTCAGCGCCTCCCAGGTGCCGGGGCGTGGTCGCATAATAACGCGATGGTCCGTCCAGTGGATGAGGTCGTCGGAGCAGGCGATCCAGACGTCGGGTGGGCGGCGATGGAGCAGGTAGTAGCGCCCGCCGATCTTCTCCGGGAAGAGAGCGGCGTCCTTGTTGTCCTCGTCGGGCAGCATGATACCCAGCCGCTCCCAGGCGATGAGGTTGCTCGATGCCGCCAGGGAGACGCGGGTGCCGTGCGTCGAATAGCCGACGTAGACCACATAAAAGGTGTCGCCGATGCGGGTGACGCGCGGGTCTTCTACGCCCCGCGCCTCGAACTCGGTCGCCGGACTGAGCACCGGTTTATCCAACCGTGACAAGTGGAAGCCATCCTCGCTGACAGCGTAGCCGATGCGGGAGACATAGTCTACCCCTTGGGCGCGATAGAGTATGTGAAAGAGGTCATTATAGTGCGCGACGGCGGCGTTGAACACGTTGAGCGTCTCCCAGTCGTGGAGCGGGTTGGGTTCGAGAATAGGGTTGCCTGCATAACGTTGTAACTTCATTGAGGCCATCTCCTTTGCACTGATTGTTGATGGGTTCATCAAAAGACGTCCGTTGGCTAAGGATGTTCCAGAATTTAAAGTATCCCAGGTCATAACCTGTCATTCTGAACCGGAGCGCAGCGGAGGTGAAGATTCTCGCCTTGGACAGATAGTTTGGGTACTGTAGCGTGAGATTCTTCGCTTCACTGCGTTCCCCTTCGGCTACGCTCAGGGCAGGCTGCTCAGACCTGTCCTGAGCGTTCGCCTGAGCGCTCACGCCGAAGGCTTGCCGGAGGAATGACACTGGGATGATTATTTTTCTGGAACAGCCTAACAGGCCTTGCCCGTGGAAGCGGTGCCCATCGCCCGTGGCCTCCAGTGGGACATTCAGGCCGCTGGCATCGGTGACCCGGCCCACCTCGCCCAGTAACGCTACGCTTACCTGGCAAGCGGGGGGTCCCGCTCAACGTGAACGAGCACGCGTCCTGCCCGACCAGCGGGTACTCGCTGTATATGGTTAGCCCCGGCCGCAGGGACACGTAGGCGTGGGCAGCGAAGGTCAGCGCCATGCCAGCGCCATACAACTCCTGGGCGATGTTCCCGCTCTGCTGCCACCCGTCCCGGATATCCTCCAACGGAACGTACAACTCTGGAGCCGTGCGCTCCACGTGACGCTGCACCTGGGGCCGAACGGCGGTGCTTTCCGGAGGCATCAGCGGCGCGAAGGCGGAGCGCAGGGTGTTCAATGTGTGCCGGCAGAACTCGGCGACCAGCATCTCGACCGGCGCAGGCACCGCGCCGTGGCACAGCCGCAAGTACTCGGCCAGGCTCTGCCAGGCCTCGCATTGCTCTTTGGGTGTGATGACTGTAGCGAAGGTCATCGGAAGCAGGCCGAAAAAGGTGCGATACCCGGCCGCGTGGCCGTACTCGCACTCCCACAGCCAGCAGTCGCGCAACAGGTTCGCCAGCGGCACCAGGCTCAATTCTACGTAGGAGCGTTCGCCTGTCAAGCGGAAGAGGCGAGCACAGGCTGTCGCCGCCAGCGCGGTGACGTGCAGTTCGTAGGCCAGGTCAAAGCCGTGCCCCCCCAGCGCCTCCACTGCCGCCCGCGCCTCCTGGAGATAGCGTGCTTCAAAGGTCTCCTCGTGCAAGTCGAGCATCAGGTACGCATAAGCCCCGGCCACATCGTACTCGTGCGGCGGGTAGAGCAAGGGCTGGAGGGGATGCGTATCCCCGGCGGGATCGAAGAATATGGGAAAAATATAGTTGTAACGGTGGGCGATTTCCACGGCCCGCTCGACAGAATTTGCCAGCAGCCGCCGCGCCGCCGGATCGCCGCCCCGCGCCAGCCGGGCCAGGTCAACCAACCCCGTGACGAAGTACCAACTGTCCGCCTCCCGGCGCACGGCGAGGGGTTGATTGAGCATAGAGCGCGCCCCTGGGCTGTAAAAGTACGGCAGGGTAGCAGACAGACGACCATCCAGGTCCGACGTCAGCGCGCTGTTGCCATAACGGGCGCAGTAGTCGCGCAGCGAGGTGAGAACGTCCAGTTGGGCGATGAGTTCCGGCGTCGTGCGGTCGCTGTTGACGTAGGCGCGCAGGAAGCGCTGCCCGGTGACCTCGACCCGGTTACGCGGGTCGGGCAGGTCGGCCATGGTGCGCTGTGCCAGTTCTCGCCAATCCACCAGGGTGGTCTCCGTCCGCGCGATGCGTCCATAGACGGCGGCCAGATCCTCCAGAAAGCGCAGCGCCATCGTCCGCTCGTCCGCCGGCCGGCCGGGGGTCAGCGCCAAGTAACCGTCGCTGATCACGGTAATCGTCCCGACGGGCAGAGCAGCCAGCCCCTCCCCAGGCAGCGCCAGGCCCAGCCGGCCATCCCTGTAGCCCACGATACCTGAGGGCAGATGGGGAAGCGGCGTGGGGAAAGCGTCCCCCATCGGGCTGGTGCGGCTGGCGGCAAAATAGCCGTTCAGCGCCGTCAGGTCCTGGAAGTAGAACAGCGTGCTATCCAGCAGCGCCCCTTCGTAGAGATAGACCAGCCCGGCGGCCATCGGGGCTTGCTGGGCGTAGAGCGTCACCTACGGCGCGCCTGTGAACGCCAGTTCGGGCAGAGCGGGACGTGTCGGCGGCCGGGCTTCGGGCGTGACCACGAACCACCAGTGGAAAAGGCAGGGCCGCGCAGGATCGGCGTCGAAGGTCAGCACGAAAGCCGCCCAGTCGTGTCCCCCGTCAGGGTGACGGTCGGACGGCTGTCCACCGGGGCGATACGCCGCTGGCGGACGTGACCCAGTGCGCCAAGTCCGTCTTCCCCAAGGGTGGTGAAGGTTAGCCCAGCGGTGGAACCGGAGCGGGCGATCCACGCCTGGCCCGCGTCGAGGGTCAAGGCATATTCCCCGCTGCGCAAGCGGAAGCCGTGACCGTCCAGCAACGTTACGGTTGTCTCACAACTCATCGGTCTCTCGCTCCCGCACGCGATACGTCTCCAGCCGCTCTCGCACGGCGCGGTTGCCCAGGACGGCGATCAGACACGGGCCGCCCAGGAAGAGTGGGGCCACCGTCCCCACGCTCAGCGCCCCGACCAGCGCCGCCAAGCCGACCACTACCAGTGTGTAGCCGGGGGCCGCCAGCGCGGTGAACAGCCCGTTGCGCAGCGCCAGCCGCAGGGACTTTTTTCCCTGCTCCATCAGGTAGGGCAGCGCGTAGAACTGGACCACCAGCCAGGCCAGGCCCAGGAGGAGGAAGAAAGCTTGCAGGAGCCCGGCCCAGATGGCGTCGAAGCGAGCATAGAACCAGACATTGACCCCCACCACCGCCGTCACGACCAGGTTCAGCAGTATCCACAACCAGGCTCTCAGGAAATAGCGCCGCCCGCCCGCCAGTAACCCGCTCAGGCCCAGGCTCTCGCCGTGCACCAACCGGTTGGCAACGTGGTAGAGGCCAAAGGTGGCCGGCGGGCCGAGGACGACCGTCAGCCAGCAGAGCACCCAGACCAGGTCGATCAACACCATCTGCACCCAGTCGTCCCACCAGTCGGATAGCGCTCGACCGATCACCCGAAGGGGGACAGGCCATTGCTCCACTACTGTTCCTCCCACGCCGCGGCGGCGGTCTGCATATTGTAGCACAGCGTGAACGCGCCGCCGTCACCGTCCTCCAACCGCTTGCAGGCAACAGCAGGGACAAGCATAAAGGCGTCCACCACCGCCTCGCGGTCGGGTTGGTGCCCGGCATAGCACACCAGCAACGTGTGGGAGCCACGACTCAAATGGACCGGCCCGTCAAAGATGAGATCAAGCCACAGGTAGTCCCGGTCGGGCGAGAGGGCATGGGACACGACGGTCGGGTCGCCGCCGTCGAGGGCGACGGCGAAGGCCACATCCTCCAGTGATTGCTCCGGCGTCTCGCCGACCTGGGCGGCCGGCGAGAGCGCCGTCACAAAGGTCAAGGGGGCCAGGTTCTCCGCCGTGTCCGGGTCCAGGCCAGTCCAATCTATAAAGCCGCTGCCAAAGCCCTTCCCGGCCTCGAAGTAGATGCGCTTGCCGTCCTCTGGTCTCAGGCGGTTCAGGCTCTCCAGCGGCAGGGCGGCCTCGTAGACGTATCCGCCCTCGACCGGTTGCCAGGCCAGTTCCGCGCCCGGCAGGAAGGCCTGGGCCGTCCAGTTCCACACCTGGGGGCCGTCGGGGGTCTGGGATAGCGTCAGTTTGACGTCCACGCGGCGGTGGTCGCCGGGGGTGTTCAGGTAGAGCCAGAGGGTGTCGCCGCGCCAGGCGGAGGGGCCGGTCTCGTTCTGGACGTGTTCGGGATCGCGCATGCGGGCCGCGACGTAGAGGTGGGTATCGTCCCACATCCAGTAGAGGGTGAAACTGGCCTCTTCCGGGCCGGGCCAGGACGCGCCGCCACGCAGGATCTGCTCGCGGCTGTCCACGGGCAGCGGCTGGGCCCCGTCCCACTCGTCCAGTTGGCCGTCAACGGTGATCGGTCTCGGGGCGCGCACTATCTCGGCGACACGCTCCGGTTTGGGGGCGGCGCGGCGCAGGTGCGAGACGTAGATCAGGTAATCGCCGCCGGCGGGCGCGTTCACCGTCACCGAGACAGCATCGCCGGGCTTGAGGCCGTAATAGCGCCCATTGGAGAAGCGCGCCTCGCCGGTCCACTCGCGCCGCCCGTAGGTGGCGTCCCCCGCGACCTTGACGCCGTCCTCCACCTCGACGATGAGCGTGGGAGGGGTCTCGACGGCGCGAACGTCCAGGTAGCGGCTGGCGACGGGGTCCCGGTCCACCTGCATCAGCGCGTACAGCGCCTCGATGGTGGACTCGGCTCCGGCGTTCCGGTTGACACGGTAGGGGGTGGGGCCGTCAATGCCGTCGAAGCAGCGCCCGGTCTCCGGGTCGTACATCGCTACGCCGGCCATGTTGTTGCCGAAGAACCAGGAGGCGGTCAGGCCGGCGTAGCGGGCGTATCGCTCCTCGCCGGTGGCCTGGTAGAGCGCCCAGAAGCCGGAGGTCATCACCTCGGCGCCGTAGGCGATCTGTCCCCGGCGATTGGGCAACGGCAGCATCTCGTTGACCAGGTCGGTGGCGAGCAGGCGCACGAAGAAGGTGTCCGCCTCCCGACGAGCCGACTCGATCCAGTCCTGGCGACCGAGCAGGTCACCGGCCAATGCCAGCGCGTGCACCTGGTGGCTGCCCCAGGCGTGCCACAGGGCGGTGGAAGTGGTGGTCGAGAGATGAGCGGCGTAGGGGTACTCGCCCGGCCCGCCCAGTTGGTAGGCAGCGACGCCGTTGGCCAGGTTGGTGATGAGTTGGCGCGTGTGGCTGTTCGGCTCGGCGCGGTAGTACTCCACCAGCCCCAGCATCGCCAGCGCGGAGACGTCGGAGCCGTTGCCGATAAGCCAGACCGGGATGGGCACGCCGTGCAGTTCGTCGTAAGCGCCCACCGGCCCGACAGCCCACTGGAGCACCTCCTCGCCATGCAGGTAGGCTTCGCGCAACACCGCCGCGTAGGATGGGTCCACGTCACGGAAGACGCGGTAGCCGGCGGCCAGCGCCCATTGTCCGCGCGCCGCCCACCAACCCCACGACTTGTAACTGGTGCGCCCGCCGGTGTTGACCGTGCCATCGCGATCCAGGACAAAGTTGTAGTACTCGCCGTCCTCCATCTGCAGGTGCAGGACAAAGTTGAGGGCATAGCGAGCCAGTTCCAACGATAGCGGGTCGCCGGTGCGCTCGTAATACGCCAGGTAGACCAGAGCGGCGCGGGCCACGTCGTCCACGCAGGCGATCCCCTCACCGGAGGCGTCCACCCAGCCATAGTCCGGTTCCTCGGAGTAGATGTGAACCAGCGCCACCCGCTCCCCGTCCCACTCCACGACCTCCATCAACTGTTGCAGGTGGGTCAGGTTGATCAGGCCGTCCCGCAGCGGACGCTCGACTGGCGATGATGCCGGCCTGGGGGTGGCCACCGAGGTTGGTACGGTCGTTGACCGCTCAGTCGCCGGCGCGGGCAGGGTCGGGGTCAGCGTGGGTGGCTGTACCGTCGGAGGTCCAGCGCACCCGGCCAGCACCAGCATCACGACCAGAAACCAGGGATGCCATCGGTGGTACATTCTACATCTAGCCTTTGACTGCGCCGACGGTCAATCCCTCGATAAAGTACTTCTGGGCCATGAAGTAGAGCGCCAGAATGGGAGCCGCCATCACAGTGGACATGGCCATCATGTAGTGCCACTTGGGGGCCTCATGGGAGAGCGACTCTTGGAAGAACTTTAGCGCCACGACCATGGGAAACTTGACCGTGGTGTTCAGGTAGATGAGGGGCCCCATAAAGTTGTTCCAGTTGGCCTGAAAGATCAGCACGCCCAATGCCAGCAGGGCCGGTTTGACGAGTGGCAGCATGATCTTGTAGTAAATCTGGAACGTGTCGGCACCGTCAATGACGGCGGCCTCCTCCATCTCTTTCGGGATAGACAGGAAGAACTGGCGCAGCATAAAGACCGCCCAGGCTCCTCCGCCGAACCAGCTTCCGATGGTCAGCGGGTCGTAGGTATCAATCAGTTTGAGCGTCCGCCAGATCAGGAAGGTGGGGATGAGGGTGATGATACTGGGGAGCATCATCGTGGAGAGCAGGACGAGGAAGAGCTTGTCGCGACCGGGAAAGCGGAAGCGGGCGAACCCGTAGGCCACCAGCGACACGGCGATCAGTTCGGCGGTCATGGCCAGGATCGTGATGAACAGCGTGTTGCTCAGGATGCGCCAGAAGGTCAGCCCTGGTGCGATACTGCCCAACTCGACGAATGCCTGGCTGTAGTTTTCCCAGGCGGTGGGATCGGGGATCCACTGGATGGGCCAGACGAACAGTTGCTCCTCGGTCTTGAGGGAAGTGGAGAGCATGAACGCAAAGGGGACAAACACGAACAACGAGCATAGGGCCAGCAGCAGGTACGTGAGGACGTTGCTGCTGGCACGACGGGCGCGGAGGCCCGGACTCAATTTCGCCTGAACCGATGTTGCCGTCATGATAACCTCCTATTTCGTCTCGCCTTCGTAGTACACCCAGGCGGCTGATGAACGGAAGACCAGCAGTGTGATAGCCAGGATGACCACCAGGTTGATCCATGCCAGCGCCGAAGCATATCCCATATGACGGAACTGGAAAGCCTCCCGGTAGATCAGGACGTTGAAAAAGGTCCCCGCCCGGCGCGGGATGGGGATGAAGAACGCCTGGGTAAAGATCTGCAATGCGGCAATGATGCCGGTGATCAGGTTGTAGAACATGGTGGAACTGAGCATCGGGATGGTGACGTTCCAGAATTGTTGCCAGCCGTTCGCGCCGTCCAGTTCGGCCACCTCGTAGAGGTGCCTGGGGATGTTCTTCAGACCGGCCAGCAGGATGACCGCGTTGGCCCCAAAGATACCCCACATCCCCATGATGACAAACGACGGCAGGACTAACCCGGGCTCAGTGAACCACTGCAGCGGTGCGACGTTCAGCAACTGGTAGATGGGCCGGAGCACAAAGTTGATCAGGCCCGACGTAGGGCTGAGCATCCAGCGCCACAGCAAGGCCACTGCCACGACGGGCAGCACGGCGGGGAGATAGTAAACCGTGCGCCAGATGCCAATCCCCTTGACGTCGCGGTTGAGCAGCAGCGCCACACCTAACGCGCCGGCCAGGCCCAGCGGCACGTTCAGGGCCGCGTACAGAAGCGTCAGGCGGAGTGCGGGCCAGAAGTCGGTGTCTTTGGTGAACATTGTTACATAGTGCTGGAACCCCACCCACTTCGGCGGCTGAAAGATGTTGTACTCGGTGAAACTCAGGTAGAGCGAGCGGGCGAAAGGGTAGAGATTCCAGATCAGGAGACCCAGAATCCAGGGCAGGATCAGCGCGTAGCCGGTGGCGGTCTCGCGCTTGACTCCCAGCATCTGGAGGACCTTGTTCAAGAGCAGCATCAAGGCAATGATGCCGCCACCGGTTGCTAACCAGTGCAAAAGCGTCGGAAGGTAGGTTTCCCAGGCAGAGACTTCCATTGCGCACCCTCCTCAGATATCTTCTTGCTTTGGGAAGAGAGCAATGAGGGCGAAGTCGAAGGCCGGCTCCGCCCTCTTTGCGCCTCATCGTTTTACGGTAGCAATGCTTCGAGATCGGGCCGGATCTCGGGCGCCAGCTCTGCTGCTGTTCCCTCGCCGTGGAACAGCGGGTCCATAAAGTCGCCCCAGAAGATAGAGTCCCACTCCTGGTGGCGCGGCAGGACGTTGAAGGCGCGCATGTAGGGTACCGCCTCGGCGATGTCCGCAGCGGTGGCTGCCTTGCGCGGCTCGGCCGCGGTGATGCTTTCGGCGTTGGCCATTGACTTGCGCGGAGACACGATCTTCCAGTGGTGGATGCCCTCGGTGAGCATCACCAGCGCCTCGTAGGCGACGTCGGGGTGCTCCGTCTGCGCGGCGACGACCGTGGAAGCGGTCCAGGCGAAGGTCGGGCGACCGGCGGGGCCAGCGGGCACGGCGACCACGCCCACGTCCAGCCCTTCGACCCGGTCCAGATCGTCGGCAGCGCCGCCCATGAACGTGGCGATCTTGCCGGCCTTGAACATCTCGCCGGAGCCCTGCTCCTGGATCACGGCCTCGGGTGGGCAGTGGACGTCGTCGTAGATCATACCGGCGTAAAAGTCAAAGCCGGCGATGGCCTCCGGGGTGTCAATGGGACTCTCGGTGAGGTCAGCGGAAACCACCTCGCCGCCAGCCTGCCAGACGAACATCTGCGGCGGTGGCCAGCCGTTCATCGTAAAGCCCCACTGGTCATTGGAGCCATCCCCGTCGGTGTCCTGGGTCAACTTCTCCGCCGCAGCCTCGAAGTCGTCCCAGGTCCAATCCAGCGTGGGGTAGTCCATCCCGGCGGCGTCGAAGAGAGCCTTGTTGTAGAACATCACGACCGGCTGGGCGATCCACGGCAGACCGTAGTAGCGGCCCTCATACGCTGCCGTCGAGATGATGCTGGGGAAATAGTCGGCCAAATCGGCGGCGGGGTGGATCGCGGCGCTGTCGCCTTGCAGATAATCGGTGATGTCCAGGAGCGCGCCGTCTGCGGCCATGCCGGCGATCCACTCCTGGGAGAGCCAGAACAGGTCGGCGGCGGTGCCGCCTGCCAGGGCAGTCTGGATCTTGGTGTAGTAGTCGTCGGGGGCCGGTTCGTGCACGATCTCAAAGTGATCAACCTGCACGTTGACCTCGTCAATGACCTCCTGCAGTTCGGCGGACTCATCGACGCCAGCCCAGGTGCTCATACGGATCATCACCTTCTCCTCTGGTGGTTCCTCGACCGGGGCCTTGGTCGGTTCCTCGACCGGGGTCGCCGTTGGTGTCTCGGCGGGCTTACAACAGGCCGAGAGTGTCAGGCTGATGGCCACGAGAAAGGCCAGGCATACAAAACACACGCGTTTCCTCATTTCTTTATCCTCCTTATGTGTACACTGGATATGGTTTAGCCAATAGTAGAGTACGGTTTCTTTGTGTATCTACCCTCACCTCCTTTTCCGATCTATCCTGTGTGGCACCCGCACGATTGGCGGATGACCAACTTGGTAGCCAATGAAGTTTTCATTGGCACCTGGGAACTTCCCTCAATCAGGTCTACCAATCGCTGCACAGCAGAGCGCCCCACCTCTTCCAGGTAGATGTGCACCGTGGTCAGCGGCGGTTCGTTCAACGCCGCCCAGGAAACGTCGTCAAAGCCGGTGATGGCCACGTCGTCGGGCACCTGCCGTCCGGCTTCTTTAAGAGCCCGTATGGCTCCGATGGCCACAGCATCGTTCACCGCGCAAATAGCGGTCAGATCGGGATACATCTCCAGTGCCTGCCCCACAGCCTCGTAACCTGTGTCAATCGTCGTATCGGACATGGGAACGAGCCATAGTTCCAGGCCCGCTTCACTCATTGCCTGTTGATAGCCCGCGCACCGTTCACGGTTACTCACCCACTCCGCAGGGCCACGGAGAAAAACGATCCTAGAACGGTCGTGTTCGATCAGGTGCTTCGCCGCTTCGTAAGCTCCACCCCTGTTATCCCATAGGATGCTATCTATCCTCGTCTCGTTCAGGGTATTGTCAACCAGGACAATGGGAAAGCCAGCGCTCTCGAGTTCGAGGATGGAGCGAGGGGGGAATCTGGGGCCGATGAGGATCAGGCCATCCACACGGCTTTCGCGGATTATCTTCAGATTGAAGAGAGAGGTCATTGGCTCGAGGGCAACAAGAATGGTGTGGTATCCGTGGCGCGTCAACTCTTCCTCAACACTCTGCAGGATGCGGGAGGTGTAATCTGCCGAGAGGCGGGGGGGCATTTTGTACATAACGAAGCCAACGTTCTGCATGCGAGAAGTAGCTAACCCCCTGGCAGCTATGTCTGGCACGTAATGGAGGTCTTTTACTACCTTGAGTACACGGCGGCGAGTTTCGGCACTGGCGCCGGGCTTGTCGTTCAGAACGCGAGAAACGGTGGCGACCGAGACTCCTGCTCTGGCAGCCACATCACGGATGGTTGCTGGCATCTTTATCCCCGCAAGGTTTCGTAAAATCAGCGTAAGCGCTTACGTTTATTATATCATAACTTTTCGGGAAGTCAAGGGTTTTCGAAGCAGAACTCCCTCACGTGGAGGGGAAAAGGGGATCATAAGTGGGGTTGATGGGCCCAGCGAGGTCGCCAGATGGCAATTGAAACGAAGCAAAAGGAGATACAAGCTTGTCAAAAACACGCGTTTCGGGCGCGACAAAGGGTGGTGGAGCGACTACGCGAGGCGCAAGGGCTACAGGTCCGTGGGCTAGGCAAGGGGTAAGGGAGTTGCAAAGAATTAAACATCCCAAACTGCCTCCGCTGACCAGGGAATGTTCACGAACCATTTTTCAAGGCCGGGCAACCGTTCTATCTGGGTTTCCAAGGCTTTCATCTCTTTTGCGGTCAACTTGGCACCAGTTTCATAAGTCTGCGTGAGCAGTTTGACCACTGGATGCTTTCCTTTCAAGTCATCGTCTTGGCAAAGTTGAGAGCGGTATCTATCTCGTCCAACACATCGCCGTTCCAGTGATTTCCCAAGACGCCCCAGCAGCGTTCCACTGGGTTGTATTTGCTATGATACTCACCATTCGCGTAATAGGCTAGCGAAAAAAAGAATTTCCTGGCAAGCTCCAGGAATGGATACCATACAGAACATCATAACGGAGCGAGTTGACGACTTTGTGCTGTTGATCAAGGTGATGATGCAATTGGGTCTGCCGGCGATACTGGATCGGCATATTCCGCGCCACTGGTTGCAGGAGGGGCTGAGTTGGGGATGGGTGGCGACGATCTGGCTGGCGCACATCATATCGCAGGGCGATCACCGGAAGTTGACGGTACAGGACTGGGTGAGGCAAGCCCACACGACGTTGGAAGAAACGACGGGGTTGGATATCCGAGACACTGACTTTACGGATGACCGATTGACCATCGTGCTGCGGGAACTGAGTAAAGCCAAGTACTGGCACGCGATTGAGCGAGACTTGGGCCAGAACACGGTTTGGGTGTATGACCTGAGCGCTGAACGGGTTCGTGTGGATGCTACAACCATCTCGGGTTATCATTCGGGGGGGGGAAGAAAGCCTGTTTCAGTTTGGAAAGAGCAAGGATAACGCGGCTCTGCAACAGGTCAAGCTGATGATGGGAACGCTGGACCCATTGGGATTGCCAATGGCGACGGAAGTGGTGTCTGGAGAGCAAGCTGATGATGGATTGTACGTTCCGATCATCGACCGGATTGTGACCATCTTGGCCAAGTCGGGATTGTTGTTCGTAGGAGACTGTAAGATGAGCGCTTGGGCAACCCGTGTGCATATTCGTGCTTTGGGTCATCACTATCTCACGCCACTAGCGCTGGTTGGCAATACGGCTCAGGATGTGGAGACTTGGATCCAAGATGGACTGAATGGCACGTATGCGCTGACGAAGGTTTATGCGCCAGATGCCCAGGAAGGCGAAGACCCCATTGCAGAAGGGTACGAACTGACACGTCCGTGCACGGCGCAAGTAGAGGAAGAAACCATCGAATGGGCAGAGCGGGTGCTCGTAGTTCTCTCGTATGCACACGCAGAGGCGCTGGCACGAGGATTGGAACGGCGATTGACTACGGCTACGACGAAGTTGGAAGCCCTGACTCCGCCTCGAGGGCGGGGCAAACGTCAGATCAAGGAAGAGCAAGTCATGATCGAAAAAGCGGATGCCATTCTGAAGCAACATAGAGTGGAAGGATTGCTCTCCTATACCTTTGAACGACAGGTTGAACAGCAGTGCAAATATGTCGGACGAGGGCGCGGTGCGAAGAAGCGTCCTCAACAAGTCGTGGAACGGGTACGCTATCAGATTACGGCTGTCCTGCGCGACGAGGAGGCCATCACTGCTTTGCAGCAAACGTTTGGCTGGCGCGCCTACGTGACGGATGTGTCCGCTGAACAACAGTCTCTTTCTGAAGCAATCTTGACCTATCGGGAGGAGTGGCGGGTTGAGCACGGGTTTCATCGGTTGAAGAGTACCCCTTTGTCCATTGCTCCTCTGTTTGTCAAACGCGATGACCAAGTGGCCGGTTTGATCAATTTGTTGAGTATCGCGGTACGATTGTTGACGCTCATCGAGTTTGTCGTGCGTCGCGCTCTCGAGCGTGAGAACGCTCAACTGGTTGGTCTGCATAAGGAAAATCCAAAAAAGCCCACGGATACGCCCACAACCGAACGTCTCTTGCAGGCGTTCTCGAATATCACTCTGACGATTATCCACTTCCCGGATCGTGTTATGCGCCATATTACACCACTGACACCGCTTCAGGAGCGCATCTTGATGCTACTTGGCTTATCTCCAGACATCTATCGCTCTTTAGCGCAAAATTCAGCATAATGTGCACGGATTACGCGAATGGTGAGTTATTACTACGATATTGATGCAATTAGAGAACCGCACGTGACTTTCACTTCTAAAAGCAGGATGAAAGGTGGTCGTGGTCATTTTGGCAAGAAAAACGGAACACCGGAACAAGGTAAGAATACTAGCAACGCAAACTTGCACAACGGACGATGGGATCAAGCCTTTCATCCCAAAGGCAGGAACCGTCGAACTGTTTGGGATATCCCCCTTTCAAAGTTTCGAGAAGCTCATTTCGCCGTTTTTCCCGACAGGCTAGTTGAGCTTTGCATTCTGGCAGGTTGTCCGAAAGACGGGATAGTCTTAGATCGCAATAGCGCAAAACTAACCCTGTTGCTCTTGAATTTGGAGGGTCGGCTAACCATCGGAGAAGCTTGTGCTCAAGCCGCCCGGCGAATGAATTCGCGGGCTACCCCTAGCCAAAGTCGGCCTCCGCCGACTGGCGGAACCGCCGCAGGGCGGTTGGGGCCCACATAGCACGCGGTTTCAACCGCCGTGCGGCGGCGGGCATCGGCGTTCTCAAACGCTCGACAGGGTGACTTTTGCGGTATTGCAGGTTTTGCGTTTCTGGCAAGTGGTGATGTCGTCGATGAGATGGAGAACGTGTTGACGGATATCCTCTCGCCCGATGGGACGGGAGAGGGTGTCGCGACACAAAACGACGAGACGTTCGGCATGCTGACGGGTGAAAGCGGTGCGACAGTGAGCTTCCAAGATGGCAGTAATCGCCTCGACGCCGGCGTCTACACACTCATCAGGGAAGACGTACTGCTGGAGCAAGGCGTAAACGGCTGGGTGATGGAACTTGGCGCCTGGGAAAGCCTGGCTGATGGCTGGATTGTAGGCCCGCAGCAGAGCGCGCAACTGGTTTTTCTTGCGGTTGAGTTGTCCGGCCAGGTCGCGGGCGGCGCGGGAACAGAAACGAGCAGTGAGCAAGTCGGCGTCCTCAGATAGGACGACCCCTGGGGTA
>CAZKDJ010000080.1:0-17239 GCA_964551295.1 uncultured Anaerolineales bacterium | reverse complement strand
CCCGTTAGCGAACTGAAAAACCACATTGGCCGGCGAGTCAAGCTCCAGGGCTGGCTCCACAACCTGCGCCGCATGGGACAGGTCAACTTCTTGCTCCTGCGCGACCGCACGGGCCTGGCCCAGGCCGTGCTCGGCAAAGAGGACCTCGCGCCCCTGGAGGGGCTGCAGATGGAGAGCGTGCTCGAGGTGTCCGGCGTCGTCACTGCAGCGCCCCCGGCCCCGTCGGGCGTGGAGCTTCACAACGTCGAACTGGGCGTCATCACTCCCGTCACCGAGATCCTGCCCTTCGAGCTGAACAAGCCGGACGTCGCCGCCACGCTGCCCGTCTTTTTGGATCACGCCACCGTCGGCCACCGGCATCCCCGGCGGCGCGCGATCCTGCGCCTGGCGGCAGGCATCACGGCCGGCTTCCGCAAGACGTTGGACGAAGCAGGGTTCACCGAGATATTCTCGCCCAAGATCGTCGCCAGCGCCACGGAAAGCGGGGCAAACGTGTTCCAGATCGATTACTTCGGCCAGCCCGCCTACCTGGCCCAAAGCCCGCAGTTCTACAAACAGATCATGGTCGGCGTTTTCGAGAAGGTCTACGAGGTCGGCCCCGCCTTTAGGGCCGAGCCCCACTCGACCACGCGGCACCTCAGCGAGTACGTCAGCCTCGACGTCGAGATGGGCTTTATCGAGGATCACTTTACGGTGATGGACTGCCTGTCAGATGTGATCAGGGGAATCCTCACGTATCTCTCCGAGCGCTGCGCCGGCGCACTGGAGACGTTGGAAGTGGAGATGCCCCAGATCAGCGAGTCCATCCCCTGGATCTATTTTCCCGACGCACAGCAGCTCATCTACGAGCGGGAGGGCATCGACGCACGCGGGGAGCCGGACCTGGCCCCGGAGCACGAACGCGTGCTGGGCGAGTGGGCGCGGGAAAAGTTCGGCAGCGACTTGCTGTACGTCACCGGCTACCCGATGGCCAAGCGCCCGTTCTATACGCACCCAGACCCGGCCAACCCGATCTATTCCAACAGCTTTGACCTGCTCTTCCGAGGAATGGAGTTGGTCACCGGCGGGCAGCGGCTGCACCTTTACGCCGACTATCTGACAGCGGCCGGGAAAGCGGGGCTCCCGCCGGAGGCTTGCGAAGCGTACTTGGCGTGCTTCAAGTACGGCATGCCGCCCCACGGCGGCTTTGCCATCGGCCTGGAGCGTTTCGTCATGCAACTGCTGGGGCTCGATAATGCGCGATGGGCCACGCTGTTCCCCCGTGACCTCACACGCCTGAAGCCGTGAGTCTCAATGCAGAACGCTAGAGATTCCCGCCCACCTATGGTGGAGGAAGTTAGAGAGACTCAGTTCCTCAGCACCAGCGGCAGATACACGCGCCGGATGTCGAGAGCCAGGGCCCACAGCTCCCGCCCGCTCACGCCGTCGTCGGCGCCAAAGAACACGACGTCCCCCATCACCGTCAGGTGCTCCGGCTCCGAGCCGGTGGTCCCGGTGAAGATGTCCGCGACCCGCACCGTGCCATTCTCGGTCCCATTGCTCATCCACAGCTCGCGCCCTCCCACCCCGTCATCGGCCACAAAGTAAAGCAGACCGTACACAGCGGTGAGATCGGATGGGGTCGAGGAACCGCTACTGGTGTAGATATCGCGCACGCGCCCGGTGGCGGAATCGCTGCCGACGAAAAAGAGCCTGCCCCCCACGTCGGCCAGAGACTCGATGGTCGAGGTCTCGCCGGAGACAATATTCTTGACCATCACCGTGCCCGCTGCGGTGCCGTCGCTCTTCCACAGGGCCACCCCGCCGTCAAAGTCGGAGGCGACGAAGAACAGCGTGCCGTTCACGTCGGCCAGGTCCCTCACGTCAGAATCGTCGTCTCCAGGCTCGATGTCCTTGACCAGCACTGTGCCCGCTGTGGTGCCATCGCTCTTCCACAGCTCCTCGCCGTGGGTCTCCTCGTAGGCGACGAAAAACAGCGCCCCATCCACGACGGTCAGATCCTTAAGGCACGCATCTTCGGTGCCCGTGTAGATGTCCTTGACCAGCACCGTGCCCGTGAGCGTGCCGTCGCTTTTCCACAGCTCCCGCCCATTTACTCCTTCATCAGCGACGAAGAACAGCATGCCGTCCGCGTCGGTCAGCTGCTCCGGTCCCGACCCCTCGGTCCCCGTGTAAATATCCCTGACCCGCACCGTGCCCGACTCACTGCCATCGCTCTTCCACAGCTCCTCACCGCCGGTCTCGTCGTAGGCGCTAAAGAACAGCGTGCCATCCACGTCGGTCAGGAAGTGGACCTCTGAGCTGCAAGTCCCTGTACAGGTCTCCTTGACCAGCAGCGTGCCCGTCAGCGTGCCGTCGCTCTTCCACAGGTCTCCGCCGTTGATGTCGTCGCTCGCAGCGAAAAAGAGCGCGCCGCGAAAGTTCACCAGATACTCAGGGTGCGAACTGTCACTTCCGGTATAGATATAGAGGCACGTATCATCTCAATATCTTGGGGGAATGTAGGTCGGATTGGCAATCCGACTTACTCTTGCCCCTACTTTTTGAGAAGATACAGAGGCACCGTGTCCTGGCGGTCCCGTAAGCCCGGACCATCAGAGCAGCGACGCCGAGGCTTCCTGCGTCTTGCCGGCCTCAAAGGCAATATCGGGCGGCAGATTCGGTCTCAGAGCTGCCTGCACAGCCAACTGATCGCAGCGCTCGTTGTCCGGATTTCCAGCGTGCCCACGAACCCACCTGAACTCGACGACGTGCTGCTGGCACAAGAGCAGCAGCTTTTTCCATAGATCGACGTTTTCCGCTTTGCGCCTCTTGCTCAGTTTCCATCCGTTGGCCTGCCACTTTCTGGCCCATCCCTGGGTGATACCGTTCACCGCGTACTTGGAATCGCTGTAGAGCACGACCTCGCAGGGCTGTTTCAGGGCCTTGAGCCCTTCGATACAGGCCCACAACTCCATCCGGTTATTCGTGGTCGAGCGAAAGCCGCCGGACAACTCTTTTCTGTGGCCTTTGTAGCGTAGAACAACACCGTACCCGCCGGGGCCGGGGTTGTCGATGGCCCCGCCGTCGGTATAGATCACGACCTTACCGCCCTCCAGTAGAGATTCAGGACCCTCCTCCAAGCTTGTAGCGTGGCCCTGCTCCAGCAGATCTTGCAGGTCGAGTGGAAGCCGGAAGAGCAGATCCTCTTCCTGACCTGCGAGCCATGCGGCGGCCTCTGCCAGGGAATGGAATCCCCGGTAGACGGCCTGGGGAAATCCCTCGACCTGCTCGGCCGCGCCGCCCTCGCCAAACCAGGCGGTGTAGAGGCCGGGTTTGTGCCCTCTGACGACAACATAGACCTGCTTTTTCTTTTTGCCCATTTGTCTAGACCTGCCCGTCGGGGAGTATATCACAGGAGTGAAGGGAAACAAGCCGCTTTGAAATCGCCAGAGGCTTTAAATCGGCCTCACTTTTCATCCCGTGCGAACTGCTGTATAATTTCGTTGGTGCTGACTTTAGCACTTCGCGAGATGGACCTGCCCGCGTACAGCTTCGAGTGGACGCGGACAACGTCCGGGCCATCCGTTGTCACGAAAAAGCTGGCCTCCAAAAAGAGGGCAAGTACGTCGATCAGCTCGTTATGAGCATTCTACAACGAGAGTTTGAAAGCGATGAGTGAGAAGGCGAGGTGCAGCGCCGCCCACGGCAGAATCGAGCTGTTCAGCGGCACCGGCTGCCCGGACCTAGCCGAAGAGATCAGTCAACATCTCGGCATTCCCCTTTCGGGACGCGATGTCGTCCAGTTTCCCAACGAGACCATTCTCGTGCGGCTGCACGAGAGCATACGCGGCCAGGACATCTTTCTCATCCAGACAACCTCATCGCCCGTCAATCACAACATCATGGAGATGCTGATCTTTTTGGACGCGCTCAAGCGCGCCTCGCCGGATCGCATCACGGTGGTCATCCCCTACCTATCGTATGGCCGCTTTGACAGAAAAGACCAGCCTCGTGTGCCCATCACCGCCCGCTTGTTGGCCGATATGATCAGCACCGCGGGCGCCGATCGCTACGTTTTGCTCGACCTGCACGCCGATCAAATCCAGGGATTTTTCAGCATTCCGGGCGACGTCATGACCGTCTTTCCAATTCTGGCCGACTATTTCCGGGACAAAAACCTCGAGGACGCCGTCGTCGTCTCTGCGGATCTGGGCTTTGCCAAGAAGGCGCGCAACCTGGCGGCAGAGCTGGACATGCCCTTAGCACTGATCGAAAAACGCCGCGACGTGCAAGGCACCGACGCCCTCACGCTGGTCAGCGACGTGAAGAACCGCGATGTCATCATCGTGGACGAAGAGGTAGACACCGGCGGCACGATGGTCAACGCTGTCAACATCACCCAGAAATACGGAGCGCGGAGCGTGTACCTCTGCTTCGCCCACGCCTTTCTCTCGCCGCCCGCGGTCGATCGGTTGAGATCGCTCGACATTGAGGAGATCGTGACGACCAACTCTATTCCTATCCCGCCTGAGAAGCAGCTCCCCAACCTCACAGTGCTTTCGGCTGCCAAGCTGTTGAGCGAAGTGATCCAACGGGTTCACGAAGGCTTCAGCGTTGGTGAAATGTTTCGCAGCTACCAGCGCTACAAGTGACACCGCTCCAGGCCGCCGTCTGACTCAGAGAAAAACCCGCTTTCCGATCTTCTCAGGCATCGTCGCTCGCGCGCTTTGTCAGGTAGTGAATGCCCGAATCGACCTCGCTGTAGCCCGCCTTTCGGAACAGCGCCAGAGAAGCAGCGTTATCGCTCATGACGAGCGCGGCGGTGACCGGTATCCCCTGCTCGCGGAACAACGCCTCGGCCGCCTCGACCAAGCGCGTGCCACAGCCCCGTCTGCGATAGTCGGGATCCACCGCCAGCCGGTTGATCCACCCCTTGCGGCTATCGTGAGACACGAGGACGGCAGCGACCAGCCGCTCCTCCACCTCCATCCCCAGGATCGTCAGAACCCCGCTCGCAAGCTGCCGAGCCAGTGCCTCGCGGCTATCCCGCCCCTGCAGCTTGAGCGAATGCAGCCCGGCCCGCTGCCACAGCGATAAAAGATTGTCGTAATCATCCAAGCCCAATTGGCGCAAGTGCCCTTTGCACATAGACTAACTTCCGATGATGCGTGATCTGTGATGCGTGATCATCGTCACAGGTCACGCATTACGGATCACTCTTCACGTTCCGCGCCAAGTATAGTATAATCCTCCTCGCTTGTCGAGAAAGCCCTATGCCCAATCTGCGCATCGCAATGCTGAGCGTACACACCTGCCCACTGGCCATGCTGGGCGGCAAAGAGACCGGCGGGATGAACGTCTACGTACGAGATCTGTCTCGCGAGCTGGCCGGTCGCGGACACCTCGTAGACGTCTACACGCGCTCCCAGGATTCCAGCCTGCCGCACATCAGCAACGGGCTGGGCCACGGTGCGCGGGTGATCCACGTCCCCGCCGGCCCCGAACACCCCTACAATAAGCACCTGGTCTACGACCACCTTCCAGAGTTTGTGAGCGGCGTGCTGGCGCAGACGAAAACCGACGCTATTCAGTACGATGTCCTACACAGTCACTACTGGCTTTCCGGTGCCGTAGCACGGGAACTGCGGCAGCGTTGGGGCACACCCATCGTGCACATGTTTCACACGCTGGGCGAGATGAAGAACGCCGTGGCCCAGCGGCCCGAGGAACGCGAGACGGCGCGCCGTATCGCCGTCGAAAGGGACACGGTGCGCTTCGCCGACGCCCTCGTCGCCGCTACCCCCGTCGAAGAGGAGCAGCTGGTACGACTCTACAAGGCCGATTCAGACCGCATTCACGTCATATCTCCCGGCGTCGACACGGAACGCTTCCATCCCATCCCCAAGGCGCTGGCCAAGGACAACATCGGCCTGTGCCCCGATTGCTGCACTATCCTCTTCGTCGGGCGCATCGAGCCGCTTAAGGGCATCGACAGCCTGTTCTGCGCCATCGCCCAGGTGGTCACAAAACTGCCCGAGTTGCGCGAGCGCCTGCACGTGCCCATCATCGGAGGCGACCCCGACCGCATCCACGAGGACGCCGAGATGGTGCGCCTACAGGAGCTGCGAGAGGAACTGGGCATCGGGGACGTCGTCACGTTCCTGGGGGCCAAAGATCAAGACCTGTTGCAGTACTACTACTCGGCGGCAGAGATGGTGGTGATGCCGTCCGATTACGAGAGCTTTGGAATGGTGGCCTTGGAGGCGATGGCGTGCGGCACGCCCGTGATCGCTTCCGATGTGGGTGGGCTTTCCTACCTGGTGAAACACGGGCGTACGGGGTATCGCGTGCCCGCCCGCGATTCCAAAGCGTTGGCCGACAAGATCACACGCCTGCTGACGGACGAAGGGCTGCGGCGGCGCATCGGGCACCGCGCCGCCTGCTGGGCCGAGTCCTACGCCTGGCCCCGCATCGCCGACAAGATCGAGGCGCTTTACGCGCAGGTGACGGCCGATGGATAGACGCCACGCCTTTACCGCCGTCGAGACGCGACTCTACGGCAGAATACTGGACTTTTTGGAGACGCTGTGCCGGCAGTACGAACAGCCCAGCAAGATGGAACAGGACAGCACCAGCGAGGCCTTGATCCTGAACTTGATAAAGGTTACCAACGATTGCCACGCCATCATGCTGCTGGCCCAATCCGGCTTTTACGTCCAGGCAGGCATCCTGGCGCGCAGCACGACCGATGCGTGCAACCTGATGCTGCACATCGACGTCGAGCGGGACAACGCGATCTTTGCCGAGCGCTGGCTGCAAGGACGGCGCGTCACACACTGGATGCTGGTAAAGAGCCTGAGCAAGATCCCCCTCGATATCGATAGCTATCGGGAGCTGCGTCGGCAACTGGATGACCTCGTGCACGCGAACTATGAAGGGCTCAAGCTATATCCCACGCAGTTGGCAGATCCAGACACCCTGGATGACGACGCCTTCCAGAGCCTGATCTTTTGGAAGAGCTTGATGGTCTTTTACCTGATCACGTGCCTGCTGGCCGTCCACGTGATCGCGCCCGACCTGGGACAAGCGGATGACTACCTCGAGATGTTATTGCAGATATACGGCAGGACACCGTCCGCCTGACCACCCTGCGATTTAGCTTCACGATTCGGGCACGCTGCCGGGCGTCGCCGGAAGGCGCGGCACAAAGTCGACGCTGCAATCATCGGTATCTTGATAGGGCGGGCGCCGCTCCAGCGACCAGCCGGATTCCACACCTCCCGGATGGGCAATCACTTCCCCATAGCCAGCCTTACCGTAGACAACCACGTCCACGGCCTGCCCGCCATCGTCAAGCAGGATGACCCTGTCTCCCTTGTCCCCAAGGGCGAATCCAAACCCGTCCCAGCTGCCAGCTACGACCATGTTCGGCACAGCAGGATCGTCGCGGTTGGGGTCGATCAGAAACTCGAAATGCGGTTTGCCGAAACCAGAGACCCCCTGAAAGTCCTGGGCCTGCTGGGCAACGACGATGATCCCATGCGCCGGCAGCACCGTCCCGCCCGGGAAACGGTATCGCCCCGCTCCGTACTCCGGTCCGGCGGCGTCGCCCAGATACCAGTCAGAGATATCCACCGCCTGGTCGGTCGGGTTATACAGCTCCACCCACTCGCGATTGCCCGATCTCTGCCCGCTGGGACGATACATCACCTCGCTGACCACGACATAATCGGCTGGTGGAGGAGGCGGGGTATAGTTCGCCGCCACAAAGGGCAGGAACACCGGATGCGCCAGGTTCCAATCCACCTCAAAGACGCGCGCCAGGTAATCGTAGACCTGATCGGACTTGACCTGCAGCGCCAGCTCGCGGTTGATCTTGTTGGACGCCTCGCTGCCGTTGATGGAGCCGACGTGGGCGTATCCTCCCACGCCATCTATCCAGACCAGCACCATCTTGTTGTGGATGCCCCGCCCGGCTGGATCGCCCAACTGCGCTTCCAGGTCCAAGCCCTCAGTACGGGCAATCGCGTTGACATAGTCACGCGCGGCCGCATTCTCAACCACAGAACCACTATCCCACGAGCCGTTTAGCAGAATGTGGACGGACGCGCCACGCCGGGCTGCGTCGATATAGGCCTCCAGGCGCGGGTTGGGATCCGTCGCTGGGATAGAGTCTGTGGCCCCCCAGTGCTCGCGCTCGTAGAGCTGCTCGACCAGGACGACGTCGCCCGCACCGGCCCGCCCCACGAGCCCCAGCAGACCGTCACTATCGCGCAGGCTGTTCTCCGGCGACTGCACCACCTCGAAGGCGAACAGCGTATCGGCCAGGATCAGCGGCCGGCTAAAGTACACGGTACTCGTCACCCAGTCGGAATAGACGTAGACGGGAGCAAAGCCAGGCGTGGGATCGCCATAGCGCGGATGAGCCGCGCTCCACATGACGATGTCCTTATGAGCCGTATCCAGATCACGCTCAAAGATCGTCCGTGCGCGGGCCACCACACATGGCGCGTCGGTGATCAAAAAAGCACCCCGGCGTCCCCACGTGCCATTGGCTTTATCGTCGACCGGCAGGCCCGAATAGTTGAAATTCTCAGAGCCCAAGACGAGGGTTTGATCATCCACGATGATAAACTTGGCGTGTTGATTGCGGTAGCGATCGTGGATGTCCGCACTGTCGTCGTTATGCATAAAGTAGACCGTGCCGCCGACGGCGTGGAGCTGCTGGCAGAACCAGCGCTCCTGATCGGTAACCTCCCCGCCCTCCAGCAACACGGTCACCGTCACACCCGCCTGCGCGCGACTTATCACAGCGTCCATCAGGTGTGCGTTCTCAAAAGTATATCCTTCGATCTGGATACTTGTGGCGGCGTCGTCTATGACGCCCTCGATCACCGCATAGGCATTATCCGGCGCTATGGCCACCGTCAGATTGGCCGTCTCGGTCACGCGCACCGTCTGGAAGAACTCGCTCAGATCCCAGCCGGGATACCGCACCTTGCGACCATTGATGTCATCTCCGGGGTCCTGGGCCCAGTCGGCGGCGGTGTTGGTATCGGTCACGGGCAGGCCGGTGGCTTGATCCAACTTGCGGTACAGGATCTGCCCATCCTCGGGAAACGTATTGGTGGGCGACCACGGCTGCAAAGCCGCTCCACTCCACCCATCTTCGCTGCTGGTGCTGTCGCCGTACCTGAGTAGGTCCATCAGACGGCCATCGTCCCGGAACAGGGCACTCTCGCCACCAGCGTTGGCGAACCCGGGCCAGGAGCCGACCAGTTCCGGCACGGTCACATCGGTCTCGTCAGTCTCGTAATCCGGCTTGAAGCCGAACTCGTCCTCAAAGGCCACGGCGCTCCTGGCGCACCAGATGCTTTCACCGACCTCCAAAGTCACATCGGCCGGGAACGCGGCGCCATCGTCGGCCGTCGCGTCATTGGCCAGATACCAATCATCGAGATGCGCCTGGGCCGTGCCGACGTTGATCACCTGCACGGCCTCGTCGTCCGCCCCAGCGTAGCCGTAATAGTGCAGTGCGCTGATGAGCACCCGGGGCGTGCCAGGCACGACGACCGTCGTTTCCCAATCGTCGGCGTTGTTGACAGTGACCGTCTCGCTGGCCGTTGTCGTGGCCGTGATGTAATTGGTGAACGCGCTAGACGCGGTATCCGTCACTTGCACGGTGATGGTGATCGGGTAAACCGTGCCCGTGAGCACGTCGCCCAGGGACCAGGCCAGCTCGCCGCCGGAGCGGTCGAACGCAAAGGCGCTAGACTGCGTGATGAACATCACGGCCAGGGGCAGTGTATCCGTCAGCCGTGTGCCGGTGGCGGTGACGGCGCCGGTGTTGCTGACGGCGACGTGATAGGTAATCACACTGCCCTGATCGGCGGTGATCGGACCGGTCTTGACGACGACGAGGTCGGCCGCGTCGCCAGCGGGCGGCTGGTAACAAGAGTTCTGTGCCTTGGGCGTGCCGTTGATGGGCTTGCCGACGGCGTCCTGGCCATTGATCGTGACGCCGTCATTGGTGCACCAATTGGCGTCGGTGTCAGAAGCAACGGGATTCCTGCGCTCCATTGAGTAGTACGCATCAGAGCCGGCAGGCCAGGACCCGCCATTTTCCACATTCCCCGTGCCAATCACACCGTTCAGATCATCGGTCAGCGTGAGCACCTCACCAGCGTTGGAAAGCCCGCCGGAGCCGAAACTGCCAAACCAGTCGGCGGTGATATCACTGACCGTGCTGTCGTCAGTGCGTTCAATGAGGTAATATCCGTAAGGAGAGATGTCCCCGCTCAGGACAATGTTCAGATTGTCATCGTCTACCAGATGCCAACCGTCCAGCGAAATCGTCGAGGCCGTAGTGTTGTAAAGCTCGATCCACTCGTCCGCTGTATAACCCGAGTGCCCTGCCCAAGCCACCTCGTTGATGACCACATCAAAGGCACTGGCCGAATCCTCGACCTCTGCCGCCTGCGCCGGCCCGCCCAGTCCGCCCACGAAAAACACCACCATCAACCCGCCCAACAAGCAAGCCACCACCAACTCGATCTCACGCCTCATCGACATGCCTCCCATCTCGTGCTTCTTGCCTCTTGCATCCTGCTTCCTATCCAGCTTTGGGGCAGAATTCGTATTGCTCGCTCAAGCAATCTCCAATTCCTCGACCTCGGCGACCATGTCCGCCTGACGCTTGGCCTCCAGGGAAGCCTGCCCAGGGCGAGGGCGCGACTTGCGCACAAAGTAGGCCGCACCCAGCACCACCACCGGCAGCCCCACGGCCAGCCCCAAAAACCACCCTGGATCGAGCAGCGGTTGGGATGAGAAGCGATCCAGGTTGAACAGGATAACTGCCACAGAGATCCACACCGTGAGAAAGTTGGGGACGGCGTCGCCGGAATGAATCAGCTTTAGGCCCGGCACTCGCTTTTTCGTAAAGGGCCAAAATAGGTTGCTCCCCATGTAACCCAACTGATCCTCCAACACGTGCCCGGCAAACCCCACCCCGGTCACCAGGCCGGCCCACATCCCTACACTCCAGCCTGCAACCAATCCGATAGACAAAAACGCTGCCAGACCCATCACAAGGGCCAGCGTGAGGCTGTGAGACCAGCGGCGGTGCCAATCCAGAAAATGAACGTACAGTTTATCCCCCTCGCGCTCAAAGCGAAAAGACGGCCCGCTAAAGATGTTGACCTTGTACTCGGAGCTATAGGTATGCACCATGGGAACGTTCAACTTACGCCGCGCCTCGACAGCGCCCTGAGGTTGTGTTCCAGGCAGGGGAACCTGCCCGGTGTTGACCAACGGGCCAATACGCACGACCACCTGTCCGTTCTCGGGATCGAAGCGAATCGCATACTCGCGCCACAGATCGGTCCCGAGGCGAATCGTATGCACCATGACATTTTGAGGCTCCCCCCCCTCATAGGCCATGCGCATCGCGCTAGCCAGTCGTTCAGCAATCACTTCGGGATCAGGATCAGGGCCAGGATCTATCTCTGTGCTGTAATGTTCAAAGTAGCGTGCAAATTTAAAGTCGAGTGTGTCAGGCAGAATTCCGCCAATGCCACCCAACATCGGCAAAAGCGAACCCTGCGCACCCGCTTGGGCGACCTCGGGGAAGAACGTCGCCAAAGCCACGCCGGTAATGAAATGCGAGATGCCCTTCATGGTCCTCTCCCAGCAAGACGGTATTTCACCGCGAACCAACCGGTCAGTATTTTACTCCATGAGACGGTCCTATGCAACTACTTTTGTACCCAATCTGATTTCGCAAGAAAAATCCGCCACACTGAGTGACGCATCACTCAGTACAGCGGCGCGACGGTTCTACCAAGGCCCAGATTCATATGGCCCGCAATCTAGATCCCTAATACTCATCCCCTTGCAAAGCCCCTCGATCCCAGCCTGCATAGGACCTATCTTACCATCGCAGAATTGCTGGGATACAACGGAGATTCCGGTCCCCGCAGCATCATCCACGCAAGCCGAAGCCGACCCGTCATAGATCTCAGCCGCCTTCTCCAACGAGATAGCGGTCGCTTCTTCTTCAACGCGACCAATTCCTCCATATGGGCCATTGCCACTCTGTATCCAGCCTCGACTTCGTCGTCACCACCGTTGGAAAACAACCCCACGCCGGGCAGGTGGATCTCCAGCAACAAGTCAGGCGGGCAAAGCGCCAATCGCGTTCGGTCTATAGCCTGTATCGTGATGCCCGCGCTGGCCTCTGCGATGAGAAATGGCCGTCTCCAATCAGGAAGGCGCTGGCCCAACAAGCGCAGCGCGCGCAGAGACAGGCCCTCTGACATCTCCTCGTCCTCGAGGGACAGATCAACGCTGGGCGGCACGTTAACGCCCAGAACCCGCTCAACCCCCATGTGGCGCACGACGTCCACCGGCAGGTTGTTGAGCACACCGCCATCTACAAGCCAGCGTCCCTGGTGATACACTGGCGAAAAGATAATGGGCACGGCCGAGGTCGCCAGCAGGGCCGGGATGAGTGGCCCCTGGTCAACGATGACCAATTCGCCCGTCTCGATATCAGCGCAGACGACGGCGGCAGGGATGTTCAGATCCTCAAAGGTAACGTCGTCGCTGTCCAGCAGATCGACCAGGAGGCGAGCCGTTTTTTCGTGCCCGAACAGACCCCTCCACTTTAGGTCGGGGGAGGCCAGGTCAATGACCCCGATCTTTTTGCCGAACGCGATCATATCTTGTACCGAAACGCCAGCCGCGTACAGGCAGGCGACAATGCCCCCCATGCTGGTTCCGGCAACGACATCGATGGGAATCTCGGTTTCCTCCAACACCTGCAACACGCCCAGGTGCGCCAATCCCCGCGCGCCACCCCCGCCGAGAGCTAAGCCAATCTTGGTCTCTTTCATCAAACCTTGGCCCACCTTCGACCCCTCTTCCACCCCAAAGGGTAGCTCCAGGCGGCTCTTGCCATCCAGATAGCGCTCGTTAACCTTCATCACAGGCCAACCAGAACAAGCAGAATGTTCAACTGCTAGCAACTCCTTCCTCCAAACCCGGCCATCCTCCCTCCAGCCGCACCGTCTGGATCGGATAGGGCAGATCGATCCCCTCCCGCTCTGCAGCCTCCTTGATCGCCTGGACCACCTGCGAGTGTACCGTGAACAGCCCGTGGGTCTCCTGGTTCACCCAGAAGCGGGCCGCCAGCATTAGCGCCGAGTCCCCCAGGTTTTCGGCCAGCACCTCGGGCGCAGGATCGTCCTGCACGCCCTCCACACTCCGCATGACCTCCAGGAACACCTGCGTGGCCCGATCCACGCCCTCATCGTAGCCCAGACCAATGTTGACTGTGCGACGGCGCAGCGGCAGCTCGGAGTAGTTCTTGATCGCGTTGGTAAAGACGTCCATGTTGGGCACGATCACCATCTCGCCGTCCCACGTCTTGAGCACTGTGTCGCGGGTGGTGATCTCGAGCACCGTCCCGGTGTAATCCCCCACCTCGACGGCGTCGCCGACGTTGAACGGCTGCCGCACCAGCAGCAGAATGCCGGCCAAAGTTGCGGGCAATGTCCTGCAATGCGAATCCGACGGTGAACCCGGCGATGCCCAGCCCGGCGACGAAACCGGTCACGTCGAACTCAACCTGCTCCAGCGCGATCAAGGTTCCCAGAATGATCACCGACCAACGCGCCAACCGGGAGAGCAAGCGTCGGGTCTCGGCATCCTCGATCCTTCCTTTGGCAGCCCGCCGCACCCATTGTGCGCTCAGACTCGATAGAAGCAGGGTCAGGATGAATACGACCAAAGCGACGATGAGGTTGGGAATAAAGAGCAAGAATTTTTCCAAAAGCTCCTGGAAACGATCACCGAAATCTAGCATTTGACCTCCTGTGTGAAAGACGATGTTATCTCTTTTCAAGCCACCGACTCAATCAATTCCTGCTTCATTATAACAAAAAAAATAAAAAACCCAACGTCCTCTTTACGAGATGCGTTGGGTTATAGACGGATTGAGTTGATAACGTTGAAATTTCGTTGGCGAACTGCAATTTAACCTCGTCGATTTGTTGCAAAAATAGACATTTTATGATATAATATATGTCAAACTGTTATATACACAATAGATATAACAAAAATACCCTATAACGGAAGGTGCTATGGCCGGTACAAAGGGCATTCGGCATTTTATTTTGGGCCTGTTGACCCGGCAGCCAATGTCAGGCTACGACATCAAGCGCTTTCTACAAGACCTGAGTTGGTTGATCGATGTGCCCAGTCTTGGAAGCCTCTACCCTTCCTTACACGCCTTGCTAAAAGACGGTTTGGTGACTAGGGAGGTGGTTGCGAATCAAGATCGACCGTCACGCAAGATCTATTCGATCACAGAGGAAGGTGAGAAAACATTACAGGCGTGGCTGAGTCAGCCATCCGATTCGAATGCCTCCTTGAAGAAATTCGTCATGCGCCTGGCACTAGCTGATCAGCTTTCGCAAGTTGGCTTGCCTACCCATCTCGAGCAGCGGCGAGCACACGTCGCAGCTCAAAAGAGAGCTTTGGAGCAAGTCGTCGCGGCTGAGGATGCGGACGCAGATTTAGGAGAGCGTCTGATGTACAGCTACGGTCTCAGTTTGGCCGCTGCGGAGTTGGCCTGGCTGGATAGCACGTTGGCTCGGTTATCCCAAACGTCACCGCCTGCTGAAGCTGCTGAGAATCAGGAACCTGGCTTCGTCACTCTGACTGCTTGAGGTGCGCACCCGGGGAATCACATCTAAATCTCAAATCTAGATTTTCCAAAGTTCTAGACTTACTGTGGACCTGGTAGATGCCGAGATCGGTGATGGGTGCGGCTTGCCAGGTCTATTTGTTTGGCATGAAGACGAATTGTGGAAAACAAAAAAGCAACTCTGAGAACTGAACTTGATAAAATCCAAGCCCAGATCGCTTCGTTGCAAAACGCCCTTGGCAACAAGCCTGACTATGGCCTGGGCGAAGGAGATCCCGCGATCACGCGTCAGGAACTTGACCGTGCACTGTTGGAGCAACTCAAGGAGCGAGCCGCTGGTCTAGAGCACGCACTATCGACGATGGCTGACGATGAGTATGGGATATGCGAGGAATGCGGCCAGTCGATCCACCCTGATCGCATGACGGTTTTGCCAGACGCCAGGACGTGTATCCGTTGTACACAGGCGCGCGAAAGTGAGCAAGTCGGCTAGCTGTTACAGTGAGAACAGCAAACCGTACTTCAAAGGTACACTTTTTAGTATAGGAGGTGAGTTTAAATTTGGCGCAAGTGATATTGAAACCCGGTGAATCACAGGATAGCTTGCTCAGACGTTTCCGCAAAAAGGTAACGCGGGAGCGTATCTTGAGCGACGTGAAGAAAAAGCGGTTCTTTGTAAAGAAAAGCGAGGAGCGTCGGCGCGCTCTCCGCAAGGCCGTACGCAAGCAGAAACAGCGCATGGGGCGCGAACGACGAAGTCGGTACTAGAGACCTGCAAAAGAATAACTTCTCGCAGCAGGGCGACGAAAAGCCCTTTGAATCTGTCAGATGACGATTAGGGAGGCTTTTACAGGCCTGAAACGGCCATAACCGCCGTGGATTATGCGATCTGGGTCAAAACGCAGGAAGTTATTCCTTAACAAATCCTAAGGTGGAAAACAATGGTTCAACAGCAAGGGGACGCGCAGCAAAGATTCTCGATGCTACTTGAGAATGACTACGACTATGACCGTCCACGACGCGGGCAGGTCTGCAGCGCGACGGTTTTGTCTGTCGACGAGAACGAAGTGATCGTCGACAGGGGATGCAAGCGAGATGGTATCGTGCCCCGCACAGACCTGGAACGCCTGGACGATGCATACCGCGACAGTTTGGAAGTTGGGGAAGAGGTTCCCGTCAGCGTGCTGACCGTCTCGGATCGGCAAGGGGAACTCGTCGTCTCGCTGAATCAGGGCCTAGCGCAGCAAGATTGGCTGCGGGCGCAAGAGTTGTTGGAAAGCGGCAAGACTTACCAGGCAGAAGTGGTAGACGTGAACCGTGGCGGCGTCATCGTCAGGTTCGGTCGGCTGCGTGGCTTTGTACCGAACTCGCAACTGAATGCCGTACGGCCCGGCATGCACGGAGAACGGCTAGATAAGGTAAAGCGCGACCTCGTGGGAAGCACGCTCTGGCTGGTTATGATCGAGGTCGAACAAAAACGTCGACGTCTCATACTGTCGCAGCGCGTCGCAGATTCTCAGAGGCGGCAAGAGGCGCTCTCCGAGTTGGTGGAAGGTGAGGTTAGAACTGGCAGGGTAAGCAACCTAGTCAAGTTTGGGGCCTTTGGATCTGGGCGGCATAGATGGCTCGATCCATATTTCCGAGCTGGACTGGAAGCACGTCGACCATCCCAGCGAGGTATTGAGCGTGGGAGATGAAGTCGACGTACACATTCTGAACGTGGATCGAGAGCGCGAACGCATTGGCCTTAGTCGCAAGCGGCTTTTGCCGGATCCCTGGCCTCTCGTAGCCGAGGGATTGCGTGCTGGACAAGTCGTCGAAGGAAAGGTAGCCAACGTGGCAGCGTTCGGTATCTTTGTCGATTTGGGCAAAGGCGTCGAAGGACTGGTACACACATCCGAGATACCGCAGGAGGTCAACTGGAAAGAGTTAGAGTCCAGTTCTCCAATCAGAGTGCGCATGTTGGACATTGACCAATGGCGTCGTCGCATCGCGCTCAGTCTGAAAGGCATTCCTGATACACCAGCCTTGGCGCGTTAAGGCAGCGCCTGTTTGGACCGGTGCGGAACGAGCAATTGACATTGTTGGTACGAGCGGTGTGTGAGAGGATAAATCGATGCCTCAGCAAATATCGGTGGTCGAATGCAAACGATGTGGGAGTAGCTTCATTCTGTCGTCAAACTATCGTGATTGACTGGCCCGTCGTGGGGTAAAGGTAATCCAGCCGATGCTGTGCCCCACCTGTTTCATGCAGGTGGGACCACTGCCCAAGCAGCGCGGCGTGGTCAAGTGGTTCAATCCCAACAAACACTATGGATTCATCAGCGTCGAGGAAGGTGAGGATGTTTTCTTCCACCAGCGGCAGGTTGTCTGGAACGCTGATAAAGGAACACACGAGGGGCAAACAGCCCGGTTCCATATGCGTTACGCCGAAAAGGGACCGGAGGCTTTGAACGTGGAGTTGCTAGGAGGATAAGAAATTTGTTATCACAGGAATGACTCCCCTGAAAAAAGGTGGTACTTTCGCGCCTCATGCGAGTGTGGTAAAAT
>CAZKDJ010000079.1:0-17286 GCA_964551295.1 uncultured Anaerolineales bacterium | reverse complement strand
TTTTGAACTTTAAATCAAGCCGAAGGTGTTCACTTTTCAACTTTTCCTAACACCAATTGCCTCTGATATTGTCCACCACGGCGACTGTGGTATAATGTAAAAGCACTATATGTTGAACGCGATATGCCCAACACGATAAGTATTCGTCGATTCTTACTCGGTTTTTGGCGCGGCAGTCGATGTCGGACTATGACATCAAGCGGTTCCTCAAGAGCCCGAGTTGGCTGATCGACAGCCCCGACTTGGCAGCCTCGATCCCACTCGGCTCGCTTTGTTGGAGGCGGGGCGGTGTATCGAATCGGGAGACTCCTCACACCAAAGCTATTCGGTAAAGGAGCAAATAGATGTTCAAAGAAGGTGATGCGGTCGTTCATCCTATTCGTGGCGCTGGCGTGATCAAGCGCGTGGAAGAGCGGCAATGGCGCGGTGCCGACGCGCTGTACTACAAGATCGGCCTGCTGAGCCAGCCGGGATCAAGCCTGATGATACCCGTCGGCGCTGCAAAAGAGCTGGGCTTGCGGCGGGCGGCATCGCAGTCGCGTTTGTCGAAAGTGTGGCAGGTGCTGGCCACCGATCCCGAGAAGCTGCCCAAGGAGCACAAGGAACGGTATCAACTGCTGGCGGACAAGCTGCACGCCGGGGACGTGCTCCAGGTTGCGGAGGCGGTCAGGGATATGAGCTGGCGCCGGCATCGAGAGGGCCGGCTGACGACGCGTGGCAAACAGATGTACGAGGAGGGCATGACACTACTGGCAGGCGAAATCGCGGCGTCCAAGGGTATCGACATAGCGGATGCTGAAATCCAGGTCAGGGACAAGTTGCAAGAGAGCCAAGTAGAGGCCGAGCCATAACCGGGAATCGCGTCGACTGCAAACGCTCGCTGTGGATGCACAGCGAGCGTTTTTCGTGACTGCTCACCCTCCCGCAGGTTTGGGCGCCATTTCTGGGCTGAAAGCGCACCGCAATACCTGGTCTGGTCTGTTTTGCAGTCACTGCGAACCTGCGGGAGGGTAGGCTGAGCAATTACCATTTTTCTGCGAATTTCTTGACAGCACAAAAAACTTGTGGTATGATTGCCTTCGGTTAGCACTCTTACTACTTGAGTGCTAATTAGGTCAAGCAGTCAGCTATCTTTATCAAAACAGGAGGTCACGAAATGGCAGATATTCAACCGTTGGCTGATCGGGTCGTCGTTGAGCCGCTGGAGGAGGACGTGCAGACCTTCGCCGGAGGCCAGTTGGTGCTTCCCGACACCGCAAAGGAAAAGCCCCAGCAGGGCAAAGTACTCGCCGTGGGGCCGGGCCGCCTCGACGAGGACGGCAAGCGTATCCCGATGGAGGTCAAGGTCGGGGACACGGTCGTGTACGCTAAGTACTCGGGCACGACGTTCAAGACTGAGGATGGCAACGAGATTCTCTTCATGAGGGAAAGCGACATTCTGGCCGCCCTGGGCTAGCATGTGGTGATATTGACTAGGAGGAAATGATATGGCAAAGCAATTAGTTTTCAGTGAAGAAGCCCGCCGTTCACTCAAGAACGGTATTGACGTCCTGGCAACCGCCGTGGTCACCACGCTGGGACCCAAGGGACGTAACGTCGCGCTCGACAAGAAGTGGGGCGCGCCCACCATCACCCACGACGGTGTGACGGTGGCGAAGGAAATCGAGCTAGAGGATCCCTTTGAGAACATGGGGGCGCAGCTTCTGAAAGAGGCGGCCACCAAGACCAACGACATCGCCGGTGACGGCACCACCACCGCCACTCTGCTGGCCTACTCCATCATCACCGAGGGGATGAAGAACGTGGCGGCCGGCGCCAACGCGATGCTGCTCAAGCGCGGCATCCTGGCCGGTGCCGAAGCCGTGGTCGGCGCCATCTCCGATCAGGCGATCGAGCTGTCGACCAAGGACGAGATTGCCAACGTGGCAGCCATCTCGGCGCAGGACCGTGAGATCGGTGAGCTAATCGCCGAGGTGATGGACAAAGTGGGCAAGGACGGCGTCATCACCGTCGAGGAGAGCAAGGGGTTGGAGTTCGAGACCGAGTACGTCGAGGGTATGCAGTTCGACCGCGGCTACATCTCCCCTTACTTTATCAGCAACCCCGAAGCGATGGAAGCGGTCATTGAGAATCCCTACATCCTGATTCACGACAAAAAGATATCGGCGGCCCAGGACCTGGTACCCATCTTGGAGAAGCTGGTGCAAAAGGGCGCGCGAGAGCTGGTGGTCATCGCCGAGGACATTGACGGCGAGGCGCTGGCGACGTTGGTGCTCAACAAGCTGCGCGGCATGCTCAACTGCCTGGCCGTGAAGGCGCCCGGCTTTGGCGATCGGCGCAAGGCGATGCTGCGCGACGTTTCCACCGTCACCGGCGGCAACGTCATCACCGAGGAGGAAGGGCGCAAGCTGGACAGCGTCACCATGGAGGATTTGGGGCACGCGGACAAGGTCGTCTCCACCAAGGACGACACCACCATCATCGGCGGTCACGGCCAGGATGCAGAGATCCAGGGCCGCATGGAGCAGATCAAGGTCGAGATCGACAAGTCCACCTCCGATTACGATCGGGAGAAGCTGCAGGAGCGGCTGGCCAAGCTGGCCGGCGGCGTGGCCATCATCCGCGTGGGCGCGGCGACCGAGACCGAGTTGAAGGAAAAGAAGCATCGCGTCGAGGACGCGCTCTCAGCCACCCGCGCGGCGGTCGAGGAGGGCATCGTGCCCGGCGGCGGCGTGGCGTTGATCAACGCCATCTCCGCCCTCGACGAGGTCGAGATGGCCTACCCCGACGAGCAGACTGGCGTGGGCATCCTGCGGACGGCGCTGGAGATGCCGATACGCAAGATCGCCGAGAACGCGGGCGAGGACGGCGCTGTCATTCTTGACACGGCGCGGCGGATTCAAGCGGACAAGAAAGACAACCGCATTGGCTACGACGTGATCACCGGTGAGTTCGTCGACATGGTCGAGGCGGGTATCATCGACCCGGCCAAGGTGACCAAGGGCGCGCTCTCTAACGCGGCCTCCATCGCGGCCATGATCCTCTCCACCGAGGCACTGGTGACCGATATTCCCGAGCCCGAGCCTGCGGCCCCGGCAGGACCTCCAGGCGGTGGAATGGGCGGGATGTACTAGGGTAGTTGGTCGGGTTAGTTTGTTTGTCGAGCCCTTCGCTATGGCGGAGGGCTCTTTTCGTATCATCTCAATATCTTGGGGGAATGTAGGTCGGATTGGCAATCCGACTTACTCTTGCCCCTACTTTTTGAGAAGATACCTCTTTTCTTTCTTTGCGGATGACTGCTCAGGCTGCATTTTCAGCGATTGAAATCACCTCTAGAGGGCCTTTGGCCAGGTGTCCACCTACATGGACACCTTACGTCCGCGTAGGCGGACGGTCGGCTTTAGCCCTCTTGGCGCGTGCGGACGGAACGTCCGGCCTTAACCACCTGCCTGAGCAGTTACCTTTGCGGGATAACTGGACAAACTGGCGGGTTATGGCATAATCGGTCCTGTTTATCCAATGGCGTACAGAACTCGATCGCACGCGCAACGTCGCAGGTGGCTTGCCCCACGACCACGCTTCGTCTTGGTGGCCGCACTGGTGGTATTCCTCCTCCTATCGAGCATCGGCCCACAGGCAGCGGTCGACGCGATGGCGATACCCGACCAACGCTTTGGCGCCGTCGAGACGTATGCCAATCCGGCTGCCGCCACCGAACTGGGCGCCGGTTGGACGCGCGTCACCTTCGAGTGGGCCAGGATCCAGCCCAACGGCACCCACGAATGGAAGGTCGTCCCTATCTCCGATGACGCGCTCAACACCGAGATCGCCCAGGGCCGCGAGGTCGTCGGGCTGTTGATCACCACGCCCGCCTGGGCCACCGACAAGGAGCGGGGAGGCGGCGTTCCCCAGGGCCTGTATCTCCCCAGCGACGATCCCGACAATAACTGGGCCAACTTTGTGCGCGCCATCGTCACCCGCTACGCCGGGCGCATCGACCACTGGACGATCTGGAACGAGCCCGAGATTTCACCCGAGTCGCCCGACGCGACGTGGGGCGGCTCCACCGAGGATTTTATCCAGTTGCTGCGCGTGGCCTATCTCGTCGCCAAAGAGGCCAACCCCAACGCGGTGATCCACCTGGCGGGACTGTCGCACTGGCACAACGACCTGTGGTTCGGGCAGTTTCTCGATTTGCTCGTCGCCGATCCACAGGCCCGGGCGAGCAATTTCTACTTTGACGTGGCGACACTGCACCTGTACCACGAGCCGGAAAAAATATACGACATAACCGCCCTCTACTACAGCCAGATGCGCGAGCGGGACATCTACAAACCGATCTGGATCGCAGAGACGAACGCCTATCTCTCCCGCGTCTCGGAGGACGTGCAGGCCTACTTTATCTTCCAGGCCTTTGCCCTGGAGATCGCCGCGGGCGCGCAGCGCGTGGGCGTCTACAAGATGGCCGACGCGGCTACGGATAGCGCTGCCGACCCCGAGCAGTTTGGCTTGGTGCGGACCGATGGCAGCCGGCGTCCCGCGTTCACCGCCTATCAGTTGGCGGCGACCTATATGGCGGGCTTTCGCGGCGGTACCTGGAGCCGCCGCGACACGATCTCGATGGTGACCATAGATCGCGGCGAAAAGACGACGACCGTTCTCTGGACCCGCTCTCCCGCCGCGCAGACCGTCATGGTCGCGGCGCGGACGACGGAGGCGTTGGTTGTAGACGCGTACGGCACCGCCTTGCAGAAGCATCCCGAGCGCGGTTATTACTACATCCAACTTCCGGGGGCCAAATGTGCCCAGAGTGCCCTCGATTGCGCTATAGGTGGCGCGCCGGTGATGTTGGTCGAGAACGCGCCGCCCAGCGCCATAACGGCTCCCCTGCCTGCTTCGCCGACGCCGTCGAATCTGGAGGACATCCCCACGCCCACCCCCACGCCGGTCCCCACGTTCTTTATCATTCCGACAAACACGCCGCCCCCCACGCCGACGGACACCCCCCTGCCCACCTTTACCCTGACGCCTGCACCCACATCGACACCTACTTTGACGCCCACGCCCACCCTCATCCCTTTGCCGACTTCGGACATTCCCGCAGGTCGTCCCTGGATCCTCATCGGCGCGCTGGCGCTGGTGATGGGAGGCGCCGCGGCGACCGCCGGCGGAAGGAAATTGAGACGCTAATCCATGCGAGACGTAACGACAGACAGGGACGTCATCGGCTCCATCGTCCGGCGGGCCACCGTTTGTAGAATCGCCATGTGCGACGAGGGCCAGCCATACCTCGTGCCCGTGAGCTTTGGGTACCAGGATGGTGCGCTGTACTTTCACTCCGCCGCCAAGGGCAAGAAAAACGACATCCTGAGAAAGAACAACGCCGTCTGCGTCGAGTTCGACATCGATCAGGAGATCACAAGAGCCGAACGCGCCTGCCAGTGGGGCATCAAGTACCGTAGCGCGGTCGGCTTTGGACGGGCGTTCTTCGTCGAAGGCGAGGAGGAAAAGCGGCAGGCGCTGGACGTCATCGTGGCGCACTATGGTGGGGAGCCGCAGGATTATCCCCAGGCCACGCTGGAACAGACGACGGTCGTTCGGATCGAGATTCAGAGCGCGACCGCAAAAGTGTCGGGGTACTGAAAAGGAGATTTCGTCGTGACAGACCAGGAACTCTTACATAGAATACGCGCCTGCCGGCTGGCCGATCTATCCGATGGAATGGACGCCATTGGACTGGTGAATGCGGGGACGATGTCGTCCCAGATGCGCCCCCTCCGCCCTGGCATCCGCATGGCAGGGTTCGCCTACACGGTCAAGCTGATCCCCACGCAAAAAGCCGTCAAGGCGTGCAGCACGTTCGAGGAATACCAGCAGGAGCTCGGCGCGTGGTGCCAGGAGACGTATACCTTTTTCGAGGGATTAGTGGACGGCAAGGGGCAGGACAAGGTCGTCGTCATCGACATGGACGGCTACCCAGGCGGCATTTGGGGTTCAGAGTGCGGGATGAACGCCGCCAAGAACGGCGTGGTTGGCGTCGTCATCGACGGCGGCTGCCGCGATTCCTACGAGTGCAACCTGGAAGGGCTCGCCATCTGGTGCACCGCGCGCACGTTCAACCACGTGTACGGCAGGTTGCAGAGCGGCGGGGTGAACGTGCCGGTCGAATGCGCGAGCGTCGTGGTGCACCCCAGTGACGTCGTCTGTGGCGACGACGATGGTGTGCTCGTGATCCCCAGGCAGCAGGCAGAGCGGGTAGTCACCTTCGCCGAAACCATCCTCAAGGCCGATCAAAAGGCCCGCGCTCAGCATTACGCGGACCTGGGATATGCATACGACGAGACCCTAGGCGAATTCGGGGCAGAAACAGACCCGGGCACCACGTAATCACGTTCTCATGCGCATCGTCGTCAAAGTCGGTACACGAACGCTCTCCGCGGGGAGCGACTGCCTCAACCGTCCGCGGATGATCGACATGGTGCGGCAGATCGCCCGCCTGCACGCCGAGGGGCACGAACTGCTGCTCGTTTCCTCCGGCGCGATATTTGCCGGGCGCGAGGCGCTGGGCGCCCCTCACCGCCGCAAGGACATCCCCTTCAAGCAGACCCTGGCCGCCGTCGGGCAGGTGCGGCTGATGGCCATCTACGAGCAGCTCTTTGGGCTGTACGACACCCACATCGCCCAGGTGCTGCTCACACGTGCCGACCTGGCCGACCGGGAGCAGTACCTCAACGCGCGCAATACGATGCTCTCGCTGCTCCGGCTGGGCGTCGTGCCAGTGATCAACGAGAACGACGTCGTCGGCGTCGAGGAGATTCGCATCGGCGATAACGACAACCTTTCGGCGTTGGTGGCCAACCTGGTGGAGGCCGACTTGCTGGTGATGCTCACCGATCTGCCCGGGCTCTTTACCGCCGACCCGCGTGTCGATCCCGAGGCCGAACTGATCCACGAGGTGGCGTCCATCGACGACGACATCCGCCGTCTAGCCGGAGGGAGCAGCTCATCCGTGGGCACCGGCGGGGCCGCGACCAAGATCGAGGCAGCCGAGATGGCGACGCGCTCCGGCACGCAGGTGGTCATCGCCTCGGGCGACGAGCCGGACGTGCTGCTGCGGTTGGTGAGCGGAGAACCGTTGGGCACCCGGTTCCTTCCCGTCGTCAGCCGTATCGAGAGCCGCAAGCGGTGGATCCTGGCCGAGCCGCCGCGCGGGGAGATCAGCGTAGATGCGGGCGCGGCTGAGGCGCTGCTCCAGCGGGGCAAGAGCCTGCTGGCCGTAGGCGTGACCGATGTGCAGGGCGAGTTCGAACGGGGGCAGACGGTGCGCCTGGTGGGGCCCGGCGGGCGCGAGATCGCCCGCGGCATCACGTACTACGACTCGGAGGACCTGGCGACCATCCGCGGTCTGCGCTCTAGGGAGATCGCCGCGACAGTGGATGTCGCATACGGCCCCATCGTCGTCCACCGCGACGATATGGTTTTGGTGTCGTAATACACGCCTCTAAACCTCGGCGGCCTTCCCTTCCGCCACCGGCACGGTGAAGTAAAACGTCGAGCCGCGGCCATACTCGCTTTCAAACCAGATGCGCCCGCGCTGCATTTCCACCAGGCTCTTGGTGATGCTGAGACCCAGGCCAGAGCCGGGAATCTCGGAGACCTTTTTGTCCATAGCACGGAAGAACTTGCCAAAGATCTTTGCCTGATCCGCGTGCTTGATGCCCAGGCCATTGTCCTCTACGGAGACGCACACGTCTTTCGAGCTACTTCCCTCGGTTATACACTGAGCGCAGATGGTGATTTTACCGCCTTCAGGGGTGAACTTGCACGCATTGCTGACCAGATTGGTCAGGATCTGCGCCAGTCGGACGCGATCACCCCACACCAGCGGCAAACCATCGGCGATTTGAAGGTTCAAAGTGAGCGCCTTTTCCTCGATCTTGGGCTGCACGGAGCGCACGACCTCTTCCGCAACCTTGGTTAGGGAAACAGCGCCAAGCCTCAGGTGAAGCCGGCCGGACTCGATGCGGGAGACGTCATTCAGGTCCATGACTAGGGTAATCATACGCCTGGTATTGGTTTCGATGACCTCCAGAAATTCGGCCTGCTCCTCGTTGACCGGCCCGGCACCCTCGTCCGCTAGCAGAGTGGCGCTGCCATGGATGGCGCTCATGGGACTGCGCAGTTCGTGAGTGACGATAGAGATGAATTCGTTCTTGGCTCGATTGGTGGCCTCGGCGGCTTCTTTGGCTTCTTGCAGCGCCTTTTCCATCTCCTTGCGTTTGGTGACATCGCGCAAGACGATCAAGCGACCAGTGAGTCGTCTGCGCCAGTCGCGCAGAGGCGAGATTCGCAGGTCGAAATAGGCTCGTACCACACCTTCCCCCACACAGATCTCGGTGTGGGTCTCGGGTACGCTGCGATAGCGTTCGACCAGGGCAGGCCACTGGGACAGGGCTCGCTCGGCCGGCTGTCCGATGATCTCCGAAGCGGCGCGGTTGATGATACCCTCGGTTACCGGGTTGATATCCACGATCCGGTTCTCCGCATCCAGGACGAGCACGCCGTCGCTCATGCTTTCTATGACCGCATCCCGCGCCACCGGCACGATGTCCAACAACCGGAACCGGAAGAACGCCCAAGACATCGCCAAGCCGGTCAAGGTGAAGAAAAAAGGTGTCAGATCCAACCATGAGAGATAGGAGAGCAGGCCAAACGTGGATAGCACGTCACCTATTAGTGGGCCGACTGCGCCAAAGAGCACCGCGAGAGATTGCCAGCGATACAGGTGCGGTGAGCGAACGACCATCTGGATGAGCAGAACAGAGCCACAGATGATCAACAGGTAGGAATATGCAACGTGAACCCAGTAAAAGACCCCCGGGATTGCCTCAATGAGTGTGAACGGGCCCACTTGCTCCAGCGTGACGTCAACCCAATACAAACGGTGCCACTCATTGGTCCAGACCAGCAGCAGTATAAGCAGAGGTTCGATGGTCAGCAGAATCAGGCTACGCTGCGTCACCCACTTCCCGTGACCGGTTTGGAAGAGGGCAAAGGTGAACCATGCACCCGGGACAATGACGATCCCCAGATACCGCACCCTGATCCAAAAGAGCTTGAGAGCTGCACCATCGCTGATGAGGCTAAGAGCGTATGCGAGCGCCCACTCGGCGGCCGCTGCCATCAGCAGCGCGAAGGCCAATGCTCCCTCTGTAGGCCGGCGTCGCCAGGCAAACAGTGCGAGGGCAAAAGACACAACTGCTGCCGCGTATAGGGGCGATACATATACATGCTGCCAGTTCACTATGGGCCATCCTCACCGTTCTGACCCGCCGTTTCGCTGGTGCATCCAGGTCTAATTGGGAACACGCCTAGTTTACAGTATAACTAAACCCGCAGTGCGCGTCAATGCGCGGTATCGCCTATTCCTTCGAAGCTTTGGACCCTTCCACCACCGGCACAGTGAAGTGGAAAGTCGATCCCTGGCCGAACTCGCTCTCGCACCAGATGCACCCACCCTGCATTTCCACGAGGTTCTTGGCGATGCTCAGTCCCAGGCCTGTCCCGGGGATCTTGAGCGCGTCTCTGTTGCCTACACGAGAGAACTTTTGAAAGAGCTTGCCCAGGTCCTCGGCCTTGATACCGATGCCATTGTCCTCCACGGCAATGTGCACAACATCTTTTGCTCCCTGTGAGTCCCATTGGTTGGCGGCACATGTGGCGCGGATAGCAATCCTACCGCCTTCAGGGGTGAACTTGTGCGCGTTGCTGACCAGGTTGGTGATCACCTGCACCAGCCGTATGTGATCTGCCCATACCTTGGGCAGGTCGTCGGATACTTGGAGGAGCAACGTCTGGCCCTTGCGCTTCATCTGCAGGCGAGTTGATTGCACAACCTCCCCTATAACCTCAATCAGCGAAACAGGCTGCATCTCTAGCTGAAGCTGGCCGGACTCGATTCGTGAGATATCGGCCAGATCGGAGGCCAGTGTGGCCATGCGTTGGGTGTTGGCCTCGATGATGCGCAAAAAGTCGCGCTGTTCCTCGCTGATCGGCCCGGCGTCGCCATCCTCCAGCAATCCGACACTGCCCAAAACGGAGCTCAAGGGGCTGCGCAGTTCGTGGGTTACGACGGAGATGAACTCATCTTTGGCTCGGTTAGCAGCTTCGGCTGCTTCCTTTGCTCGCTGCAGCTCCTTTTCCATTTCTACGCGCCTGGTGACGTCGCGCAACACGATCAGACGACCTGTGAGATGTCTTTGTCGGTCGCGCAGTGGCGAGATTCGTATGTCAAAATATCTTTGCACCACACCTTCCCCTACGGCAATCTCAGAGTTCGTCTCCGCCATACTACGGTAACGCTCGACCAAGTCTGGCCACCGGGAGAGAACCTGCGGAGCCGGGTGGCCGACCACCTGCGAAGCAACACAGGTGAGAATGCCCTCCGCCACCGGGTTGATGTCGACGATCCGATCCTGCGCGTCCAGGACGATCACGCCGTCGCTCATGCTCTCGATGATGGTGTCCGGCGTCACCGGCGCCACGTCCAGCAGCCCGAAGCGAAAAAGCGCCCATCCTATTGAAAGGCCGGACAGGGTGAAGGCGAAGGGAGTCAGATCCAGATGCAACGATGGGGCCAACTTGGCCACGGTGACGACGTTGGCTATCCAAGGGGCCAGTGCGCCAATCAGTATGGCGACGGTCTGTCCTCGGTAGACGTGCGGCGAACGGACGAGCGCCTGGAGAAGGAGGAACGCACCAGTCATTAGCAGGGCATAGGAACATGCGGCATGCATCCAGAACGCCGGTCCGTTAGTGATATCCAGCAGCCGGTACGGCCCGCCGGTGCTTACCGCTACCAGGGAACGGAACCAGTGATGCCAGCCATCGGTCCAGATCGTCAGCGCTGTGAGCAGGGGAAAGATTGTCAGCAGAATGAGCCTGCGGCGGGTCAGCCACTGGCCGTGGCCGGTGTACTCGATGGCAAAGGCCAACCAAGCCGTCGGCACGGTGACGACGCCCAGAAAGGAAGTGTTGCAAAAAATGATCTTGGTCTGGAGATCCGCGCGCGATAGCTGCAGGGCGTATGTCAGCGACCACCAGGCCATGGCCAGCATGAGCACCGAGAGCGGTATCATGCCAGCTGCAGCGCGATGCTGCCAGGCGAACAAAGCGAGCACCGTCGCTATAGTCGCCGCCATGAGTAGAGGAAACACGTAAGGCGTATACTGCCAATCCATCTTGTCTCTATGTTCGTGTTCCCCATTTCGCTTTTCGCTACTTGAGCGCCGCTACTTGCACTCGCTACGCGTGTCAGATGCGTGGGGGAAGTTGGCTCTTCTACAAGGACGAACTTGCCTCTCTTCCCCTAGGCATTGATAGCACTGTGTGGCCGCGATTTTGTCCGTGCTTTGCACGGCAATCGCGCGCGGTTTGGAAACCGTGACTACAGGTTTTTGTCAGTCAGATGTTGAGCCTTTGCCCAAAAGGCCGCGGGGCAACTCTACAGCCAATCCGGCTTGTCCCCGCGCGTCCCGCCACACGAGGGACAGCTCACGTGTTGGGCTTCCTCAGGACGATACGCTCGCCCACAGGATGGACAGTGCGTCCACGCCCGCTCGGCCTCCTCCCGCCGCCGCAACGCCTCCTCCTCCAGTCGCTTCTCCTCCAGATAGCCTTCCTCCGCCGCCTTGCCCACCCGGTCGATCACCGCCCAAACCTGCTTGGGCAGCGCTAGGTCATCGACGCTTTCAGCTACCTCGCCGATGTCCTCGATCAATTCACCGGCTGCGTCGAGCAATCCAGCAGGGCCGCGCCGCCTGCGGAGCAAGCCTTTTCCCTGTTCCACAATCGTCCCGCCGATGGAGGTCCACGCTCCCCTCGTCACGCTCTTGTCCAGGTCGCCCAAGGTGACCGTCAGTGCGCCAGCCCTTTCCAACAGCGTCACCGTCAGCGCGGGTAGGAACTGGTAGCTTTGCGCTTGCTGCAGCAGGAGGGTAACCACGGTCGAATCGTCGGTGTAGCTCACCTGTACCTGGGTGTCATCGCTGGTGAGATCCGACTTGAGGGCGTCGGTGATGACGGAGGCCTTGACGCCTTCGAAAGTCGCCGGGTTGGGATGGGGCGCCACCGCCCCGCCGACCACCGCCGCACCCAGCCCTAGACCGGCCAGCACGTCGCCGCTGGCGCTGGGGTTGCGGCTGGTGGTAGGTTTGGGCTCATACTCGAACCCTTTCTTCAACCGCGCCCGCTCCTCGGTCATCCATTCCTCGAAACTTGACTTCTTTTCCTCGTTTGGCATCCATTTGCTCCCTTGAAAGGTGTACCGTATTCTAGCACAATTCAGAGTTTCGTTCAAGCACGTGGGCGAGCGAAAGGCATTTGTCACGTTCAGGGTACACCTTCCCGAAAGCTGATCCTCGAGCCACGTCGGACACAAACGTCCCCGCCCGCTCGCGCGATTCGCCAAAAGTGACATTTTCATGGTACAATATCATTAATGTAAGTAGGGTACCAAGTGCGCATAGGTCAGAAGGAGGCAGGCATGTCAATGTCAGTTACCGATTTATTGCGCCGCAGCGAGTTATTCTACGCGCTCACGCCCGAGCAGATCGAGCAGATCATCGACCTAGGTCAGGAGAAGGTTTACAACGCACGCGACATCATCATCGAGGAGGGAGACCCCTCAGACGAGATCTATATCGTCTGCCAAGGCATGGTCGAGGTAGAAGTCTCCCAGGGCGTCGTACCCGACGTGCCGGGACGACTCCAGGTAAACCCCATCGTCCGCCTGGGCCGGGGGCAGGTGTTCGGTGAGATGGGACTGATCGATCGAGGAGCGCGCTCGGCGACGGTGCGCTGCGCCGAAGATGGCACCACGCTCTTTGTCGTCCCTCGCCAGGCCCTGGTCGGTCTGTGCGAGGGGAATCACGACATCGGCTACATCGTGATGCGCAACATCGCCGCTGATCTCTCCTTCAAGCTACGCCATCGCAACCTGCAGATGGGATTGGCAGGAGAAGAGGTATGATCTACAAGGTCAGTTACGTCGTCGTGGGCGAACAACACCCGGGGGAGATCGTCAACCAAGACCTTCCACCGGAGGTCGGCGATCCGGTCACGCTGGGCGGTGAAGAGTTCGAGATCGTCGAGATCATCGACCTGGCTCCCCCACGCGGCGACTTTGCCTACCTTCACGCCACCTGCAAGCCGGTATGATCAGCTAGGTCAGACCCTAAAGATCCCAAATAGACCTTTAGGTCTTTGCCCCTGTCCCTTGACAAGGGGTAATATTGTCATATAATATATGCATCCTAATGCATATAGTGATAAGATGAAACGAGTCACCTATCGCCAGGCGACCCAACTCTGCAGCTTATTCGCTCATCCAGCGCGGCTCCAGATTCTAGATGAGCTGCGGCGGGACGAGGCGTGCGTATGTCACCTGCAGGCCGTGCTGGGACGGCCCCAGGCCTACGTATCCCAGCAGCTGCGCGTGCTGCGGGAGGCCAGCATGGTAGCGGACCGCAAGGACGGCCTGCTCGTCTACTACCGGCTGGACGATCCACAGGCGGCTCGGTTGCTGGAAGAGATCTTGGGGCCAGCGGGGGAGCCCACGCGCCCGGAGAACTGCCCGTGCCCCAAATGCTCGCCGGAGGGCTCTGATGCGTGAAAAGATACAGCGTCACTTCTGGGCTCCCGTCTACGACCGGCTCGCCGGATTGTACGACGCCGTTGACTGGTTCACGGCGAACACCACCCACCGGCTGCGCAAGCGGGCGCTACGCTATCTGCCGCCGCCGGGCAGCCGCCTGCTGGAGATCGGCTTTGGGAGCGGCCGACTGCACGTGGAGTTGGCCGAGCGGTACGAGATGGCGGGGTTGGACCGGGCGCCGGGGATGGTGCGCCTGACCAAGCGGCGGCTGGCTGCACGCGGCCGCGAGTCCAATCTGTGCGTCAGCAGCGCGTACGCCCTGCCCTGGCCCGATGGCCGTTTTGACGCCGTGCTCTCCACCTTCGTCTTCAGCGCCTTTCCCGATGCTGACTGGGCGCTGGACGAGATGATGCGCATGATCGAGTCCGGCGGAAAAGTGATCATCGTAGACGCGGGAGAGGCAGCGGACGGAAACCTCTTCGCCCACCTGCTGGCGCGGCTGTGGGAGGCGTTCGGCGACTATATGCGAGACGAGGTACCTTTGATGAAGGCGCACGGGCTGGTGGTCGAGCGGGAGGAGTACGGTCCGTGGGGCTGCGTGCACGTCGTCGTGGGGACGCGGCCAGAGTAGGCTTTCTTTTTTGGCGTAGAATATGCAGTGCATTGCATATAACTCATAGAGGTGAATCATGAATGCTTTGGAATATCTCGCGGTGCTCTTACAAACCGGGATGGGCAGCCTGGCCGCCTATCTGGCGGCGCACGTGCTGCTGTGCCTGCTGCCCGCCTTTTTCATCGCCGGCGCGCTTTCGGTGCTGATCCCCAAGGAGGCGGTCACCAAGTACCTGGGCCGGGATGCCCCCAAGTGGATTTCCTACCCGGCGTCGGCGTTTGGTGGATTTGTGCTGGCGGTGTGCTCGTGCACGATCATGCCGCTGTTCGCCAGCATCTACAAGAAAGGGGCCGGGCTGGGGCCGGCACTCACCTTCCTCTTCGTCGGCCCGGCGATCAACATCCTGGCCATTACCTTCACCGGCGTGCAGATTGGGATGGACATCGCCCTGGCGCGGATCGTGCTTTCGGCCCTGTTCGGCATCGGCATCGGGCTGTTGATGGCTTGGTTCTTTCGACGGGAAGACAAAACGCGCGCCCCAGACGGCGGCGGAGCCTTTGCTCAAGATGCTCAGGTACCGGCCCGCACGTGGGCCTTTTTCGCACTGCTGCTGGCCGTGCTGATCGCGGGCACCTTGCAGGTGGGGCTGCTGACGAACAGCTATGCCACGTTCACCCTCCCCGGCGCGTGGGCCGGCGAGTTCCAAGCCTGGCTGGATAGCGTGGTGCCCCCGAACCCCAGCTTGGGCATCGAAGGGGTGAGCGTCTACGGCGTGTTCCTCATCGGCCTACTGATGCTCATCGGCATTGCCGCCTGGCTGGGTTTGAACAAGGTGGACGAAGGGATCAACGGATGGACGTACGCGGCGCTGGGGCTAATCAGCCTGACGCTGGTGGTGGCCTCGTTCAAGGTCGTGGCCAGTGATGGTCCTTCGACAAGCTCAGGACAAGGCCTGAGCGTGGGCGTCACTGGCAAGCTGATCACCGAGGTCGCGCTCATCGCCGCCGTGTGGTGGATGGCGATCAGGCGCTTTGACGTGTACGAGGTGCAGGATTGGCTGTGGGAAACGTGGCGCTTTGTCAAGCAGATCATCCCTCTGCTCCTGGTGGGCGTCTTTGTGGCCGGGATGGCGCGCACCATCATCCCCGCGACCTGGATCGAGACCCTGGCCGGGCGCAACACGGTGTGGGCCAACTTGGTCGGCGTGTTGTTCGGCGTCTTTATGTACTTTCCCACGCTGGTCGAGGTGCCCGTCGCGCAGACGTTCCTTTCGCTGGGGATGCACCGCGGGCCGCTACTGGCCTACCTGCTGGCCGACCCGGCGCTGAGCCTGCAGTCAATCCTGATCACCAACTCGGTGATCGGCCGGAAAAAGACGGCCGTGTACGTAGCGCTGGTGACGATTTTCAGCACGCTTTCGGGACTGATTTTCGGGTTGTTCGTCAAGTAGCAAGTTTGCAAGTGCGCAAATACGCAAGATTGGAGATTGGAATGGAGATCAAGATTCTAGGTGGGGGGTGCGCCAAGTGCGAGCGACTGGAAAAGCTGGCCCGCGAGGTGGCCGCCGAGATGGGCGTCGAAGCGACGTTCACCAAGGTCAAAGACCTGGACGCCATCATGGCCTACGACGTCGTCAGCACGCCCGCGCTGGTGATCGACGAGGAGGAGGTCAAACCTTCCGGGCGCGTGCCGCGCAGGGAAGAGATCGTAGAGTGGCTCCGCACGGCATAGGAGATAGACGCTCACCTTGTGCAAAGAGGCCGGCGAGGAGGATGGTGTGAAAACCGAGGTGTCTTCGTCCTGGGCACGGGAATTCATCCGCAAGCGTGGCGGCGTTCTGAACGTCGCCTGGCGGCTGATCTGCATGGGGTGATGAACCTTCTTCGACGGCCCGTCCGGTCGGATGGGGGCGCCAGACAACCCGGCACAGTACGTTCGATTTGACGCCGATGACTTGACGATCTATGTAGCGCGGACGCTACTGGAGAAAATGGAAGCTGGCGCCACGGAACAACCTTTCTACATCGACGGTTACGGGCGATACACACTCGTTCTCGAAGAGACTTGGCGAGGTGAAGCATGAGCTACGAGGAGTTGAGGCAGCGAGTCGAGGAGATTCAGCCGCAATTAACGCCGACATTCGTCGAGAATGCTGTCCATGCGCTTCTGCGAGAGGGTGAGGACGTGGGCGGGGGCGTCAACGCCATGCGGCTGGTCAGGCACCTGCTGGGTACGCCCCAGTTGCGGGACGTAGAGGCCACCTGGGCCTACGACCGGCTCAAGCCCGCGCTGCGGCGCGCGCTGGCGCAGATTCCGTCTCTCTACTACTTTGAAGGCGACTGATGAGCGGAGGATGCCGTCTTCCCGTGGAAGACGCGCCTTCCCGGCGGGAAGGCAACGTAAGTTGGTAGACCTGCTCTCTCCAGTCTCGACAGCAGTTGACCTAGAACGCGAAAACGTGTATAGTTAAATGCGGATTCAGGAGAGGCCCCGTGTCGCAAAAGCGCGTTCTGATCATAGACGATAGCCCTGACACACAACAGATGCTGATCGAGCAGGTGCTCCAGCCACTCGATTGCCAGCCCATCGTCGCCTGGGATGGCGAGGATGGGCTTCGACTGTCCCTGGACAAGCAGCCCCATCTGGTCATCCTCGACATGCGGCTGCCAAAGATGGATGGGCTCGACGTGCTGAAGGCGTTGCAAGAGCAGCAGCCGGGACTGCCCGTCATCTTTACCACCGCTTTCGAAGCCACCGAGATGGTTGTCGACGCCTTCCGGCTGGGGGCGCGCGATTACGTCGTCAAGCCCATCAATCCCCAAGAGATGCAGAAGATAATCAAGCGCGTCCTGGCTGCCAATCGACTGCGCGAGGAGCGGGATCAACTCACCCAACAACTGCTGACCGCCAACGAGCAGCTGCAGCGCCAACTCCAGGAACTGAATACCATCTATACCATTGGGCAGGCGGTCACGTCGCTGCTCGTCAACGCGGTCCTCGGCCGCGGCGTGTCGGTGGT
>CAZKDJ010000078.1:6689-17386 GCA_964551295.1 uncultured Anaerolineales bacterium | reverse complement strand
GGCAATCCGACTTACTCTTGCCCCTACTTTTTGAGAAGATACATTTGCAATTTGATTTGTCATTTGCCTTTATGTCTGAGCTACTCGACGGACTGATCATCAAAGCACAGAGCGGCTTTTTCACCGTTCATACCGACGTGGGCGACTTTGTCTGCCATGTGCGCGGGCGACTCAAGCAGGAATGGCGCGATACGGACCTGGTCGCTGTCGGAGATCGGGTGTGCATCAGCCTGGTCGAAGATGGCACCGGCATGATCGAAGAGGTGGCCGAGCGAGAGCGGGCGTTGGCCCGGCTGGCCCCGAGACCAGGTGGGCGTGGCGCCCGTCGCTGGAGCCGCGACGGCTACCTGGCCGAACGCGAGCAGGTCATCGTCGCCAACCCCGATCAGGCCATCTTTGTCTTTGCCTGCGCCGACCCAGATCCCCGCCTGCGCATGCTCGACCGCCTGCTGGTGGGCGCCGAGCTCCAGCACATCCCCCTCGTCATCTGCGCCAACAAGATCGACTTGGTCAAACGCAAAGAAGCGCGCGACCTTTTCGGCGTTTACGAGAAAATCGGCTATCCGGTCATATACACCAGCGCCTTGGAAGGGAGAGGCATCAAAGAGCTTGGCCAGCGGCTCGAGGGAAAGATTTCTGTACTCGTAGGTCCATCGGGCACCGGCAAGACCAGCCTGCTCAACCGCCTCCAGCCCGGCCTAGGGCTGCACGTGCGCGAGGTGAGCGAGGCCACCGGCAAGGGCCGCCACGCCACCGTCGTGCCCCAGCTCTTCCCCCTAGAAGAAGGCGGCTGGGTGGCCGACACCCCTGGCATCCGCGCCCTGGCCCTGTTCGACGTCGACCCGGAGGAACTGGACGCCTACTTTCCCGACATTGCGCCCTTCGTCACCCACTGCCAGTTCTCCGACTGCACACACACCGTGGAGCCGGGCTGCGCTGTCATCCAGGCAGTAGAGGATGGCTTGGTGAGTGAGCACCGGTACGAAAGCTACGCCCGCCTGCGCGAGGAACACCAGAAGCTGGCGGACATGTACTGGTGGGGGATCAGCGAGTAGGTAGGGCAAATTGCCAATTTGCCCCACAAGACATCAAAAGCCCCATCGCAATGACGGGGCTTTTGCTATCGGGAACTACTTAAATCAGGCCGCAGCCTTTTTACCAAACGTCCTCTTCAACCACGGGGCGACCACGCTGAACCACTCAGGCAGCACAAACCACAGGCCGGTGCTGGCCACTACGAGCGCAAACAGCCACTCCTGCCAGGTCAGCGGCACGAGGCCAAACCACTCGCGCGTGGTCTCAAAGAACATGAGGCTGATCGAGAGCGCGATGCTCCCCAACGTGCCCACCACGAGGAAGGTATTGTTGAAATTCCGCTTGCCCATGCGCCACAGGGAGCGCGTCTCCGAGCGGCAGTTCCAGATGACAAACAGCTCGTGTATTGCAGCTTGTAGAAACGTCATCGTGACTGCCTGCTCATAGTTCGGCTCCATCACCGTGGGAAATATCCCCAGCCCACCTTGACCAAGCAGCCCCATACCATACGCAAAACAGAGAGTACTGCCCAAGAGCTGGGAAAAAGCAGAGAGGAGAATAAAACCCAGCATGCCGTCAAAGATGCCCGCCCGTGGATTGCGCGGCTGCCGATCCATGATCCCTTTCTCAGGCGGATCCATGCTCAGCGCGATGGCCGGCGCACCGTCGGTGACCAAGTTGATCCACAAGATCTGGATCGGCAACATGGGCAACGGGAAGCCCAGCAGCGTCCAACCGCCGATGAGGATCAACTCGTCAAAGTTGGAGGCGATGAGGAAGCGAATGTACTTGCGTAGGTTATCAAAGATCACGCGCCCACCCTCGACGGCGCGCACCAGGGTAGCATAGTTGTCGTCGGCCAGCACCATGTCTGAGGCCTCCTTGCTCACGTCGGTGCCCGTGATGCCCATAGCCACGCCGATGTCGGCCCGCTTGAGGGCTGGCGCGTCGTTCACGCCGTCGCCCGTCATGGCCACGATCTCGCCCTTGGCCTTCCAGCCCTCCACGATCTTGAATTTGTGCATCGGGGAGACGCGAGCATAGACGCGCACTTTATCGACGACCTGCTCAAACTCCTCGTCGCTGATCTCGTCCAATTGCGCCCCGGTCATGATGACCTCGTCGCTGATCTCGTCGATCATGCCGATCTCTTTGGCAATGGCGGCCGCCGTCAGGCGGTGGTCGCCCGTGATCATCACGCTGGTCATCCCGGCCTTTTTGGTCAACTTGATTGCGTCGATCACCTCCTGGCGCGGCGGGTCGATCATGCCTTGCAGGCCCACAAAGACCAGGTCCCGCTCCACCGCGTCCTCGGTGAAATCCTGCATATCGGCAGGGAGCTCGCGATAGGCCAGCCCCAACACACGCAGCGCGTCGGCGGCCATCCGCTCGTTGGTCTGCAATATCTCCTGCCGCTTGCTATCGGAGAGCTCCTGGGCGCTGCCGTTTTCAAAAACGTGCGTACAGCGCGCCAGCACGATCTCGGGAGCGCCCTTGACGTAAGCCACCGTCCCGGGATTTGCCGCTTTATGGACAGTCGTCATGCGCTTGCGCTCGGAGCTAAAGGGGATCTCGCCAATGCGCCGATACTTCTCCTGCAGATCGCTCAGCGCCATCCCCGCCTTGGCCGCGCTCACGATGAGGGCTCCCTCGGTGGGATCGCCCAGGATTCTATCACCGTCGTAGTGGGCGTTGTTGGATAGAGCGCCGATCCTCAGCAGCAAGCTCAAGTGCTCGTCCGCCTGAGGATCGCAGGTAGCGCCATCTGCGTAGCAAAAGTCGCCAGAGGCCTCGTAGCCAGCCCCTGAAACCTCGGCCATCTGGCCGTTGACGTATATCCGGCGCACGGTCATCTCGCCCTTGGTCAGCGTGCCGGTCTTGTCGGCGCAGATGACGGTGGTGGAACCCAAGGTCTCGGCCGAGGCCAGCTTGCGCACCAGGGCATTGTTCTTGGCCAGCGCGCGAGCGCCGATGGCCAGGGTCACCGTCACCAGGGCAGGCAACGCCTCCGGCACCGCAGACACGGCCAGGGCAATCGCGGATAAGAAACTATCCAACAAGACATTGATGCGGAAAGCATGCTCGGCCACCCAGGCCAATTCATAGACCTCGATGCCAAATATGATCACACACAAAGCAATAACGATGACACCCATACGCTTGGCCAGGTGATCCAGCTTCTCATTAAGGGGCGTCTTTTCCTCCTCGATGGCCTGCACTGCGCCGGCGATCTTGCCGAACTCGGTTTGCATTCCGGTGGCCGTGACCATGGCCCTACCGCGACCATAGACGACGTGCGTTCCCATGAACACCGAGTTCTTGCGGTCGCCCACCGCCGTCTTTTCGGGAAGCGCACCAACGACTTTGTCGATCGGCGTGGACTCCCCGGTCAGCGGAGCCTCGTTCGTCTTCAAACTTGCCACTTCCAGAAGAAGCGCATCGGCCGGGGCGCGATCTCCCTCATCCAAAAGGACGATATCGCCGGGAACGATCTCTTGAGCGGCGATGATTGACTCGTGCCCACCGCGCAGCACGCGCGCCGTGGGAGCCGTCAGCTTGCGCATGGCCTCCATGGCCTTTTCGGAGCGATACTCCTGGATAAAGCCGACGCCGGCAGACAGGACGACGATGATGGCGATGAGGATCGAGTCGGCGTACTCACCCGTTCCCTCATACCATGCAATGAAATAGGACAAAACGGCAGCGATCAACAACATGATCACGAAGGCGTCCTTGAACTGGTTAAGGAGGATCTCCCAGGCCTTGGTCCCGCCTTCGTCGGTCAGTGCATTTGGCCCATACTTGGCCAGCCGCTTCTTTGCCTCATCCGAAGTTAACCCCCTCTCAGCACTGGAGCCCAGCTTTTCCAAGGCCCCTTGCGGATCTATCGCGTGCCACATAACTTCTTCCATGCCTTGCTTTCTCCTCTTGTGGTATTGTTATATCGCCATTTACTATTAAGCGTCAAGCTGGCGAGCCTGAAAGTCCGGGCGATTATAATCGTGAAGCTGCCGTTTGTCAAGATGACGCCAAAAATCGGGCAGAATTCCTCTTGACACACCACAAAAGTCATGATATGATTTCAACGTATTAGTAAGTACTAATATAAACAGATGGACGAAATAGAAAAAGTAGCCGAGATATTCAAAGCCCTATCCGATCCCACCCGGTTGCGATTGGTCAAGCTGTTGAGCGACCAATCGCCGGATGTGTGCCAGGGCAAGTGCAACGGGCAAAAGTTCCTGTGCGTCAATGCCCTGGCTCACAGGCTGGGCGTCACCCAATCGGCCGTCTCGCAGCACCTGCGCGTGCTGCGGCAGGCCGGCCTCGTCCAAGGAGAACGGCGTGGCACCTTCGTACACTACTCGCTAGACCAGGACGGATTGGAAAAGTACAAATCCGCTCTCCAAGAAACGCTGGGCGAGGGTTTTGCTATGGGTTAGCTCTTTTTTTGTTCATATATATTAGTTTATACTAATATGATCAAAGAGCTTTTGGGAGCTATTTGCATCGCAAAAAAGGACATTGGGAGATATTACCTAAAGCCGCCAGTGATCATGATGGGCTTTTTCTTCCCTGGATTCACCTATCTGGCCTTTACCATGGGACGCTCTATCGAGCCGGCCATGCTCATCCCTGGCCTGACGGCTATCACCTCATTTTTCGCCGCAGGATCCATTGGACCATCGGTGCTGCCACTGGAGCGCAAAACCAAAACCCTGGAGAGGCTGTTGAGCGCCCCCATCTCGCCCTTTGCCATCATCTTGGGCAAGACACTGAGTGGTTTCGTCTTTGGCCTGACGATGTCGTTAGTGCCGTTGCTCATCGGAGTGACCCTGCTGGGGATGGGAATCGCCAACTCGCTACTCTTGGCATTGAGCGTGGTGTTATCCGCTCTCACGTTCTCCGCCTTTGGCATCCCTTTCGCTGCTCGTGCCCAGGAAATACCCAACGCCATGGTGCCAATGAACCTGATACGCCTACCCATGCTTTTCGTCTCTGGCGTGTTCGTGCCGCTGGAGGCTATGGCCGGTTTCCTGCGCCCCATAGCCTACCTGACGCCGCTCACCTACGCCGTCGACGCAATACGCCAGTCGGTGCTGGGATCACTCAATCCTGTGATGCTTTTGGCCGATCTCGGGGCGTTGAGCCTGTTCCTGGCACTGTTCCTGACGCTGGCAACGCGAGCCCTGCGCAAAGATACATACTGAACAATCTCATCTCTCCCTCAACGGTCTATAAGCCTCCTTCGGCCCTGCTTCAAGTGATTTTTGAAGCAGGGCTTGAAGCGCCGCCTTGACAAAAGCTCCCTCTCACCGTATAACGTAAACGCTTGCAAAGGCCCTTGAGCATAGACAAAACTTGTTGGCGCGCATAGGCTCTGGGATAAATGGACAAGATGGCATCTTGTCCCGCATAGCCCAACGGATGTGCGCGCTAACCAAAACTTGGTTCAAGGAGGTCGACATGCTAAAAGTGACCGTCATCGGCGGAGGCTCCAGCTATACCCCCGAGCTGATCGACGGATTCCTGGCCCGTACAGATGCCTTCCCACTGGACGAGCTGTGGCTGATGGACATCTCGCCAGAGCGGCTGGAAATTGTAGGCGGGTTCGCGCAACGCATGGTGAGGAGCCAAGGCTCTACCTTTGCGGTGCATCTGAGCACGAACCAGCGCGAGGCCATCCGCGACGCCCACTACGTCATCACCCAACTGCGCGTTGGCGGCATGGCCGCCCGGCGGGAGGATGAATACCTGGGCCGGCGGCATGGCCTGATCGGCCAAGAGACCACGGGCGTGGGCGGCATGGCCAAGGGACTGCGCACCATCCCCGTGATCCTGGGCGTCGCCAAAGACATGCGCGAACTGGCCCCGGGAGCGCTGCTGGTCAACTTTGCCAACCCCGCCGGCCTGGTCACCGAAGCCGTCAGCCGCTATGCGTCTGACGTCCCGGCGGTGGGCGTGTGCAACGCGGCTCTCAACGCCAAGATGATGATCCTGGAAGGACTGGAGAGGTGGGGACATAAGATCAAGCCGCACCGCGCTGAGCTAAAGACGCTGGGCCTGAACCACCTCTCCTGGCACTATGGGTTCACGGTGGACGGAGAAGACATCTGGCCGATGGTCCTTGCCGGCTTTCTCGACCAGCTCAAGCAGGCATCAGAGCCAGAGTGGGACGTCGCCACGATCGAGACTCTAGGGATGATCCCCAACTACTATTTGGAATACTACTATTACACCGACAAAAAGCTGGCCGCCCAGGAAAAGTGGCCGCCCTCGCGGGCGGAGGAGGTGATGGAGATCGAGGACACGCTGCTCCGGGAGTATGCCGAGCCGAACCGAACGGAGCCGCCGGGGGATCTGATGAAGCGCGGCGGGGCCTACTATTCCACCGTCGCCACCCAGCTCCTCAACGCCCACTACAACGATCTGGGGGAAAACCACGTCGTCAACGTCGTGCACCAGGGTGCCGTCCCCGGCTGGCCGGCGGACTGGGTGCTGGAGATGTCATGCCGCGTGGGCGCCGACGGCATCAACCCGATCCCCGCCAAGCCACTGCCGCCCGTCTGTTTTGGCCTCCTGGCCCACGTCAAAAGCTACGAGATCCTGACCGTGGAGGCCGCCGTCCACGGTGACCGCAAAGCGGCCTACGAAGCGCTGCTGGCCCATCCCCTCGGACCATCTGCCGACAAGGTGCAGACAGTCTTGGACGACTTGCTGGAGACGAACCGCAGATACCTGCCCCAGTTTTGGGGCTGAGCAGATCGACGGTCGCCTATGGAAGCAACGGGAAGATCAATAACGCGCTGACATCGTAAAGTACGTGCAGCAGGATGCAGGCTGTCGTGTTCGTGCGCCGACGCAGCCAGCCGAGCACCAAGGCGCCGCCGAAAACCTCCACCGCCGCCAAGGTCAAACCGTATTGCACATGCGCGGCGGTAAAGAACACCGCGGTGAGCAAAAGGCCAAAGCGCGGCTGCACCGCACCACGGAAGAAAAGCTCCTCGGTCACACCGGCGACGAGGCTGACCAAAAGAGCTTTCCACAGGCCCGATGCCCCGCCATACAGCACCTCGCCCAACGCCTCCATCATCTCGTAACTCTCCAGGTGCACGGTGCGCCAAATCCAATCCACCCCATAGTAAAACGTCAAGATGGCTGCTGCCAGCAACACCGTCAAACCAACCTGTCGCCATGTGAGCCGCTCCAACCCCAAGCGCGTCACCGTCTCGCGCGGCGTGCGGCGGATGAACAGCCCAACGCCGAGGAAAGGAAACAGTCCAATGGGCAAATTCGAAATCAGCAGAGTCAGGAAGGGAATCCGAGCGGCGCTGGCTGCGAGGGCATCCCAACCACCAATCAGCGGCACTTGGGACAGATTGAGCCCCATTACCAAAACGGCCAACGCCAGTGCTGTGGCATGGACGTTTGAATTCGCGTCGATCGGGATAAGACGGGCCAACAAGCGCCGCACCACGGGCAGCAGCAATACAGGGGCAAGCAACGCCGTGCCGAGCAAGATCAGTCCGAACAAATTCCAGGCCGCCGCCGTCAGGCCCGGCTGAGCTGCGACGAGCAGGCGTTGAAATCGAGGGGTCAGGCCGAGCAGCAGCGCAAACAGCCCGCCCAACGCCACCAACGCATCGAACAACAAAATGAGACCAAAGGTCACCCAGCACATCACGCGCTGGCGCTCGCTCCATTGTGCGACCAACGCGATCACCAGAAAAGGCACGTACGCCAACAGACTCAATATCACTTTGAAACCTCCCCCAGAGTACTGGATTCACTAAACCCGACAGATCAATCCTTTGAGGTACGCTCCCTCGGGAAAGGTCAGCGCCACGGGATGATCGGCCCCCTGCGCCAGATGGCCGACGATCTGCGCGTCCCGTCCCGCATCCAGCGCCGCGCCAAAGACGATCTTTTGGAACAGATCAGCGGACACCGCGCCGGAGCAGGAGAAAGTGAACAGCGCCCCGCCCGGCCTGAGGAGTTGGAACGCCAGCAGATTGACGTCCTTGTACGCCCGCGCCGCCCGCTTGACCTCGCGCCCGCTGTGGGCAAACTTGGGCGGATCGAGCACCACGACGTCGAACCGGCGCTCCTGGGTGCGATAGCCGCGCAGGACGCTGAACACGTTACCCTCGACGTATTCGACGTCCACACTCCTGAACCCATTAAGGGCGAAATTGCGTTGCGCTCGCTCCAGCGCCGGTGCCGACTCATCGACCAGCGTCACCCCCTTCGCCCCGCCCGCCGCCGCGTAGACGCTGAATCCGCCGACGTAGGAGAAAGCGTCCAACACCTCGGCCCCGGCGCAGAAAGCGGGAAGCCGCGCCCGGTTCTCGCGCTGGTCGAGGTAGAAACCGGTCTTGTGGCCCTGCCGCACGTCCACCAGAAAGTGCCGACCGTTCTCGACGATCTCGATTTCCTGCGGCGGCTCTTCGCCCCACAGCAACCCCGTGTGCTGCGCCAGCCCTTCCTTCTCCCGCACGTCGACGTCAGAGCGTTCGTACACACCCTGTACACCATCCAACAAACCAACCAGCAAACGAACCAACTCATCTTTCCACCGCTCAACACCCAGCGTGAGGAACTGCACCGCCAGCCAGTCGCCGTAGCGATCCACGATCAACCCCGGCAGGTAATCGGACTCGGCGTGCACCAGGCGATAGGCGTCGGTCATCGGATCGTCGGCGAGGGCTTGGCGAGCGGCTATCGCTCGCTCCAGTCGCCGCCGCCAGAAATCCACGTCCACCCGCTCATCCTGCCGCCAGGTCAACAATCGCACCGCGATCTGCGACCGCCGGTTGATGTATCCGCGTGCCAGCCAATTGTTGCCTGTGTCGCGCACCTCGACGATGTCACCATCCGCCGGATCGCCCGCCACGCGAGCGACCGCCCCGGAATAGATCCACGGATGGCGCTGGTTTACCGGCCTGGCACGGTTGCGCTCGAGTATCACAGCGGATTCCAAAACGTCTTTCCCCCTCAAGGCACCGATAGTTCATCCCTCACCCTCCGTATTATACGCCTGACCCTAATTTGGGCAAACGGATATGATGACCTTGGACACCATCTAGCCAAGTTTGCGCAAACGTTCACAAAATCCTTGACAAAAGCACCTGCGGCATGGTACAATTATTCCTGCAAGCGTTCACAAGGCGCGTTCTAGTGCTTAAAAGCTGTGTCAATTCCCTGTTTGCAAGCGTTTTCACGCCTCAATCTTACTTTAAGAAGCTCGAATATCGCTCAAGCAAGGGAAATCTGTGAGCGCTCACATTCGCTCGGGGGAGCTATGAAAAACCTTGTGATCGCCTTTGACGTCACGTTCAAGATTTTATTCCCTCTAAAACTGCTACCCAGCTGGTCGACAACAAAATCCTTTCGTCACTATCTCTGTCCCTAATTGGATAGTGCCCTTTGGCAGAGCGGAGGCCCTGTTCGAGGGCGCTCCGCGATTTCCACGACATCATGAGCAGACTCAGTAGATCCAATTTTCGTCACTCCGAGCGGAGCGAGGAGTCTCCCAATGCAGGGCGGAGATTCTTCGCTACGCTCAGAATGACGGTTTCGCAGGTGATTTTCATCAACACGCACATGTGCACACCAAGAATTTGGATCTACTGAGACTTGGCAATCGACCACGGCCTTCCAGCCACCCGATCGATCCTTGCCGAAATATGCACGGTCCGGGCAAGTTCAATCCATGCTACGGTGTTATTCTTGGACTGGGCCCAGATCAGGGATTGCCAAAAGCGCGTACAGAAGGGAGGTGATCAAGAGGACATAGAATCGATACTTCTCTGGAAATATTTCCCATAGCTGCAAAATTTAAAAACTTGTCAAGTAAGAAAAGGAGGTCAAAATGTCGTTCAGAAAATCACCCGCAAAAAGGCTTTGGGCCTACCCCCTCTCCCTTTTTGCAGCGCTCGTCTCTATCGCGAGCCTCGTGTTTCCCCTGGCGCCTTCGCTCGACGTGGCCGCGGCCGAGGCGGACGCCAAGCCCCTGGCCCCGCAAGACACTGTAATTGCCACGTACGACTTTGAAACCGGCAATCAGGGTTGGGGACCATTCGGTAGCTCGACCACCACCGTTGTGTCGGACACAGCGCGCTCAGGCACCCACAGCCTCGAGGTAACGGGGCGCACGCATGATTATGATGGCGCCGGCCTGAACGTGCTCAGCCTGCTGGAAGTAGGTGCCACCTACACCATCAGCGGGTGCACGCGGCTGGCCACCGGAGAAGTACCCACCAGGACGATCATCACGATGAAGCAAATCGTCGGTGGATCGGACTCGTACCCTTGGATCGCCGCCACGGGAGAGCATGAAGTGACCGACTCCGGCTGGACCTGTGTGCAAGGCTCGTATACCTATGCCGACACAGCCACAGAGCTGACACTATACGTGCAAAGCCCCGACCTGACCGCCGAGTTCTACCTCGACGACGTCACCATCGTCATGACATCTCCACCACCATCGGACGTGATCGCCGAATACAACTTTGACGACGGCACACCGCAGGGTTGGGGACCATTCGGTAGCTCGACCACCACCGTTGTATCGGACACAGCGCGCTCGAGCCCCAACAGCCTCAAAGTAACGGGGCGCACGCATGATTATGATGGCGCCGGCCTGAACGTGCTCAGCCTGC
>CAZKDJ010000078.1:0-6589 GCA_964551295.1 uncultured Anaerolineales bacterium | reverse complement strand
GTCATGACATCTCCACCACCATCGGACGTGATCGCCGAATACAACTTTGACGACGACACGACGCAGGGCTGGGTGGCACACACCGACACCGTCACCACAGCCGTGCAGGTCACGTCGGACACCTTCCGCTCTAGCCCCAACAGCCTCCTGACGACAGGGCGATCAAAAACGTGGCACGGCGCTGAGGTAGACGTGACGTCACTGCTGGCACCAGGTGTGACGTACGAGATCAGTGGCTGCGTGAGATTAGTAACAGGAGAGCCAGACAGTAGAGTGATCATTTCGATGGAGCGCACGGTACTCACCGATACCACGTATACCAACATCGTGCGCAGCCCCCTGGAAGGCGTGACTGACCAAGAGTGGGCGTGTCTGCACGGGCAGTATTCGGCCGGCGTCTCCGACCAGTTGATCCTATACGTGGAGAGCGACGGCGCTGATGTCGAGTTCTACCTCGACGACGTCATAATTCTGAGCCCGCCCCGGCCACCGATCCAGACCGACATCCCGTCGATCTCTGAGACCTACTCGACCACCTTTTTGATCGGCGCGGCGCTCGAACCATATCAACTCGACAGTATACGTCACACGCAATTGTTGACGTATCACTTTAACAGCCTCACCGCCGAGAACGTGATGAAGCCTGGGCCAATCCACCCATCGGAAGGCACCTACGATTGGACAGGCGCCGACAGGTTGGCCGACTTTGCCAGAGCTAACGGCATGGTCATGCACGGCCACACCCTGGAGTGGCACCAGCAGAACGCCGAGTGGATGCTGCAGGACGAATTCGGCGAGACGCTGGAGCCGACACCGGAGAACAAAGAGTTGGTGCTGAATCGTCTGAGAACCCACGTCTACTCTGTCACCGAGCGCTACGGCGACGTGGTCAACGTCTGGGACGTGGTCAACGAGGTGATCGACGAGTCGCAGCCGGACTGCATGCGGCGGAGTAATTGGTACACGCTCACCGGCAGCGACTATATCTCGGTGGCCTTCAATGCAGCATACGAAAAAGTGCCCAGCGCCACCCTGATCCTCAACGATTACGGCACGACGAATACGACCAAGCGCGAATGTATCTACACAGTGGTCCAGGATCTGCTGAATCAAGGCGTGCCCATCAGCGGCATCGGCATGCAGATGCACGTCAACGTCGATAACCCATCGCCGGCCGCCATCGAGGCGACGATCGAGCGGTTCGCCGAGCTCGGCGTAGAGGTGCACATCACCGAGCTGGACGTGAGCGTATACACCGACAACACGACCTCGTACGACACTGTGCCGGAAGAGCTCTTGATCCAACAGGGCTACCGCTACTATGACATATTCGAGGTGTTCAAGCGCCAGGCGGACCACATCGGCTCGGTGACGTTCTGGGGTATGGCGGACGATCACACGTGGCTCACGAACCGGCCCATCCCCCGCGTCGATGCACCGATGCCCTTCGACCAGCAGCAGCAGGCCAAGTACGCCTACTGGGGCATCATCGGCAACCTGTCGGAAATACCGCCGCTGATCCAGACACTAGACGTGCCCCAGGGAACACCGACAGTCGACGGCAGTTCCGAACTCCTGTGGGACATGCTGCCCTGGATCGAGGTGGAGGCGACAGAGACCCTCACGGCCAACTTCCAGACCCGCTGGGACGCCGATTACCTGTACGTGATCGTGGACGTGGAGGACACCACCGCGAACGTGACCGACACCGTCGACATCTTTATCGACGAAAAGAACGACAAGGCCGGAGCCTACGGGAGTGACGACTGGCACTATACGTTCCAGAATGGTACGATCTCACCGTCCCTCGGCGTGTCGTTCTCCGTAGTAACTGATACGAATGGGTATCAGTTGGAGGCGGCATTTCCGCTGAGCGCGACGGCCAGCATCGGCGACCAAATAGGCTTTGACGTGCGCGTCACCGACGGTAGCCAGCCCGCCTTCCCGATCTCGTGGAACGACCCGACCCACAGTCAGGATACCGACACGGCCAACTGGGGTACGTTGACCTTCATCGACGCGGTAAAGACGACGGAGGCCATCCACGGCCTGCCCGTCATCGACGCGGTCGAGGATGACGCCTGGGCCGGCGCGAACACGATCACCACGGACGTCCTGGTCGAGGGCGTCAAGGAGGCCACGGCGACAGTCAAGACCATGTGGGGCGCCGGACGGCTGTACGTCTACGCCGTCGTGTCCGATACCCTGTTGAGCGCGCCGGATGAAAGCAACGCTTGGGAGCAGGATTCGATCGAGGTCTTTGTGGACCAGAACAACGCCAAGACCTCCAGCTACGAATCAGACGACGGCCAGTACCGCGTCAACTACCTGAACGAACAGAGCGTTGGTGGTTCTGCCTCGACCGATAATCTCACCAGCGCGACACGGGTCATATCCGGTGGCTACGTCGTAGAGCTGGCCATCCGGCTGGATGCAGTCGCGCCGAGCGACGGCGTGCTGATCGGCTTCGACTTCCAGGTCAACAACGACGCCGACGGAGATGGCAGTCGCGACGGCGTCGTCACCTGGAACGACCCGACCGGCCAGTCGTACCAGAACACCTCCAGGTTGGGGGTGCTCATGTTCACTGGGATCGAGTACACCAACTACTTCCCCATCATCGCACGGAATGCCGTTACGGGCGCGGACGAAAGCGGGCTCGACCGGCACTATCCACGGTGAACGAACGGCAATAGCGCCGGAATCGCTTCGACTGATTTTCGGCAGCAGAACGAACGCGAGTGGGCGTGGAGTGTATCCACGCCCACCCGACATTCACAGCCCCTCGGGTGTATTGATAATTTTCAAGGATTCTCGCCGTTACCCCGCTCGATCATCTCCAGCAATCGCGCCTCATCGATCATGGGCGTCTCCAACTGCTGCGCCTTGCGGTACTTGGACCCGCCGGGCGCCTCGCCCACCACGAGATAATCTGTGTTGCCGCTGACGCTGCCGACCGCCTTGCCGCCGTGCTGCTCGATCAGTCTGGAGGCTTCGTCGCGACTCATCGTCGGCAGCGTGCCGGTGATGACAAAGGTCAGCCCGGTCAGCGCGCCCTCCACTGGCCCGGCCGGCGCCTCCTGCTCCAGCTTGACCCCGGCCCGGCGCAGCTTTTCGACGAACTCGCGGTTGCGCGCCCGCTCGAACCACTCCACGATGGCGCCGCCGGTGTGCGGTCCCATCCCCTCGATGGCCTCCAGCTCCTCCTGGCTCGCCGCCGCCAGCTCGTCCAGCGAGCGGTAATGCTGGGCCAGCAACTGGGCGATGGTCCACCCCACCCCGCGGATGCCCAAAGCGCCCAGCACGTGCCACAGGGGCCGATCCTTGGTGGCTTCGATGGCCGCCAGCAGGTTGTCGACGCTCTTCTCAGCAAAGCCCTCCAAAGCCAGCAGCTCATCACGCTTGTCCTTAAGGGCGTAGAGATCGGCCGCATCGTGGATCAGCCCCTGCTCTACCAGAAGCTGCACTGTGCGCTCGCCCAGCCCTTCGATGTCCATCACGGCGGCAAAGTGGCCCACGCGCCGCACGCGCTGCTCCGGGCAGGCGACGTTGTCGCAATAGACGGCCACCTCGTCCTCCGCCGAGACCACCGGCTCGCCACAGGAGGGGCACACCTGTGGCAGCTCGTAGGGCTCGGCGTCCGGCGGGCGCTTGTCCAGCACCGGCCCGACGACGTAGGGAATCACGTCCCCCGCCCGCCGCAGCGTGACGGTGTCGCCGACGCGGATGTCCTTGCGCTGCAGATCCTCGAAATTGTGCAGCGTGGCCTTGCGGATGGTGACACCGCCCAATTGAACGGGCTCAAGAATAGCAAAGGGGGTCAGCGCGCCGGTGCGGCCCACGTTGATGCCAATGTCGAGCAGCTCGGTCGTCGCCTCGCGGCCCGGGAACTTGAACGCCACCCCACCCCTCGGCGCGCGCCCCACCACGCCCATTGCCTCCCGCGTCGCCAGGTCGTCCACCTTGACCACCAGGCCGTCCACCTCGTAGGGCACCGTGTCGCGCCTGTCGATCCAGCCCTCGCAGTAGGCAACCACCTCGTCCAGCGATTCGAAATGGGCGATGTGCTCCGAGACCGGAAAGCCCAACGCCTTCAAGTAGAGCAACGTCTCCCACTGGGTATCGGGAACGGGGCCGTCGGCATCGACGATGGCGTAGCACAGCAGCGTGATGGGCCGGGTGGCCGTGATGCGTGGGGCGAGCTGGCGCAGGCTGCCCGCCGCCGCGTTGCGCGGGTTGGCGAACACCTTCTCGTCCGCCTCAGCCTGGCGGCGGTTGAGTGCCTCGAAATCCTCGATCAGCATGATCGCCTCGCCGCGCACGACCAGGCGCGGGGGTACTCTCACCGCCCCCCCCTGTCCCCCCCCGCTAACGTGGAGGGGGGATATTGGGATGCGCAGCGGCAGGGTGCGCACGGTGCGCAGGTTGATGGTCACGTCCTCGCCGACGAGACCATTTCCGCGCGTCGCTCCCAGGGTGAAGAGGCCATCCTTGTAATGCAGCACCACCGTCAGGCCATCCAGCTTGGGCTCCACCACCCAGGCCGGCGGCGGGGCATCCTCGGGTATAAACTGGCTCACACGCTCCCACCAGGCGCGGATCTCCTCGCCACTGGAGGCCTTGTCCAAGCTGAGAATCGGCGCAGGGTGCTCCACCTTGGTGAACCCCTCGGCCGGCTGCTCGCCCACGCGCTGGGTGGGCGAGTCGGGCGTGACCAATTCGGGATGCGTCTCCTCCAACGCCCGCAACTCGTCCATCAGCGCGTCATACTCAGCATCGCTGACAATGGGGGCGTTCAACACGTAATAACGATAGTTGTGCTGGTTGATCTCTTGCCGCAGTTGCTCGATTCGCTCACTCGCTTGACTCACTGGCATCACTCCCTTTCACTTGTATATGACCAGGCCAAACGCCTCGGGACGGCGCACGACCCGCCTGAAACCTGCCTCTTGCAATCGCCGCGCCGCGCCCTTGGACACCACGCGGCCCGACTTGCTCTCCAGATCGCCGATGTAATGGAACAGGCGACCTCTGCGTTTCAGCACGCGGAAAAGCTCCCGGTAGAATACACCCGAGTACAAATCGCCTGCCAGATTGAAGGCTGGCGGATCGTGGACGATGCTGTCAAACGTCTCATCCCCGAGCGTCTCGATAACGTCGTACACGTCGCCCACGACCTGGATGATCATGGGGTTATCGAACAGCGCTTGCGACCAGGGGTTGAGCCGCGCTACCTCCAGGGCTTCCGACGCGACCTCGACCGTCGTGACGCGCTCGGCGGTCTTGGCTGCCTCGATGGCCGTGTAGCCCAAGCCGGTCGCCGTATCCAGCACCTGCCCCTTCACCGGAGCGATGGTCTTGATTTTGAGCAGCGTGTCGCGGTGCGGATCGACGCCCTTGAAGCGGTGCATCGGGATCCCCGAAACCAACATCGTCGGCGCACTATCGGTCGGCATCAGGCTATAGAGCCGGTTGGTGGCCTCGGAAAAGAACTGCACCTTTCGCGGCTCACCATTCTCGATGACAAAGCAGCCACGCTCAGAGTCGCCGATCTGCTCAAGGTGGCGCCAGGCCAAGAGCTGCCCATCGGGAAGACGGGTGCCTGCCGACTCGAGCGCCACCTCCGTGGTGGTCAGTCCCAAGTCCAGGGACACCACCGCCGCTTCCTGACCCGCTTGGCGGGCCTCCATCAGAGTATCAGCTTGAATGTAGGAAAGAATCGATTTCTTCATCGGTCGTCCAGATTTTAACACGATTTGACAAACCCGGCGAATCGGCTATAATGCAGTCCAATTTGGAGTTTCCAGATGAGAGATTCTCGTAGCTTGGTCGTTGTTCTGTTCAATGGTCTCCTCCCCGTCGTCATTGTTGGGAAGGAGTACTAACCCGTTGGGCAGACGGTAGCCACCATCTGGCACACACGCGAGCCGCCCAACGGGGCGGCTTGATTGTTTTTATGAAAGGGAGAAGCGAGCGATGAAGACGATCGGCTTACTGGGGGGTATGAGTTGGGAATCGACAAAGACGTACTACCATCTGATCAACGAAGGCATAAAAGCCCGATTGGGAGGCCTGCACTCCGCCAAAATCGCGATGGTCAGCGTCGATTTTCACGAGATCGAGCAGCGCCAGCACAAGGAAGACTGGGAGGGCACCGCGTCGATTCTCATCGACGCAGCGCGAGGGACGGAAGCCGCCGGGGCCGACTTTTTGCTCATCTGCACCAACACGATGCACAAGGTCGCGCCAGAGATCGAGCAGGCAATAGGGATTCCCCTCCTGCACATCGCCGACGCCACGGCACAACACGTGCAGGACGCAGGCATCGAGACGGTGGGTTTATTGGGTACCAGCTTTACGATGGAGCAAGCGTTCTACAAGGGGCGCATGGCAGACGCGTACAGCCTAAACGTGCTCGTCCCGGACGAGGCGAACCGCGACCTGGTAGACAGCGTCATCTACAAAGAGCTGTGTCTGGGCAAAATCGAAGCGACCTCCCGAAATGAATACCTGCGGATCGTGCAGACGCTGGCCGACCGTGGCGCCGAGGGGATCATCCTGGGCTGCACCGAGATAGGGTCGCTGGTGC
>CAZKDJ010000077.1:0-17418 GCA_964551295.1 uncultured Anaerolineales bacterium | reverse complement strand
CATTGGGAGACTCCTCGCTCCGCTCGGAGTGACGAAAATTGGATCTACTGAGGCTATGTAATCATCGTCTTCACCACCGTCTCGCTGCGCAGACCAAACGGCATAGGCATTGCCCACCCCATCAATGGCCACGTGCGGTTGGGACAGCTGGTCAGGGCTATAGGCATCGGGAACGAGCTCCTCGTCACGCCAGTAACCCCCAGGCGTCCTGTATCTAGAATGCATGGTGTACCGTGCGGTGTCATATCCGGGATTCCACAAAACGACTGCAGCCCCTCCATCAGTAACAGCAACCGCTACCCCTTCCGGATAGTCACAAGAGGTCAAGTTCACCCGCTCACTCGACTGCCAACTACCTCCTGCGGGACGATGAGCCAAGCGGACGTCATGATCCATACCATGGTCATCAATCCACGCTACATAGGCATTTCCTGAGCCATCGACGGCAATATCAAAGTACCAAACGTGCGACCCCGCAATATCGTTAACTCTTACGTTGGTCTGCCAGCTCCCCCCGGCGGGTCGATAGCTGTAGTAAACGTCATTCAAAGATGTGCGATCAGACATCCAAATGACGTGAGCATTGCCAGTGCTGTCCACGGCGATCTCGGGCAACCAGTTTTCATTCGCACCAGCCGCGTCATCGTTCACCCTAACGTCCGAACTCCAACCCCCTCCACTCGGGCGATAGCTAAAGTATATGTCCGTTTCTTCGTCGTCGAGATCACCGTGGCGATAGTCCTCCCACACCACGTAGGCATTTCCAAATCCATCGACTGCAATACTGGGGCACCACTGCGCACTTGCCGAGACATCGTTGACCTGCACAGGAGAGGACCAACTCCCCCCCGCCGGGCGGTAGCTAAAGTACACGTTACCCGGCTGGTTCGTTGGATCGCCCCACACGGCATACGCGTTGCCCGCATCATCGGCGGCGATATCAAGCCCGATGTCGCACTCAACGGTGGCGAGAGTACAGGGAAGAATCGCTACCACCTCCTCACCACTCCAAACGCCTCCAGACGAACGATAGCGAAAACGAACAGCGTCAGAAAAGGACTGACCACTGTCCCCATGCCAAAGTACATACGTGTTGCCCGCCCCGTCGACGTCCATCGCCGTGGAATTATACGGATCAATTGTGCTTACATTGATCTGCTCATCAGCAGTCCAGGGAGCATCCAACGGCAATGCAGATACAATCACGGCGGGCTTCCCAAAAAGCGAGACAGCGGCAACAAGAAAAACACCAGCCAGAATAGTAACTAGAGACACTTTCATATCGCATCGCGGCTAACCCCCTTATCAGAGTTTTCCCTCCAATTCCCTAACGATTACCATTGACCACCTCGCACTATCCACGCCGCAGCGCCCGCCACACTCGCTCCGGCGTGAAGGGCACCTCGCGCACCCACACACCCGTGGCGTCGTGGATAGCATCGGCCAGCGCCGGGGCCACGCCGTCCAGTGGAATCTCGGCCACAGACTTGGCCCCGAACGGCCCCGTCGGCTCATCGGTCTGCACAAAGATGACCTCCAGCTCGGGCATCTCGTTGCACTTGTAGACGTGATACGGGCCAAGGCGCGCGTTGACCATGCGGCCCTGCTCGTCGTACACCATCTCCTCACAGTGGGCGAACCCCACCCCCTGCTGCAACCCGCCTTCCACCTGCCCGGAGGCAGTGATGGGATTGATCACCCGCCCGGCGTCGACCACCATCAGCACCCGTTCCACGGTGACCTGGCCGGTCTCGGTATCGACCGCCACCTCGGCGAACTGGGCGCCAAAGGGCGGCGGGCTGGCAGAGCTCACGTGGGAGGCGCTGGCGATGATCTGGTGTTGCTCCTGCTGGTGCAGGCTGCTGAGGGCCACCTGCGCCAGCGTGAGCGCGGTGCCATCAGGAGCGATGACTTGGCGGTCGCGCAAGGTCCACACCCCTTGCCCCCCCTCGGTCCCCCCCGCTCGCGGGGGGGATGCCCCGGAGGGACAGGGGGGGCTCATTCCCAGCATCCGCGCAGCGTGGGCCTTGATCTGGTCGGCCACGTCAAGCGCCGCTTTGCGCACCGCCCCGCCGCTGATGTAGGTCGTGCTGGAGGCATAGGCGCCCTTGTCGAACGGGGTAAAGTCGGTGTCAGACGAGTAGACGATCACGTCCTCCAGCAGCACACCCAGCACCTCGGCCGCCATCTGTGCCAGGATTGTGTCGGAGCCGGTGCCCAGGTCGGTGGCGCCGATGAGCAAGTTGAAAGAGCCATCGTCGTTCATCTTGATCGTCGCCGCCCCCATGTCCAGCCCGGCCACGCCGCTGCCGTGCAGCATCACCGCCATCCCGATGCCTCTCCTCAAGAAACCGGGTTTCTCAGAAGAAACCCGGTTTCTCCCGCGCTTGTCCGCCCAATCGGTCGCCTCCAACCCCACCCGCACGCAATCCTCCAACCCACTCGACTGGATCGTCTGTTCGTATCCCTCGCGCCCTTCGCCCAGGGCCTTGGAGAGCAGCAGGACATCTCCTTCCTTGATCCAATTTTTGCGCTTGAACGCGACCACGTCCCACCCCATCCGGTCGGCGATCTCGCTCATCAGTGTCTCCAGCCCAAAAAAGCACTGCATCGCCCCGTAGCCGCGAAAGGCGCCCGGCGCTGGCTTGTTGGTATAGACGACATCGCAGACGAACTTGGAATACGGCGTGTTGTACAGCGTGAGCGCCTTCTGTCCGGCCACCATCTGCACCGTCAGGCCGTGGGTGCCGTAAGCGCCCGTGTCACCGATGAGGTTCAACTCCGCGGCGACCACCTCCATCCCCTCTGTGACACCCAGCTTGTAACGCATCACCTGTGGATGGCGGCTGCGGGAGCTGGTGAACTCCTGGCGGCGGGTATACATCATCTGCACCGGGCGGCCCGTGGCGATGGTCAGGTGGGCGCACAGGTCCTCCAAGATCATCTCCTGCTTGTTGCCAAACCCGCCCCCGATGCGCGGCTTGACCACGCGAATCTGCTTGACCGGCAGGCCGATCAGAGGCGACAGCATGCGCCGGATGTGGAAGGGCACCTGCGTGCTGGAGCGCACCACCAGGCGCCCGTCCTCGTCCCAGTAGGTGATGCACACGTGCGGCTCGATGTGCGCGTGCTGCTGTTGGGAGGTGCGGTAAGTGCCCTCAAACACGTGATCCGCCTCGTTCCACGCCTCCTCGGCCTCACCAACCTCGACCTCGATATGGTGCACGATGTTGTGCTCGGCGTCATAGATGCCCTCGGTATCGGGCTCGTCGTGGACGACGGGCGCGCCATCGCGCATCGCCGCCTCGCCGTCTAATACGGGCTCCAGCACCTCGTACTCCACCTCGATCAACCGCAGCGCCCGCCGGGCCAGCTCCGGCGTCTCGGCGGCGACCACGGCCACCCGGTCGCCCACGTGGCGCACCATGTCGTCCAGGCACACCTGATCGAAGGGCGGCGGCTGGGGATAGCTCTGCCCGCCAGAGGCGTGCTTGACACGCGGGATATCCTCGTGGGTCAGCACGGCGTGCACGCCAGGCAGCGCGCGCGCCTCGCTGGCATCGATGCGCTTGATGCGCGCGTGGGCGTGCGGGCTGGTGAGCAGCGCGCCGTACAGCAGGGACGATTCGCGAATCGCCCCTACGACGTCGGCGGTGAACACAGGGCGACCCGCCGCCAGCTTGACGCCGTCCACCTTGGGCTCCCCCTTGCCCACCACGTCCAAACCCGCCATCTCTGGCGGGGAGATGACCAACGGCGTCCGCGGATGTCGCCCGTCGCCGGGGATGCGGTAGTACTCGCCCAGTAGATCGGCGGGCGACTCGTCCGCTGCCAACGTCACCTCGATTGGATCGAAGGGCGCCACCTCCTCGCCGCGCAACATCGCCGCCGCCCGCTGCACCGCCTGCACGATCTTGACGTAACCAGTGCAGCGACACAGCACGCCGCTCAACGCCTCGCGGATCTGTGCCTCGGTGGGATCGGGGTTGCGGTCGAGGAGCGCCTTGGCGGTGAGGATCTGGGCCGGGGTGCAGTAGCCGCATTGGATGGCGCCGGTCTCGATGAAGGCCTGTTGGATGGGGTGGAGATTGGGGGTTGGAGATTGGAGATTGGAGATTGGAGACAGCGCTTCGACGGTGGTGACCTCGCGTCCGGCGGCATCGAGCGCGCGCATTTGGCAACTATGCACGGGCCGACCGTCCAGGAGCACGGTGCAGGCGCCACAGTCGCCCGTGCCGCAGCCGTACTTGACGCTGGTGTATCCGGCGCTGCGCAGCGCATCCAGCAGGCGCTCGGTGCGGCCCACGGCCAGCGTGCGCTCCTCGCCGTTGATAACCAGCGTGACCTCCGACTCCTCAGACTGTTCCCGCTGCGAGTCCAGAGACGGAGATTCGATCTTGCGCGATTCAGAAAGCGCAGCTACGTCTCGCTCGAAATCTTGAAGATTCGAAAGCGCCTGGCGGGTCAGCACGCCCGCCATCGCCCGGCGATAGGCCTCGCTGCCCCGAAAGTCTCCTTCGGGCGCGACCTCCTGCTCCACGGCCTGCGCCGCCGCCTGAATGCGCCCTGCATCCAGCGAACCGCCGACCAACTGGGCCGCGGCTTCGGCCAGGCGTACCGCCCCCGGCCAGACGCCAGTGAGGGCCACGCGTACTTCCTGCACAACGTCATCTTCCATCCTCACCACCGCCACCACGGCGACGATGGGCTCGTCGGCGGGCGTGCGGGCCACGTGAGCCTCGCCCCACTGCACGCCATCCAATTCGACCTGCAGCGTGTGGGCCTCGGCCTCGGCCGCAACAGCGGCCGCATCCGCCTCCGCCAACGCCACCTCGCCGTCCTCCGTGACGACCGTCGCCCCCAGCGCCAGCAGCGCTGCCATCCACTGCGGTGCGACGCGCGACGACGAAAGCGCCCGGCGCACGGGCGTCTCGTTGCGCACCTGCCAGGAAAGCGCACCTGTGAGCGTCCGGCGCAGGACCTGCGGACACGCCGGGTCTTCGAACACCGATTGAAGCGATTCATTGACGTCAATAGACCAACGTCTACTCATCCTGCACCTCCTCCATCCAGGCGAGGGGCTAGGGGTCGCTGCACGTTTCCTGCGCGACCTGCCCGTACACAGCGCGTTTCACGTCTTCCACCGTCAAGCCTGGTTATCGTCCTCCTCTCTCTCCAGACGCACAGTTTTGCCCTCGTCCTCCATCTGCAAGCGCACGGTCTTGCGTTCGCGCATGGTTTTGCGCGCGCCTTCCGGTTCCAGGCGCACCGTCTTCTTCACCCTCTCTGGCTCCAAGCGCACCGTCTCCCGCGCCTCTTCCGCCGGACCTGCCTCGGGCGGCGATGGCTCATCAAGGACCTCTGCGCTATCGGGCTTCCCTGTCACCAGCGCCAGTCGATCCAGGTACAGGGCCTGGAACAGACCAAAGACAAAAAAGAAGAACAAGAACGTGGGCAGCCCGAACAGAACAGTGGAGGGCGCCATCATCTGCGTGGAAATACCAGCCTGTCTCAAGTGGGACAGCAGCAATGGCATCGTCCACCCGTCAGGAGTAACGAGAACCAAGAGCGGCCACAGCAAATCCTGCACGCTGAGAAGGAGAGAGGCACAGGCCAACAATATCGTCAGCGGCAGCGAAGGTAGAATCAGGGCACTGAAGAACGCCTTCACCGGCGATTGGCCTTCCGCCAGCGCCGCGCGCCATTTGGGCTCCTGTCCCTTGAAGAACAGGGTCAAGATAAACAGGATGGGAACACTGAACAGAGAAGGAAGGAGCAAGGCCACAACCGTGTCCGCCAGATTCAACTGTCTTGCGATCAAAAAGGCCGCCGGACTCTGCGGGCCTACAGTCATAAACAGCCACGGGCTGAAGAGGAGCAACAGCCACTCGCTTCTTTTCTCGAGGGGCCGTAGCGCGCCAATGCCCAGCGCGGCGACATACGTGATGGGCATCTGGAGCAAAAAGATCGCCAGGAGCGGCGGGAGAACGGTGTTGACCCAGGCCCGGCCTATCGACACAGGGAACGGTCCTTCTAACGCCTCGGTATATGCCCTGGGCAATTCGAATGAAGCCAAAATGTTCCACATCCGAGGCAAAATGCTGAGCAAGCAGCCGGTGCAGCCAATGAACACCATAGCCAAAAGCAGCAAAACAGCGATCACCCTGCGCCGACCTCCACGTGTGATCAAGCCTGTCTCTTTGCCCCAACCCACCCGCTCCAACCGCAGCCCGGTGAGCACGACGATCAATCCCGTGCCTAGCCCGAAAAGAGCCGCCACAATCAGACTCAGAGTACCTGCAGCTGCGCCAGCTCCAAGCCTGAACCTGACAAAAGACATCATGTACTGATAAAGCGCCAGCGTCGTTGTGGTGTTCGCAGGGCCACCACGCGTCAGCGAAAAGCCCAACGCGAACGACTGAGGAGCAAGCGCAATCGTAGCCAGCAACCCCGCCACCCAACTAACGAGCAGCGGCTTGCGCACCGCTTTCCAGGAAGGCGCCTCCCCGCCCCGACCACGCAGGGCAGCCAGGTAGAGAATCAGCCCCAATCCACAGGCCAGTCCAAAGGTCGTCAGCCCATCAATGGACAGAACAACCTTTTTGGCCACGTCTGGATCCGCCAACAACGGCCGTGACAGCAAATTCAGCCCACGCAAGAAGGCACTCAGTTGATGACTCCGCGGATCGAGCGCCAAACCCCAGACCGAAGCGATGACCACCGGCGCGAAAAGGGCCAGCGGGACGGTAAAGAGCAACCGCACAGGGATGCGCACGGCGCGGCCAAACTCATTGACGGCCAACGCCAGCAGCAGCGGCACGATCGCGACCACAGCCAGGCGTACCGCGACCGACGACAGCGTAAATCCCAGCGCCGCGGAAAAGGGCGGGGCCTGGAATATTGACCTGTAGTTACTTACTCCCACAAAATCCGGCGCGCCTATCCCATCGTAATTAGAAAAACTCAGCGCGACTGTGCCGAGGGTGGGAATGACCAACACGCTGACGCAGCACAGCACGGCCGGGAGCAGCAACCCCAAGCCGATTACGACGCGCAACCAGCTTTTGCCACCTGATGCGTTTTCATTGACTGTATTCATCGCTACTATCCCCCTTTGTTTGTTGAACGATTTTATAAACCCACTCTGGAAAAGAACTCCGGAAGACCGCGCACGCCAGGCCGCAGCCGGAACAACGCACCCGCGCCGGGGCCATAGGTCGCCCGGTCATCCCCGCCGGCGGTGGTGACGTACAGGTCGGTGTAATCCTCGCCGCCAAAGATCACACTGGTGACCCGCCGCGCCGGGAATGGGACGCGCAGCACCTCACCGCCGCCCAGGTCGTAACGCACCACGCAGCCGCCCTCCCACCGCGCCGACCAGATGAAGCCCTCGGCGTCCACCGTCATCCCGTCCGGCAGCCCATCGCCCTCGGGCACACGCGCAAAGAGGCGCGGCTCGCTCAGCGCGCCGATCGCCTCGTCGTAGTCAAAGCGCGTGATCGAACGCTTGATCGAGTCGGTGTGAAAGAACTGCCGGCGGTCGGGCGCGAAACCCATCCCGTTCGAGATGCCCGCGTCATCCAGCACCAGGGAGAGCGCGCCGTCGGGATCGAGCCGGTACAGCCGGCCGGGCCGGTCTCCCACGGGCATCGTGCCGCAGAACGCGCGCCCGGCTGGATCAGCGATCACGTCGTTGAAGCGCGAGCCCTGTTCGTCGGGTATGCCCTCTATCACCGTGGTCAGCTCCCCATCCCACCAGCGCTTGACCGCGCCGCGGGCCATAAAGAGCAGCAGCGCGCCATCGGCCTGGATGGTGAACCCGCCGACCGTCGCTCCCTCGTAACACACCTCGTGCGCGTCGCTGGCGGGATCGTAGCGCAGCACCCGCTCACCGGTGATATCGGTCCAATACAGGCACCGCTCGAAGGGATGCCACAGCGGCCCTTCGCCCAGCGCGCACTGGCAATCCACGACCAACTCCGGTTCGATGCTCATTCGACTCGCTCCACGACGTACACCCTGGCCCTCTGCCCCAGGATCGTGACCGAATGGCCGCGCACGATCTGCAATTCCTTCAATTGCTTGAGCGTGTCCTTGATCAGTCCTGTCTCGCTGCTCAACACCACGGCGCGCCCCTGCACGCGCAATAGTCGATCGATCTCCCTGAAGACGGCGCGGTACAATCGCCGATTCTCCCGTGGGCTGCCGACCTGCTTGCCAAAGGGCAAGTTCGTCGCAACCTTGTCCACGCTGGCGGAGGCCAACGGCAGGCGGCCCGCGTCCCACATCAGAAGCTGGCGCGGCTTGTGCCGGGGGCCGATGTTCTGCGCTGCTGCTTGCAGCGCATCAGCGTCGATATCACCGCCCAGGAGCAGCATGTGACGCTCGATCCTCCCGCGCTCCACAAGCAGCGTCCCGGCTCCGCACAATGGATCGAGAAAGACATCTTCGGGCTGCGGCTCGGTCAACCACACCATCGCCGCCGCCACCGAGGGTCGCAGCGAGGCCGCGACGTGCGCCCGTTTGTACTCCCGGTGCCGCATGCGGGCATCGGAGAGGCGCAGGCCGCAGACAAAATCGAGGCCGATCAAGTTGACCCAGATCTCGACATCTTCCCCCTCCCTGACGGCGCGCCACCGTCCCCCCAGCCGCTTCTTGAGCGCCTTTTCCACCGCTCGCTGGAAATCGATCCGGCGGTAGGGCTGACGCCCGCCCGCCATGCGCGAGATGACGCGAAAGGTGCTGCCTCGCCCGTCAGCGCGGCGCGCGACTTGACCATGCAACCTTAGGCCAGCGTCGAGAAACCGATCTCGCGAAATAAGTTGCTGAATCTGTGCCAGCCCCTCGCGCCCCCACGCGACCTTGGGAATGCGCGCGACCAAAAAGAAAACATCCTCGACCGTATGTAGCTTCAAAAGATCGGCAGGCTGACCAGCGTATCGAAAAAAAGCAAATCCGTTCTTGTCGCCCAGCGTCTTTGTGCCCTCGAAGGACGCCCTGTCCAACCGGCTGCGAATCTCGATCCAGGCCACCTCCTCTAAACCGGGCATGGTGTGAGCATAGTACAGATATCCCCTGCCACTCATGCCTACCCCTCGGCAGGAGGCGCGACCGGAAGCGTGACCGTAAAGGCCACACCCTGGTCTTTTTCGAGGTTCTCCACCTCGATCGTCCCACCATGATCCTCAATGACGTTCTGGCTGATGTAAAGCCCCAGCCCGGCATCCCCCGTCTTGGTAGTAAAGAAAGGATCAAAAACGTAGGCGATGTGCTCCGGCGGGATGGGCGGGCCATCGTTGGTCAGCGTGAGCACCGCTGCGTCCGCGTCCCGGCGGGCAGCGATGTGTACACACCCTCCTTCAGGCATCGCTTCGATGGCGTTGATCATCAAGTTAAGCAAGGCCTGTACGATCTGATCGGGCACGACCATAACCGGGTCGAGGTCCGCGGGAAAATCGGTCGTCGTCTGGACGTTGGCGCGTTCCAACGGCCCACTGAGCAGCGCCAGCGCCTGCTGAACCAGGCCCGCGACGTCAACCGGACGGTGCACATCCTCAAGTGGCTGAGCAAGGCCCAACACGGGCTCGGCAATCTCGGTCAACTGATCGATCTCCTTCTGACAAGCGCGCAGACGCTCCCCGCGCTCATCGGGCTCCAGGGCAGGATCAAGCGCCAGTCTTAGGTGATCGCTCAGAGCCTGCAGCGGGCCCTTGATCTCGTGGGTCAGCGCCGCCGCCATGTGCCCCATCGCCGCCAGCCGCTCGGTATGGATCATATGCTTGTGCTCGGTGATGTCACGCGCTGCGCCATAGATGCACACCACACAACCCAGGGCCTCGTCCAACTCTGGACGCCCATAGTCGCGCAGCCAACGCACACCGCCGTCTTTGGTTACGACGCGATACTCGGCCACATTGCGCTGGCCGGAGAGTCGTTCCTCCAAGTACTCGAGAACCATCGGCAGATCGTCGGGATAGATCACGCTCTGCCATCCACCCCGCTCATCCACCTCATCGATGGTAAAGCCGGTAATGTGCGTAAAGGCCTCGGTCACCCAATCAAACTCGATCGTCCCGTCCGGGTCGACGCGGATGGCGTAGGCAAAGTCAGAGGCAAGCTCAGAGACAGCGCGATAGCGCGCCTCAGACTCTCGCAGCGCCTCATACAGCCGCGCGTTCTCGATCGCCACGGCGATTTGGCTGCCCAACGTCTCCATCACCACTACGTCGTTCTCATCAAAAGAATCGCGCTCCGGGCTTTGGACGTCGATCGCTCCCACAACCTCGTCGCTCACACACACAGGCACACTCAACTCCGCTCGAGTCGGCACTACGTCGGGATAGAGGTTCACATATCGTGGCTCAGCGCTCACATCATTGGCCAGCAAACTCTTGCAGCTTTGCCCCACCCAACCGACCATGCCCTGCCCTATCTTCAGCCGGTGCTCAGAGGGATACAGATCGGTGAAATCGCCGGCCTTGGCCCGCATCACTAACTCTTCCTGGTCACGATCCAGGGTAAAAAGCCCAACGTGATGGTAGCCAAAGCCCTCCCGGACCAGGTGAGCCGCCCGATCCAACACGCTGTCCAAGTCCAGCACCGAAGCAATCTTGCCCCCGACGTCGTTCAACAGGGCCAACTGTGCCGCCCGCCGTTCTAACACCGCCTCAGCCCGTCTACGCTCGGCCAACTCCTGCTGAACCGCCTCGTACAACCGGGCGTTCTCGATTGCCGCCGCGATCTGATCAGCCAAGGTCTCCATCACCATGACATCGTTCTCGTCGAAGGCGTCAAGTTCTGGGCTCTGCACGTCGATCACGCCCACGACCTTGCCTCCCACCCCAATAGGCACGCTGAGTTCCGATCGGGTCGGTACCGTGTCGGGGTAAAGATTCACATATTGCGGCTCGCTGTCTACATCGTTGGCCAGCAGGCTCTCGCCGTAGTACCCCACCCAACCGACTATGCCCTGCTCTAGCTTTAGCCGGTGCTCAACGGGATACAGGTCGGTGAAGTCGCCGGCCTTGGCCCGCATCACCAACTCCCCCCGGTCACGATCTAAAGTGAAAAGCCCGACGTGGTGATAGCCAAAGCTCTCCTGCACCAGGCGAGCTGCCCGATCCAACACGCTGTCCAAGTCCAGCACCGCAGCAATCTTGCCCCCGATGTCGTTGAGCAGCGCCAACTGCGCCGCTCGCCGCCCCAACGCCTGCTCAGCCCGTCTACGCTCGGCAAGCTCCTGCTGAACCGTCTCGTACAAGCGCGCGTTCTCGACAGCCGTCGCAACCTGATCGGCCAAGGTCTCCATCACCATGACATCGTTCTCATCAAAGGCGTCAAGTTCTGGGCTCTGGACATCGAGCACTCCCACGAGTTCATCGCCCACACAGATGGGCACACTGAGCTCCGACCGGGTCGGCACCACATCTGGATAGAGGTTGACGTAGTACGGCTCGGCGCTCACGTCGTTGGCCAACAGCCGTTTGCCACTCTGCCCTACCCAGCCCACCATACCCTGCCCCAGCTTTAGGCGATGCTCGGCCGGGTAGAGGTCGGCAAAATTACCCGCTCTGGCCCGCATCACCAGCTCGCCCTGCTCGCGATCCACTGCAAAAAGAGCGACGTGATGGTAGCCAAAGTTCTCCTGTACCAGATGCGCTGCCCGGTAAAGCACACTGTCCAGGTCCAGCACCGTGGCGATCTTTCCGCCAATGTCGTTAAGCAGCGCCAACTGCGCCGCTCGGCGCTTTAGCGCCTCCGCCGCTCGCTTGCGACCGGTGATGTCGGTGGTCACCACAAGACGCGCGTCTGATTTACCTCGAATGCGAGAATAGCGGTTGCGGATACAACGCCGCGTGCCATCCTTACGAACGATCCAACACTCCAACTCCTGTGGCAAGACGTCCGTCTGTCTGATCTCTTCCACAATCCGCTGCAGCCGCTTTTTCTCCTCCGGAGCGGCGAAATCCAGACTGGTCATCCTGACGTACTCGTCCCTGGAATAACCATAGATCTCGCAAGCGCGGTCGTTGACATAGACCGTCCGACCGTCCTCGATGATCGTCAACCCATCCTGCGTGCTGTCGACGATCGTCCGATACCGCTCCTCACTCTTCTGCAGTGCCTCCTCCGCCCACTTGCGCTGAGTGATATCCCGCAACAGCCAACGCAGGCTGACCGGCTCGTCAGGAGAGCCGGACACGCCGGTCACAGAAATCGCAGCCCAAAAAGGAGCGCCATCGTGTGCCTTCATCAGCAGCACCCAGTACGGCACCTTGTCCACCTGTCCATATCGTAACTGGGCCAATCGGGCATCAAAGACATCGCGCTCTTCGGGAGCTACGAAATCCGCCAACTGCCTATCCTTCAGAGATCGCTGACGCACATGAAGCAAGCTAGCTATCGCACGATTAGCCTCCTGGATGACTCCCTCAGCGTCAGTCACCACATATCCATCCGGGGCTAGATCAAAGAGTTGCCGATAGCGCTGACACTCGGCCTCCAGGCTTTCACAGGCAGCCGCCAACTCCTCGTTTCGCTGGCGCAACTTCTCTCCAGCTATCCCCAAGTCCTCCAAGACGGCGGAGAGTTCCTCCCAAGCTGCCACAATTGGCGCTCTCTGCCGTGTATCAGCCCGGCTCAACAACGCCTCCAACCGCTGGCGTATATCCTCAACCTGTTCGTCAAAAGCGAGTCCCTCTCTCATCCCAACACCTCTTCCAACAACAGCGATTTTTGCCGTGACGTTTTTCTCACAGGTACCGCCGTCCAACCATCAACACACGCACCACATGGTGCTTTCCGTCATCCGCCAGGGGAATCTCGCGCCCCGGCAAGACGTCCCCATCCACTGCCACCTGCTTAACCCCGCGATTGACGCCATCGGGATTCTCTACCGAAATCTCGTAGGTCGTCTCCCCATAACGGTAGGTTAGCTTGAAACCCGGCCAGCTTTCGGGAATGCACGGGTCAACTATCAGAGCACGCGCCCCCACCTTACGCAGCCCCAGGATAGCCTCCAGTCCCAGGCGATACATCCAGCCGGCCGAGCCGGTATACCACGTCCAGCCGCCGCGCCCGGTGTGTGGCGGCACGCTGTAGACGTCCGCCGCCACCACGTAAGGCTCCACCCGGTAGCGCGCTACCTTCTCCGGTGCATCACTGTGGTAGATAGGATTGAGCAGCCGGAACAACTCCTCGGCGCGATCCCCCTGTCCCAACTCCGAAAAGGCCCACACCGCCCAGATAGCGGCGTGCGTGTACTGCCCGCCGTTCTCCCGGATGCCCGGGGGATAGCCCCTAATATAGCCGGGATCATGCTCCGTCTTGTCGAAGGGAGGGGTAAGCAGCAGAATCAAGAGATCGTCCCGGCGTACGAGCCGCCGGACGACAGCCTCCATCGCCTGCTCCGCACGCTTGCGCTCCGCTGCACCCGACAGCACAGCCCACGACTGGGCGATCGAGTCGAGCTGGCACTCCTCGTTCTCCGAGGCCCCCAGGGATGTGCCATCGTCATAGTATGCGCGACGGTACCAACCCCAATCCCAGGCATTGTCCTCCAGCGCCTGGCGCAACACGGCGGCCCGCCGCCGGTATCCCTCAGCCCGCTCTCCGTCGCCCGCGCTCTCACACAGAGTTGCAAAACGCGTCAAAGCGGCATACAGGAACCAACCCAGCCACACGCTTTCCCCCGTGCCGCCGACACCCACCCGATTCATCCCGTCGTTCCAATCGCCGCCGCCCATCAACGGTATGCCGTGCGGACCGGCGGTCGCTCCCCTCTCCAGCGCCCGGCTGCAGTGATCGTAGAGCGAGTGGTTCTTGGTACCGGCCTCATAGTAGCCATAGCGCTCCACCTCCTCTGCCGCCAGAGGATCTCCCTTTAGAAACGGCGCAGACGCGTTCAAGATATCCTCGTCGCCGGTCCTGGCGACGTAATACGCGGTGACATACGGAAGCCACAGCAGGTCATCGGTGCAACGCGTGCGCACGCCGCGCCCAGAGGGCGGATGCCACCAGTGGAGCACGTCTCCTGCCTCGAACTGGTGATGCGCCGCCCGCACAATGTGGTCCCGCGTGATCTCCGGCGCGGCGTGCACCAGGGCCATCACGTCCTGCAATTGGTCACGGAAGCCAAAAGCGCCGGAGGATTGATAGAGCGCCGAACGTCCCCACACCCGGCACGATAGCGCCTGATAGAGCAGCCAGCGATTCAGCAACAGGTCCATCGCCGGATCGGGAGTCTGCACAGCGACGGCGCCCAGCAAATCGTCCCAGAACTCGGTCACCTCATCCCAAGCCGCCGCGACCTGTGCCGGGTCGCGGTATCGCTTGATTAATCGCAGCGCCTCTCTTCGATCCGCTCCCTGGCCGAGTAGGAAAAAAACTTCCCGCACCTCGCCAGGTTGTATATCCAAATGAATCTGCAAAGCTGCGCACGAATCCAGCCCGGCCCTCACGATCCCGGCCAACCCGATGCGGTCGAGCCCAGCCGGCCGGTCGTACCTCCCGTTGCGGCCCAGAAATTCAGTGCGATCGGCGGTCAGGCCGTGAGGCTCCTCGCTGGCGGCCACGAACGCTACCCGCTCGCCGAATTCCTGATTGTAGGCATTCATGGCCAGCAGCGCTTTGTTGACCGCGTTAAACTCGGGCACGACGTACTGCTGGGTCGCGCTCCGGCTAGCGCCCAGCACCCACTCACCGTAATAGGTTGCCGTGATACGCCGCGCCCGATCCCAGATATTCTCCAGGCGCAACTGCACCACCTTCACCGGCGCATCCCGCACGGCAAAGAGACGCAGACGCTGCTTGAGGCCGTGACTGCAGTGCTCGAACACGGAATACCCCGCACCGTGGCGGATCAGGTAGGGAGATGGTGCGGGCGCAGGCAACGGCGTGGGCGACCAGACGCTGGCCGTCTCCTCGTCGCGCAGATAGAGCACCTCGCCCGGCGCGTCGGACACCGGGTCGTTGCGCCAGGGGGTCAGCCGGTTCTCGCCGCTGTTCCCCGCCCAGGTGAATCCAGAACCTGTCTCCGACACCACGAAGCCAAAATCAGGATTGGCAATAACGTTGACCCAGGGCGACGGCGTCCACTGATCCGGTTCGAGATAAACCACGTACTCGCGCCCATCAGGACTAAAGCCTCCCATTCCGTTATCAAAGATCAGGTCGGCAGGCCGGACGACACACGGTGTAGGTTGCTCCTCTTTTTCCACTTGCGGTGGCGCTTCCCCCAATGGGACAGATGGCGAAGCGACGAAACGCGGCAGGCGAACGGGTTGCTCGCGCAGACGGCCCAACTGCTCAGCCAGCGACCCGCTTTTGCCATCCAGAATGGCCCGAGCCGCCGTCGCCAGCAACACCCGATCAGCCTCGGCCATCTGGTCAGAACGCAGGACAAAGATGCCGCCGCGCTTGTTCAACCAGTCGTCGCTGTCCACGTGCGAGATCATCCGGTGGATCTGACCTTGCAACTCCTGGTCATACCCACTCTCTCGCTCGTTGAGAATAACCAAATCGATCATAATCTGCTGGCCGCGCCAAAAGGCATGAGCTTGGAGCACCTCACGCAACAGATCTATATCTTCCTGCTCGCCGATACGCACCAAGAGGATCGGATAGTCGCCGGAGATGGCATACGGCCACAGCGCGGGTTGGCCTCTTCTATTGGCTGCCAGTGTCGGAGGATCGGCGCGCAGAGCAGCGTGGGGATAGAGGAGTACAGAGAGCAACTGCTGAATGCGCTCCAAATCAGGCGTGGTGAGATTGAGCTGGTGTAACTCAAGCTCACTGCTCGTATGCGCCAAACTAAAAGCCCGCGTGACCCTGGACCATGACCGGTAGCGTCGGGCCAGATCGATCACTTCCTCAAGTGATTCGCCCGCCAGCGTGACGTAGGCGAGCTCTGTCTTGAAATGCGGCTTCAATTCGACGTCCTGCCCCAGTGCCATAATTGGGTCCAGAACGTTGCCTACCGTTTGTGAAAAGCCCCCCCCCTCCTCTGAGACCAACGCCGCCGGAGAGTGAGGCGTTCTGCCTCGTCCCAGGAAACGAGTCCGATCCGTCTCATAGTCGCCCGTGACCTCAAGGTCTTCTCCAACCACCAGCATGTGGATCAAATAGATCGGCTCCTCCTCAGGAGAGCGCGGGCGGCGATAGTACAGCAGGCCATTCAAATTGGAGCGATACTCGCTCTCGATAAACAGCTTGTTGAAGGCTTGATGGCGCCGATCGACGGACTGAGGAGCTAGTATTACTTCACCGTAGCTGGTCAAAGTAAGATGGCGTGTGCGATCGCTGTGATTGATCAATGAAATACGCCGCACTTCGACGTCGTCATCGGGAGGAACGGTGATCTCCATGCGCAACGAGATATCGCGATCTCGACGTCCAAACTCGGCTTTGTGAGCGAAAAAGAGCACTTCTTGGGTCTCCGCCGGTATACCGACCGGCTGATAGCTCGCCGACCAAAGCTCGCCACTATCCCGATCCTGCACATAAATCCAGGTGCCCCAATTGTCCAGAGTAGTATCGGCGCGCCAGCGGGTGAGCGCCACGTCCTGCCAACGACCATAACCCCCACCCGCACCGGTGACGAGCACACTGAACCTACCGTTGGAAAGCACGTGCACCTGCGGCACCTGGGCGTCCGCCGACACGCTCCAAGGCGACAGTGTCACCAAGGGCGCGGCCTGATGGACGGCGCGAGACTCCTCCGGGTGTGGGATTTCGACAGGCGCCTCTCGTGGCATCTGTTCCTGCAAAAGCAACTGAACACTCTGCACACGGGGATCGGCGTGGGTACGGCGCACCATCACGTCGTCCCGGAGGTAGTTCGTCAATGCCAGCAAGGCCATGCCCTGGTGATGCACCATATAGGAACGCACGATGGCGCTCTCCTGCCCCTTGGCCAGCCGGGAACGGGTATAGTCGATCGCCTCATAGAAGCCATACCGACCGAGCATCTGCTCCTCGATGAGACGATTAACATTCTGCATTACGGCCTGAGGACGTAAAGTCAGAGCAAGCAGAGAGGCATACGGTGCAATCACCAAATCATCACTCAGGCGACGCTTAAAGTTCAGCCCTGGCACGCCGAATCCGCGGTACTGGTAGTTCATATTGGCATCAAATGCATAATAGCCCGCCTCTGAAATGCCCCAAGGTACGCCCTTCTGCCGGCCGTAGGCGATCTGGCGATCGACGACCGCCCAGCAGGTTTGGTCTAGAAGCGTCCCCTCGTAATTATGCAGCAGCAGAGAAGGCATGAGATATTCAAACATGCCCCCGGTCCACGAGAGGAGCACCCGCGTACCATCAACCTGGGTAATGGAGCGGGACAAATGCAGCCAGTGGCTCTGAGGGACATCGCCCTTGGCAATCGCCAGAAGGCTGGCTATCCGCGCTTCGGACGCC
>CAZKDJ010000076.1:0-17497 GCA_964551295.1 uncultured Anaerolineales bacterium | reverse complement strand
CGGAGATGGTCTTGACCTCGTCGACGGTGACGGTGGTCTGGGAGATGGCGGCGGATTGCTCGCTGGCGCCGGCGGCCTGTTGGGTGGAGGCGGCCAGGATCTCGGCCGCGCCGGCGTTCAAATCTTTGGCGGCCTCTTGGATCTGGAGGATCATACGCTGTAAGCTGGCCGTTGTTTCGTTCAGTTGGCGACCCAGCATGGCCAGCAGGTCATTTTCTTCCTCTTCGGTGTCTTTGAGAGCCAGTCGGGTTCCCAGATCGCCTCTCTCCACTGCGGCCATATACTCGACGTACTCTTGAACCGTGGCCTGCAGGTGTTTGCGCCGCTCTTGCTCGGCTGCTGCATAGCGATCCGCCTCCGTGACGGCTTGCTGAGTGCGTCTCAGCGATCTTTGCAGGCTGTAGCCGGCCAGCCAGACGCTCAGCGTGACAAAGAAAAGGGCAAATCCTACGTCGAACATGTTCAGCAGGACCGTCGTTTGAGGTCCAGTGTATTCAATTTCGATGATCCCGTTGTTCTCCAAGAGTCCAACGGCTACCATGGCTATGACACTCAAAACAGCGATGCCAAGACTCACATTGCTGCCCAGGGTGATGCCGGCGCTGGCGATGGGAATGACCAGGATGACCCCCAGGGCGCCCCGCACCCCGCCTACGAAGATCGCCCCGATGCACGCTACCGTCATCATGGCCACAAAGATGATACTACCTGTCTGGACGCGGCCTGTACGCGACAAGTGGTAGCACCATGCGACGATCATCGCTGCCACCGTGATGAATCCGACGTTGGGGATCATGTACGATGCTGGCCGTTTGCCGATCTGCAGCAGCATGGCCACGATGCCCAGAAGCATCACGATAAACGTAATCAGCAGGATCACGTTCAGGTTGAGCGCGCGGCGGTTGAGATCTTCGTCCTCAAAATTCGGTGTGACGATTTTCCGAAGCCATTTGACCATGGTGTCTCTCCTGCTGGTTCAGTCCCATTCGGGAGGTGCGGTGTAAAAGCTCTCGATGAAGAGCTCGTCCAAGATGTGGGTCGATAACACGCCGACCAGTGGGAATGACAGCATCACATCCATCCGGTTGTTGCGGTCCTTGGATAGATTGCGATGCCAAAGTCGCTCGACCATCTGGGAGACCTTTTTGCTGTCAAAGTATCCCTTCTTCTCCACGACCCGCGGCGATAGAAAACGCTGCACGTAAGCCGGCGCTCCGGTGCCCAGGAAGGCCGGCGAGGTGGGCGACGTCATGGGGCTCTTTCTGCGGTGCACGATCTCGTCCGGCAGGATGCCCTCCAGTGCCCGCTTGAGGAGGTATTTCTCCCGTCTGCCGCGCACCTTGAGGTCGTTCGGCAAGCAGGCGGCAAATTCCATCAGGCGGTGATCCAGGAACGGGAAAAAGGCCTCGATGCCGGCCGAAGCTGCGGCGCGGTCGCCGTGGGGACCCAGCAGGTAGTTGGGCAGGTTCACCTTGGTTGAAAAATACAGGGATTGGCTGAGCGGGTCCCATTGGGCCATGCGTTCTGTGTTCAACGTCTGCGCGATGTCGGCCTCGGGGCAATAGTCGCTCAGCTGGGCGTGCATATCGTCCGAGTAGTAGGCCGTCACCTCGCGCACTGCATAGTTATAGTACAAGGGGGCGGGGAAACAGCCGAAATGCTCCAAGGCCGGAAGTTGTTTCTCTCTCGATAGGACAAAGGCGCTTGGGAACCCCAGCTTGGGCAACAACGCCCGGATCAGAGGCAGCGTCAGCGATAGGGGGAAGCGCTGCAGCTTGCGGTAGATGCGATCCCAGTCGTTAAAGACGTAACCGGCCAGCAGCTCGTCGCCGCCCTCGCCGTTGAGCACAGCGTCCACGTCCTGGGCCGCTAGCTTGGCCAGTGTCAGCAGCGACGCCGCTTCTGCCAGCACCAGCGGCGCTTCGCCGTGCCAGATCAGCCTGGGAAAGTTTGCGGCAATGCGCTCAAAAGACATCTCAACCGTGTTGAGCTCCACCCCAAGCGCGTTGGCCGTCAGGTTCGCAAACTGGCGCTCGCTGTAGGCCGATAGGGCGAAATCGGAGAAATAGGCCGGAAAATCTCCCCGTCCATCCTCGTGCATCAACGCGGTGATCGTAGAAGAGTCCAGTCCGCCGCTCAAGTAAACGCCCATCGGTCGGTCGGAGAGCGTGCGAACTCCCACGGCGTCGCGCAGCAGCGATAGCAGTTGATCGCGATCTGCCTCTTCGTCACGCGGTCCCCCTTCACCCGGCGCGAACTCCAGGTCCCAATAGGCCTGCTGTGTCATCTGTCCATCCCGCACCAGCAGAAAATGGCCGGCCGGCAGGGCCGATACGCCCTCGAACATCGTGCGCGGCGCTACCGGGCAGTTCATGAACAATACCTGGTCGAGGGCCTTCAGGTCGAGTCGGCGCTCCACTTGGCCGCTGGCCAGGATGGCCTTGATTTCAGAGGCGAAGGTGACCACCCCATCCCGCACCGCATAGAACAGGTGGCGGACCCCCAGGCGGTCGCGTGCTGCAAATAGGCGCTGCCGTCGTCCGTCCCAAACCACCAGCGCGAATTCACCCTCCAACTGCTCCAGACAGTCTTGGCCGACCAGCTCGTACATGTGCAGAACGAGCTCGGCGTCGGATTGGCCGGTGAGGTGAATCCCCCGGTCCTCGATCTTGCGCTGGAGGTCGGTCCGGTTAAAGATATGACCATCGATGACAGCCCACACTTGACCGTCTTCACTCGTCAAGGGTTGCTCGTCTCCAGGCGAGACTGGCTGGCGGGTGTAACACGTACCCATGGCAATGCCTGCTTGGCGCCGAGCGGTCTCGCCGGCTGGCCCCCGATGACTTATCTGCCGGAGCATTCGCTCCAACATCTGTGACGGGATCTCGCGCGATCCCTTTGTGTCAATGATACCCGCTATGCCGCTCATTATCTGCTTCCTCTTCTTGATGCGTTGTCAACTTAGCCCATCTGCCTGGGAAGTGCAGCCTAGGCCTGATACTGCTCCACGATCTCGATCAGGATGCGCGCCAATCCGTGCAGACCCTGCACGGATTTTTCCACCTGGCGTGCGCTGGTCAGGCTCTGTTGTGTGGCCTGGTTGATGTTCTGCATGGCCAGCGCGATCTGCTCGACGCCCGACGCCTGCTGCTGCCCGCCCGCCACCATCTGCATCGCCGCCTGGGCCGACTCGTCGATCACGCCGGCCAACTGCTCGATGGCCGTCGCCGTGCCCGCGGCCAGATTGACGCCTTGATCGACCACCTTGATGCCCTCCTCGGTGGCCATGACGGTGGCGTTGATGCCGTTCTGGATATCCATCAGGATCTCGCGCACCTGGGCGGTGGCCTGGCGCGATTGCTCGGCCAGGTTGCGCACCTCTTCGGCGACGACGGCGAATCCCTTGCCGTGCTCGCCGGCGCGGGCGGCTTCGACGGAGGCGTTGAGTGCCAGCATGTTGGACTGGGTGGCGATGTCGCCGACGGTGGCGATGATCTCGCCGATCTGCTGGGTCTGTTCGGAGAGAGCCAGGATATTCTCGGCGATGGACTCGACGCGCTCCTCGATGTGGCCCATAATGGCGATGGTGTCGCGGACGGCCTGCTGGCCGGTGTGCGAGACATCGACGGTGTGCTGGGAGACGTCGACGACCTCCTGGGCGCGGTCGATGGCCTGCTCGGAGATGGTCTTGACCTCGTCGACGGTGACGGTGGTCTGGGAGATGGCGGCGGACTGCTCGCTGGCGCTGGCGGCCTGCTGAGTGGCGGCGGCCAGGATCTCGGCTGCGCCTCCGCTCAGGTCGTTGGCCGTCTCTCGCATCTGGGTGACCATACGATCCAGGCTGATAGTCATCTCATTCAACCGCTGCCCCAGCCTGACCAGCGGGTCGTCCGTTTTCCATCCACCCTGGTCCAGCTTTAGCCGCACGGATAGGTGCCCACGTGCTATCTCGGCCATATGATCGTCGTACTGCTCAGCGACGGCGCGCAGCCATGCGTTCCGCTGTTCCAGCGATTGACGGGTCGCTTGCAGTTCTTGATTCCGTTCGGTCAATTCGCGCTCGTTGCGGTGGGAGCGTTTGAGCGTGCGATCCAGGCCGTTTAGCGTCAGGAACAAGAGTACCGTCACGCCGGCCATCGTGATGGCGAATTCTCCAAATATGTGCGTGGGAGTGAGAGGCTCGGCTGGCGGCTGAATGATTCCCTGGCTTTGGCCATAGAGCATGGCTGCCGCAGATACGATGCTCAACACGCCAAAGATGACGCCGCCGTACTTGCCCAGGAGCAGGCCCCCGATGAGCACGATGCCAAAGAAGCTGATGATTCCGGACCCGGTCAGTCCGCCGCCGGCCGCCGTTGCATGGGAGATGCCCCCTAATAGCGTCAAGGAAAGGATCAATGCGGAGAGTCGAACGTACCCCAAGCGCAGCAGGATCAGCAATCCCAGGCTTAGAACGAGCAGGATTCCTTCAAAGGCCACTCCGGCCAGATCGCGGCCCTCGACGAACAGTGGTATGGGAGTGTAAAGCACTACGCCTACCAGGATGAAGAGCAAGATGACGTTGAGCAGGCGTGCAATACGCGTCTTTTCGTCGTCCTCGAATGTCGGTGCGGCGATCAGTTTTCGAATGCGTTCCAGCATGTCTCTGATACCTCTTAAATCGTCTCTTCCTCAATAATCAGCCGTTCGTCAGCTAGCAGGGCGGGTAGGTCCAGCACCACGACCATCGGGGCCTCGGCGCCTCGCTCTATCACCCCCTGCACGTATTCCGAACTGACGCCGCGGATCGTCTCGGCTACGCTCTGCATCTGACTGGTCGGGAACGGCTCAATTTCTAGCACGTCGTCGGCCAGCAGCGCCACCTCCATCGTGGGGGTCTCGACGACGACCAAATCCGGAAAGGGCGTCACCCAGCCTTCTTCCTTGGTTTCGGCGGGTGCCAGGCCGAAGAATCGCCGCAGATCGAGCACCGAAAGGATGCGCCCACTCAGGTTGGTGACCCCGGTCACCCAATCGGGTACGCGTGGCACCCGCGTGATGCGCACCGCTGGCCTGATTCCCAGGATGTGCCGTATCTCGATGCCGTATACCTCGCACCCCAGTTGGATCAGCGCCAGCTCGATTTGCCCGCCTTTCTCCTCGCGCGCTGGTGGCTTGGCCAATTGCGCCGCGCGCTGTGCCCAGATGCGCTCCACCATCTCTGGATCGGCGCCCTCCATCTCTTCCAACGCTGCGCCGACAGCGGCAATCCGCCCGCGCACACCATCCCAATCGAAGGTGCGTTTCTCATCTGGTTCTCGGTCGCTTGCGCTCATTCGTTTCGTCCTTTCCCTCGTAGAGGGGCGTTAGCTGGTGGCCTCGGCGCTCCACCGCTGCTGCTGGCGGGCGATGGCTTCCCGCATACGGCCCACGGTGATGCCCTCGGCACCGACGATCAATGCATCCTCAGACCGTCCTTCCAGCAGACGGTTCGTGTTATCCAGGGACTTGAGTGCCCTGGATAGTTGGCCGTCGACGTGATACAGATCGGCCAACCCAAAGTGGGCCGGCACGTAGTGACGGTCGATGTAGACGACTTTTTTCATCGTGTCGATGGCCTGGGTCACTTGTCCTTGGTGCTGGAGCACGAGCGCCAGCGTGTAGTAGGCGTTCAACGCCAATTTGCCCACCTGGATAGCCTCCCGGCACCAGTGCTCGGCCTCCTCCCAACAGCCTAGGTTGGCGTAGGCCTGACCCAGCAGCGCGCAAGTGGATGCCTGGTGCGGTTTGGACTCGACCAGCTCCAGCAGCATATCTCGCGCCTCCTCCGAATGCCCGAATTCCAAAAGCTCGCGTGCCTGCTCTATGGGATCGACTTTTTCCTCTGGTGGGCTGGTCAAGATGCATGGAGGCTGAATATCTGGTTGGACGTCTGTGGGGACGGGCGCGGGAGCAGCGATGATTCTGGGAGCTTGCTTGGGCGGCGTGAGCCAGCTCTTGGACAGCTTGGTGGGTTGGCCGGTGCGCTGGTACAGGATGGCGCCAGGAAAGTTGTGTATCAGGAAACGCCGGTAGGTGCCCAGCGAATGCTCCGAGTGTCCCACCACCAGCCATCCACCGTCGATCAGGGCGTCGTAGAACCGGACGACGATCTGGCGCGTGATTTCTTCGGCAAAGTAGATCGTCACGTTGCGACACAGGATCAAGTCCATGAACATAGTGTTGGTCGCATAATCCGGGTAGACGGGTTCCGCCAGGTTGAGCTGGTTGAAAGTGACCATGCGCTGTACTTCTGGAATCAGCCGGTAGCGCCCGTTTTGCTTGCGAAAGTAGCGCGATCGCAGTTGCTTGGCCTGCTCCTCGCGAAAGGCCCAGTTGCCGTAGGTGGCTTTGCGGGCCCGGGCCAGTGCCTCGGTGTTGAGGTCGGTGGCCAGGATGGTGATGGCCCATTCGTCCACGTCGGGCAGGAGCTCGCGCAGCAGGATGGCGAGAGAGTAGGGCTCCTCGCCGCTGGCGCAGCCGGCGCTCCAGATGCGCAGGCTGCGCAGAGGGCGACGCCGCTTGATGATCTGGGGCAACACGTGCTGGCGCAGCGCTTCGAACTGTCCCGCGTCGCGGAAAAAATGGGTCTCGCTGACGGTGAGTGCGTTGATCAGCCGCTCGGTGTGGATCGTGCTGCTTTCGGGATCTTGCAGCAGGTGATAGTACTCGTCCAGGTCGGGGCAGGTGGAGGCGGCAAAGGCTTGCTTTACCCCTCGTTCTAGTTCTGGGCGCCGTTTCTGGGAAAAGCGCAGGCCGAAACGCGCCTCCGCCAGCTTGCTAAAGCGCACATAGTCACCGTAGCCCAAAGTCTGGGTATCCCCCGATTTGCGGCCCTGTTCACAAGCGATCACGCGTTACCCCCGGTTGGTTTGCGCTTGCGTCGCCCGCGCGTTTTCTTTGGCTCAAGCTTGGCGGCTTTTTCTTCTGGTGCGGGTTTCTTTTTGGATGTCGCCTTGCGCCGTCTGCGGGTTGGCTTGGATTCTGCCCCGGGTTCTGCTTCGGGCATTGCCTTGGGTTTTACCCCCACTTTCTCGGCGATGGCCTCTTGCAGCAGGTGAGCTGCCTGGGCCAGTATCTCTAGTTGGTCGGGTTGGAAGATTTGATCGGGGGCGAGCATCAGCACCGCGTCGTCCGTGATGTAGGTCAGGCCGCGAAAGATCGGCGCACTCTCCAATTCCTCCGGCAGGATTTCGCTGAGCGGGACGACCTGATCCGTCGGAAGGCTGAACACGTCGGTCACCTCGTCGACGATGAGGCCAATTGTCTGCCCGCAGATCTTGGTGAGCAGGATGGGCGTGTTCAGCTGCAAGGGGGCGTCCGAAAGGCCAAAGTGGCGGCGCAGTTTGACTACAGCGACGGCCTCGCCGTGGAGGTTGATCACGCCCTCGACCACGGCGTCGAGTTGTGAGATGGGCGTGATGGCGACCATTCCCACGATCTGGGCGATCGACTCGATGGGCAGGGCGTAGGTCTGTTTGTCCAGCCGAAACGCCACCACGTTTTGTCGTTCAGAGAGGGTTCCCTCAGCAGTTGTGTCCACTGGTCTCTCCTAATGAGCTAGTGCTGCTTTGTCGAACTGCGCGATTCTTTGGATTGTCGGCATCAGGTCAGTGTTCATCGTGTTCTTGGAAACAAAGCCGTCGGCTCCGGCGGCCAGAGCCGCATTGCGGTAGTCGTCGGTGTCCAGAAGCGTCAGAGCGATGATGCCGATCTCGGGCAGCGCTGCACGCAGCAGGGGGATCAGCTCCAGCCCCGGTAGGTCAGACATCGATAGATCGATCAGCGCCACGTCGGGCTTGAGGTTCTGGGCCAAGTCGACTGCCCACTTGCCCCCGCTGACCGTGCCGACGACGATCACGTCTCGCCGCTTTTGTAAAAAGCGCTTGGCGCAGTGAAGAAAAATCGGGTTGTCGTCTACAAGCAGAACGGAAACGGTGCTCATAGTTATGTCCTATCGGATGGCATACAGCCCGAACGGGCGCGCCCGGACGGGAACCGATATGATCGTACCATGCTTGGAGTGGGATTGTCTATCCGTAGACCTACGCAATTCTCGCTGGGAAGCTACGGAATCGGGGGGAATCCCGCCGTTCGCGATAGGATTCCACAGAAAAAGCTCCGTCGAGAGGAAACGGAGCTTGTCTTTTTTGCTGTGCCGCACTAGCGATGTCGGAGCAAGTTATTGCTGGGTCACGTTCACTCGGCTGATTTCGCAAGCTGACCCCGTATTACTTCTTGAATGCGTTCCTTTCCCGGCAGTTCAATCAAGTGATAAGCCAAGATGGACAATAGAAGCAACACCGCCATGAACCCCACCAACGTCATTGGTCTCTCAAACTCAAATGAAGCCCAACCTGATATATGCGCTACATGGACCAGTAACTGGAGAGGAAAGTACACGAGATAGACAGAGTATGAAATCTTTCCCAGGTAGATTAGTGGACGTCTATTCAGAACCCACGACACCACGTACCCATTTGGAGCCCCATAGATAAGTGCTGGAAACACGACTGACACCGTTAAGAAGTCGAGCCCATCTGTATCATTCACAGGCCCGCAGAAAAACCAAATTGTTACTGCCAGGCTAATTATGTAGATTACATCAACGATTAGCCTGAACGTGCGTGAGCTCGGGTCTATTTTTGGGGTCTTGTTGTACAAGACTACCCCTGTGAAGAAACCAAAGCTTGCTCTAAGCAATCTGCCATCCAACAATCCCAAAAATCTTCCGTCGGCTATGACATGCTCTGCGTGAAGAAAAAGACTCAGCAGAGACAAAAGCATCAATACAACAAAAACTGCCCTAGGATGCCTTGCCTTGAGCGCCACTAGGAGGAATAAAACGTTCACCACAAATAGAACGGAAGTCGCCCAAGCCGGCCCATTGAATGAGAAACCACGCTGTGGACCTATACTGTGTGCCATGAGGAGGTTCAATACAAAATGGTAGCTGTCGTTATTTTTATAGATGAAGGGCTCTTTTCCAATTCGTGCTAGGTATGCTTGTCCCAGCATTACCAGGACTAGAGTGATCAAATGCAATGGAGAGCCTTGCGATGCGGTTCATTATGCTCTTGGCCACCCGCTGCCGTCGCTTTGATCGAGAGTATGCCATGGCAAGGACATATCCCGACAAGACAAAGAAGAAATCTACCAAATAGCGTCCTGAATTATAAAACGGGTACAACAACATTGAGATTGGTTGTGCATAAAAATGGCCAGAGTAATGCCACAGCACAATCCCTAACGCCGCTATACCACGCAAAGAATCTAGCTCGGTAACTCTTTTACTCACTGACACCATCCAATCTATCAAAAACTGCCCGCGCTTACCTGCAGAGACGCGATGTGGCAGAACGTATGATTACATAGACCGTTCTTTGTTTCCCTCCAGGCTCTTCAAAGGATCGCCCGAACAGTGATCCCCGCTTGCCTGGCGACCTGTGGGAAGCTCACTTCTCCATCGGGATGATCCCGCGCTTGAGGGCGTAGCGGATCAGGTCGGTTTGGGAGTGCAGGTCGAGTTTGCGCATCATGTTCGCCCGATGCGTCTCGACGGTGCGGGGGCTGATCGACAACCGCTCGGCGATCTCGGTGCTGCTGTGGCCTTCCGCAACTAGATGCAGCACCTCGCGCTCCCGGTTGGTCAGCTCTTCGTAGGGGTCCGGCGGCGTCTCCTGGGCTTTTTGCATATACACTTCGATGGCCCGTTCGGAGAGCGGCGCGCTGAGGTAGCGCCGCCCGCCGACGACCTCACGCACCGCCCGCACCAGGTCGTCGGCGCTGGAATCTTTGAGCACGTAACCGGCTGCGCCGTTGCGCAGCGATTCGAGGACGTAACCCTCGTCCGCGTGCATCGAGAGGATGATCACGTGGGTCCGGGGACAGCTATCGCTGATCTGCCGCGTGGCTTCGAGGCCGTTGATGCTGGGCATCATCAGGTCGAGCACCACCACGTCCGGCTCTAGCCGCTGGGCCAGTTGCACCGCCTCCAGCCCGTCTCCGGTCTCGCCGACGAGCTGGAAATCCGGCTCGGCCTCAAGCAGCGCCCGCAGCCCTTGCCGGACGATGCGGTGGTCGTCTGCCAGTACGATCGTCGTCATGCGCGCTGCTCCTGCAGATCGTCCAGGGGCAGATGTGCTGTCAGGCGGGTGCCGGCCCCGGGGGTAGATTCAATTGTCAGCTCTCCGCCCAGCAGGACGGCGCGCTCGCGCATTCCGACCAAACCGCTGGACTCTTCGACCAGCGCACGCGCCGGGTCAAAGCCCACGCCTTGATCCTCGATCTGCGCGTTCAGGGTGTCCTGCTCGGTCCACAGGCGCACCGTCACCTTGTCCACGTCCGCGTGGCGGGCCACGTTAGTCAGCGCCTCCTGCACGATGCGGTAGGCGGCCGTCTCGACCTTGGACCCAAAGCGGCGTCCTTCCAGATTGGTGTGCCTGAAATCCACGTGCACGCTGGTCTGGTCGGTGTAGCGCCCGCAGTGCCACAGCAGCGCCGGCAACAGCCCCAGGTCGTCCAGCATCGAGGGTCTCAGGTCGAGCGAGAGATCGCGCACCTGCGTCATCAGCCCGTCGACCAGGGTCAGGGCTTCGCGCAGGCTTTCGCCGACGTCTTCCCCCGGCGAGCGGGTGGCCATATCCAGCACCAGCTTGAGGCCGGTCAGGGCCTGGCCGATCTCGTCGTGGAGTTCGCGGGCGATGTAGCGTCGCTCGTTCTCTTGTACCTCCACGAGCCGCTGTGAGAGGATCTGCAATCGCTCCCGCCCCAGGCTCACCGCCTTGAAAAGCTGGGCGTTCTCCACAGCCACACCGACCTGGTTGCCGATGGCCGTCAGCATGCTCAGCCGCTCTGGGGCCAGCTTGCCCTCCTCTCGGCTGAGGATGGCCATCACGCCGACCGTTTTGCCCACTGTCTCCAGGGGCACGCCGACCAGAGAACGCCAGCCCGCGCTGATCGTTGCAGGGGCGGTTTTCTGGAGGTTGCTTGTGATGTCGGCGACAAACGAGGGCTGCCGGTTCTGCGCCGCCCGTCCGAGCAATCCCTGGCCGAGTTTGAATCCGCCCATCTCCTGCAACACGTCTGGCGAGATGCCGTGGTGGATGGCCGGGTTGAATGATCCGCTGTCCTCGTCGAACAGGTATACGATGCCTCCTTCGGCGTTCAAGACCATCATCGTCTCTTGCAGGGCGGCGGTCAGGACTTGCTCTAGCTCCAAGGTCTGGCTGACCGCTGCCGCGATCGTGTTGAGAACGGTCAGTTCCTCGTTACGCTGCTTGATCTTTTCCTCGGCCCATCGGCGTTTGGTGATGTCCCTGGCAATGAACTGGAGCGCGTACATGGCGCCGTCTTTTTTCAGTGCCACCGGAAAGACCTCCAGCCAACGGGCCTCTTTGCCTTCACGGATTTTGACTTCGTAGGGGGGCGTCTCTTTCTCGGCCCCTAACTGCGACCAAATCTCTAACTGGCGCGGGATGTCCTCCTCGTGCAATAGGCCCAGGTCGGTGAATGGCTGACCGATCATCTGCTCTTTGGGCATTCCGGCGATCTGCACCGTCGCGGCGTTGCAGTCCAAAATCCGGCCGTCCAGGTCGATCAGGATGATGGCCTCGGGTGATGACTCGAAGAGGGTGCGGTATTGTTCTTCTCTTTCCCTCAACGCTGCTTCCGCCTGCCTGCGGGCGGTGATGTCGGTAAAGGCAGAGAGCACGCCTGCGAGGCGCCCCTCCTCGTACAGCCACCGCGCGCTGACGATGACGGGCATGTGCCGAGTGTCTTTCGTCAGCAGGGCGGTCTCGTAGCGAATGACGACGCCTTCAGCCGGGTCGGTGCCGCCCGTCTCGATATCCGCCTGGCGTCCGGGAGCCACGATGTCCACCCAGTGGCGCCCGGTCAGTTCCTCGGGTGCGTAGCCGAGCAGTTCCGCCGCCTTTCGGTTGACGAAGGTGATCTCCCCGGCCGCATTCTCCAAGAGGATGCCTTCTTCCAGGCTCTGCACGATGTTCTCGTTGAACGCGCGCAGCTTGTCGGTCTCGGCGTACAGTCGGGCGTTCTCGATGGCGATGGCTGCCCCTGTCGCCATCGGCTCCAGCAGTTCCAGGTCCGTTGCGTCAAAGCGCCCTGTCTCTGCATCCACCACCTGGAGCACGCCGATCACTTGCTGCTTGGACTTCAGAGGTACACTGAGCACGGAACGCAGCGTCAACCCTGTTTCTTGGTCCACTTGTTTGGCGTGGCGTTCGTCGGCTGTGATATCCGGCACGATCAGGCTTTCGCCGCTGCGCGCCACCCATCCGGCCAGCCCTTCGCCCGGCGCCAGCCGCCAGCCGCGCACGATCTCGTTCTGAAGGCCGGTGGCCTGCCGGCAGATCAGCTCGTTCGTCTCGGGGTCGATAAGCCAGACGGAGGTGGCCACCACGCCCAATAGACGCCGTACCTCCTCCAAGACGGTGACCAGCACCCGGTCTAGATCGAGGGTAGAGTTGAGCGCTTGGCTGGCTCGGTTGAGCAACTCCAGTTCGCGGGTGCGTCGCCACAGCGCCTCCTCGGATTGCGTCCGGCTCGCCTCGACCCGCGCGCGCTCGACCGCGTAGCGCACAGTGCGCGCGAGTAGCTTTCCATCTACCTGCCCTTTGACCAGATAATCCCGCGCACCTTTCCTGACGGCTTGAGCAGCTAGCTTTTCGTCGTTGAGGGTGCTCAGCACGATGATGGGCACGTGGGATGCTTGCGCATGTGCTGTGATGAAGGTTTCGAGTCCCTGGCTGTCCGGCAGCATGAGGTCTAGCAGAACGACGTCGACACTTCCTTCGGCCAGCTGCTCCAAGCCGGTTGAAAGCTGCTCGGCGTGTTCCAGGCTGAACGAGAAGCCCTCCACGTTGGTCAGCATTTCCTGCACCAACTGGACGTCCGAGGGCGGGTCTTCGATGAGCAGGATCTTGATGGTCGTGTGCTCCATCCTTTTCTCCCGGACTGGCCAAATGACGATCGGACCTGCACGTCATTATAGACCAGCAGGGAATACGAGTCAAACTTCCGTTGGGGTGGGGGAAGGGGCTGTGCTGGGATTTTGGTTGAGATCTCTGGCGTTGGAATCAGAGGTCTTTTTGCGCTACTTTGACTGTCGTTTTGTCAGCGGTTGTGGTATAATATGGAACGTATGTTCTACTCATTGGCCAATGAGTGGTGGTACGCCTATCCGTGAGGATCGGCCCAGCATAAGGGTGGTGAGAAAAGCGCGATGAAGAGGGAATCCAAAAATGTGAAGTTCAAGGTCGATGTGCAGATGCCTGGCCGTATAAAACGGTCGCGACAGGATGATCTGATCCACGTGCTCAAGCTTTTGGCATTGGTCGTTCTGCTTTTGACCATTCTGGTGATTTTCTTGGTGGGCGCCTCGTCGCTCGTGGATTTCATCCTTCGCCTGATGATCTAAACCGGGCTGAAGCGGAATTCATAGTACAGGGCCTCGTGCCCGCTGAGATCACCCATTTTGAGGTAGTCGGATGGCGGTGGAAGGCCTGTGGTTATCGGTAATTTGTGTTTTGCTTCTTTTGATTGCTTTTATTTTTGACAAATGGGGGTAGATATAATATAATCCAAGCAAACGGGTCTGCTGCAAAAGGCGGGGGAGATAGGGTATGAGCCGCGAACTGTTTCAGCAAGAGCGACGTGACCAGATCGTCGCACTACTAGGAGAGGTCGGTCGTGTGTCCGTCGCTGAGCTCAGCGAGCGGTTTGATGTAACGCCGGCCACTATCCGCGCCGATTTGGACGCCCTGGCTGCAGAGCGTCTGCTGACCCGGACGCACGGGGGCGCTCTCGCTCTCGACGAAGAGCGCCTTGAGCTTTCCTTCGACTTTCGCCGCCGCCTACACGTTGAGCAAAAGAGCCACATCGGTGCCGCTGCAGCCGGGATGGTCGAAGACGGCGAGGCCATCATCCTCGACGCCAGTACCACGGCTCTGGCAGTGGCAACCCAGCTCCAGGGCCGCCGCGAACTCACAGTCCTGACCAACGGCATCCTCATTGCCCTGACTTTGATCGACCTGCCGGGCATCACCGTCGTGATGCCCGGTGGCTTTGTGCGCCGCGACTCTGCCTCGATGGTCGGCGATGAAGGGCACGAGTTCATCGAACGCTTCAACTTCCAAAAGGGTTTCTTTGGCGCCAAGGGCCTTACGCTCGAGGAGGGGTTGACCGACGTGAACACGGCTGAAGTATCCATCAAGCGCGACCTGGTCGCCCACGCCAGGCAGGTCGTCGCCGTCGTGGATAGCAGCAAGTGGGGTCGCGTCGGGTTCGCTTCCTTCGCCTCGATCGATCAGTTGGATTGCATCATTACCGATGCGGGAGCGCCATCTGACATGACAGCGGCGCTCCGAGAAGCTGGCGTGGACGTGGTGATTGTCTAATGGACACATTGCAACTTTTTCAGAACCCGCCCAAATCGTATCGCGAGGCCCCCTTTTGGTCGTGGAACGACGACCTCGACCCGGAGGAACTGGTGCGCCAGATCGGGCTGATGGACGATGCTGGATGGGGGGGCTTTTTCATGCACTCCCGTGTAGGGCTGCGCACGCCGTATATGGGCAAGCAGTGGATGGCGTGCATCCGCGCCTGCGTGGACGCGGCTCGAGAACGAGGGATGGGTGCCTGGCTTTACGACGAGGACAAGTGGCCCAGCGGGTTCGCCGGGGGCTTGAGCGTGGCTGCCAATCCCGACTACCGGGGCCAGTACCTGGTCTGCCATGTGACCAACCGTCCGGCGCTGCTGGCGGAGCGCATCGCTACCTTTGCCGCCCGCGAGGTCGAGGGGCAGCTCGTCGACATCCGTCCCGATGATGAGCCTTCGTTCACGGGCGACGCCGATCGCGTGATCCAGTTCTATCCCCAGACGATGCCCTTGGGGAATGCCTGGTTCTACGGCTTTGCTTACCTCGACGTGCTGAACGCCGAGGCGGTGCGGGCGTTCCTGGAATCGACCCACGAGGCGTACGCCCGCGTCGTCGGGGATGCGTTCGGCCAGGCGGTGCCCGGCATCTTTACCGACGAGCCCCAGTTCCGGCTGCCCCGGGATCAGTTGGCCCTTCCCTGGACCACCGGCTTCCCCAATATCTTCCGGGAACGCCGTGGCTACGATCTGCTGCCCCACCTGCCGGCGCTGTTTTTCGATACCGGCGAGTTTCACGGTGTGCGCTACGACTACTGGCGCACGATCGTCGATCTGTATGTAAAGAGCTACTCGCGGCAGATATTCGACTGGTGCGAGTTTCACGGTCTGGCGTACACCGGCCACTATATGGCCGAGGACCGGATGCAGTATCAGATTGAGTGGATCGGTGCCGCTATATCCCACTATCCCTACATGCACATCCCCGGTATCGACAAGCTGGGCCGGCATATCAACGGGCGCGCGGGCACAGTGCTCACGGTCAAGCAGCTCGATAGCATCGTCTGCCAGACCGGCAAGCCGCGCGCGCTGTGTGAGAATTATGGCTGTGGCGGGCAGGATTTCGCCCACGCCGGGCGCAAGTGGATTGGCGACTGGGCCTACGTGCTGGGCGTGACTCTCAACAATCCTCACCTGTCACTCTACAGCATGCGCGGCGAGCGCAAGCGCGACTATCCGCAGAACCTCTTCTACCAGCAACCGTGGTGGCCGGAGAACCGCCTGATCGCCGACTATTTTGCTCGCCTCAGCTACGTCCTCAGCCAGGGCCGGCGCGTGGTCGATATTCTGGTGATCCATCCCATCGGCAGTGCGTGGGCGCTCTACCGGCCCGGCGCTAACCGCGCCGTCGACCAACTCGACCGTGCGCTGGACGATCTGCTGATGGCGCTGATGCAGAATCAGCGTGATTTTCACCTGGGCGACGAGATGTCGATGGCACCAGGCGCGCCGTGCGAGGCTCACGTGGTGGTGGATGAGGACGGGGCGCGGTTGGATGTAGGGCGCATGTCCTACCGAGTGGTGATCGTGCCGCCGGGAGTGACGCTGGCGGAGAACACCGTGCGGCTGCTGCGCCGGTTCGCGGCGGGCGGCGGGCCGGTGCTGGCGCTGGAGCCGGTGCCCACGCTGGTTGCCGGTCGGCCTGTCGATGGCCCGGTGCTGCCGGAAACGAGCCAGACGGTGACGCTCGATGAGCTGCCGGACGTGCTTGATGACCTGCTGCCCTTCGATGTCCGCGTGTCCGGCAGACCGGCTGTGTGGGCGCACCATCGGCGGATCGGCGAGATGGATTGCTACTTTTTGGCCAACACCGATTGCGAGGGCGGAGGTGTGACCACCGTCGAGCTGCGAGGCACGGGCCGGCTGGAGGAGTGGGACCCGGTCACAGGCCACGTGCGCCAGCTATCCTGCCGGCAGCAGGATGGCGTCACCCACGTCACGCTTGACTTTCCCCCGGTGGGGTCGCATCTGCTGGTTCTGCACCCGCGCCAGGCGCCGGTTCTGCTCCGTCAGGCCCCAGAGCGGCTCGTGTCCCAGTTCGCATTCTCGGATCGCTGGGATTTGTCGCTGGATGGCCCCAACGCGCTGACGCTGGACGCGGCGCAGGTGCGGCTCGATGACGACTGGAGTGACCCGATGCACATTCTGGACGCTCACGGGGTCGTCGCCCAGGCCGGCGTCGGTTCTCCCTTCGCCCTGCGTTTCACCTTCGGCGCGGACGTGCGCCCCGCTGGACCGGTCTATCTGGTGCTAGAGTCGCCCGAGCGATTCGACGTCGCTGTCAACGGGCAATCGATCGCCAGCGCGGACGCCGGCTGGTGGACGGACATCTCCTTCCGCAAGCTGGACGTGAGCGCCGCCGTGCAGGCCGGCCGGAACGAGGTCGTGCTCGGCGGCACCTTTGCCCGCGATACGGAGCTGGAGAGCATCTACCTGATTGGTGACTTTGGCGTGGCCGGGCACTGGTTGCGTGAGGAGAACCGGTGCAACGGGCAGGTCTTCCACCGGTATGCGCCTGACTTTTACGTGACGGCTCTGCCGGACGTCGTCGAGACCCAGCAGGACGTCGGCGGCCTGGCGGTCGATCTGACGGCGCAGGGGCTGGCCTTTTTCGCCGGGCGGGCCAGGCTGCGCCAGGCAATCGTGCTTCCACCTCTGGAGGGGCGCTGCATGCTGGAACTCGACGGCCTGCGCGCTGCTATTGCAAACGTTTACGTGAACGGTCGGCACGCTGGCGCCGTGGCCTGGCCGCCGCACCGGCTGGATATCACCGAGGGCGTGTGCCCCGGCGAGAACGTGATCGAGGTCGAACTGGTGTCCACGCTGCGCAATCTGCTGGGGCCACATCACCTCAACGGCGGCGATCTGATCTGGACAAGCCCAAAAGAGTTTCGCGACAAGAGCCGCTGGACGGAGGATACTATTCTGGTGCCCTTTGGTTTTGATGGGGTAACGGTAAATGTATTTAGGTATCTTCTCAATAAGTAGGGGAAGATGGGGGGGTGGGGGGGGGGGGGGGGCGGC
>CAZKDJ010000075.1:0-17666 GCA_964551295.1 uncultured Anaerolineales bacterium | reverse complement strand
TCGGGACACTGTGCAGGACTTGCGGAAGTGCCTGGACCAACTCCCAGGTCCCCTTGGCCGGATTGACGCCTCCCAGCATCATCACCAGACGTTGCCCCGAGTCCAATCCGAGTTCTTGCCGTATCGTGCCGGGTTCGATGCGCCGATCGAATTGGTCAAAGTCGACGAAATTGTAGACCACGCGGATTCTGCCGTTCTGGATCAGTTGATCGGCATCGTTCCGGCAAATGGCGATCACTCGGTCACCATAGTAGGCTATGGCGCGTTTGAGCCAGCGCTGCCTGAGTCCGAAATAGCCCGGCGCGATCTGCTCGCGCACGTGCCAGACGACCGGCACGCCAGCCAGGCGCGCGCCGACGGCGCTGGGGGTCAGTTGTGCTGAGTTGAGGTGCACCAGGTCTGGGTGGAGCGCCTCGATGGCGCGGCGAGTGTTCACAACAGAGGGCCAAAAAGTGAGCAGCCGCCAGGGTAAACGCCAGGGACGGTGCAGGTTGTACCACAACAGCGTCGAGTGATCGAAAGTGTGGATGCCACGCGCAATGTGAGTTTTGATACCCTCGTCGCGGTACAGGTCGGCGGCGGTGCTCTCATAGAGGCAAAGTACCACCGGCTCGTATTGGCCCCGGTCGAGTTGGCGAATGAGATAAAGCAGACTCAGCGGGGCGCCGCCGATGCCCTTACCGTGGTGGATGTAGAGGATGTGATGTATCATGAGGCTTTGGGCTTGTAAGCCACGCAAAATATATCTGCGTCAGGATTCTGGTTGCCACGAGTTGTAGCGGCTCGACACTCTTCTACCTGGAAACCTTTATTAGAAAGCAATTCGTCAAGACGACGCGGGCTGAACCCGTTCTTATGCTGATGCCCGGGACCACGTTCCGTGATGCCGAATATCGTCGTGATGTAGTGTCCCCACTTTTCGTTGTATCCTGCACTCAAGAAACGTTCCAACTGCCATAGGAGATTGGGACAGCGAAGTGTTATCCTACCTCCCGGTTTGAGAACACGGAACCACTCGGACAACGCTTGATCAAACTCCTCTTTGGTCAAATGCTCTATCATATGCGAGGAGTATATCTCGTCTACACTTCCACTGTCGAGAGTCAAATCCAGCACATTCATCACAAGGTCAGTGCCTCGGCTAGGGAACAAATCAACGCTAATAAACCCCTCTATGCGTTTATAGCCGCTTCCAAGATAAAGCCGAACTGGACAGGAGCAGTCATTCAACCGCGGTCTCCGTATCACATGAATTGCCCAGCGGTCAAATCGTCCCAACCTTGAGGCCAAGCGTTCAATCAGACGACTGGCTCGACGCAGTAGCTGACCAGGTAACAACATATACCAAATAGGTAGACGGGGGACGTATTCTTGCTCGACCAACACGCGGTCGCTTGGCTTTGAATCTTTACTCATTCCAGCAACTCCTGGTACACTTGATACGTTCTCTCAGCTATACGCTGATGGGTATATTCCGTCAACAACCGCCGTCGGCCTTTGGCCGCTAACTCGGCACGCAAAGATGGGCTACCTATCAGCAGTTGCAGTTTGTTTGCTAGATCGTCTGCATCGCCCTCCTGGAAGATGAGACCGACATCACCAATAACATGGGGGATTTCGCCAGAATCGGAGCCAATGACAGGTGTTCCACAAGCCATTGCCTCAATAAGCACGTGGCCGAATTGTTCCTTGAAGCCTGGGGCATAAGACGGTGTGGTGAGAGATGGAAGCACCATCACGTCCATTGCATTCATATAGTCCGCGATCTGGGCATGAGGGACAACGCCGGCGAATACAGTATCGACGCCTAGGCGTTGGGCCAGGTCAGCCATTTCTTCTCGCAGTGGCCCATTGCCTACAACAAGCAAGGTGACGCCCTTAACTTGAGCTAGTGCTTCTATAAGATAGAGTAGCCCCTTGGCGCGAACGAGCCGGCCCACATAGCCCACGACGAGCGATTGGTCAATGCTAAGCTTTTTTCTAAGGGAACGATCTTCTCTGGAAGTATAAAGCAATCCATCAATGCCCCATAAAGGCAAAATGGTAACCGGCTTCTTAAAGCCCCGTCTGCGGAGCACGTCGCTGGCATCCTGGTTGCCGGCGATTGCCTGGTTGGCATAACGTAGATTGAACCGTTCCACCAGGTTTAGAGGGAGCTTGAGGCGATAGTCGCGATTGACCCACGTGAAGAACGCGGTCTTTGCTCCCAGTTTCAGCCATCGATTCAGCAGCAGGGTCTGCGCAAAGCTGACCGCTGCCGTTCCATGTTCGACATGAATGATGTCCGGCCGGATTTCGCGCAGCTTGCGGCCCAGACCAATATAAATACATAGTCCCTCTTTGCCTGTCAAAAGGGTTGGCAAAGTCAAGAGATGATATTCGGGGTCTTTACTGTGTGAAGCTTTGACCAACCCTTGTGGTTGAAATGGCCATTGCTTGGGAACAATGACAGATAAATCTACATCCAGCAATGAACCCAATGCGCAAAGTTTGGCGCGAGGAGCCTGGTGCACATAGTTGTGAGAAATAATGAGAACTCTCATCTTGAGGGCTCCAATCTTTACATTGCAGCCACTTGCTGAATTAGCTTTTGGTATTTGATTGCTGCCTGTCGAACATCATAGTGATCTTTGATGAATGCGCGGCCTGCTTTTCCGAACTGCTCTCGTAATGCGCCACTCCGTATCAAGAGAGACAGAGCGTCAACCCATTCAGCCTGACTGGTAGCCCAAAAGCCGGTTTCGTTTGGTTGCACCAATTCGGCGTTTTTCCCGATTGGAGAGCAGACAACTGGCAATCCGCATGCCATGTACTGTTTGATCTTGTATCCCTCTTTGCCACGGGCATACTCGTCACCAGGTATAGGCATAATGCCTATATCCAAAGCCAGGAGGTTATCTACCTCGCGCTCCAACGACCACTCGACAAACTCGACAAGGATTTGTTTATCTGAAAAGTGAGGTGGTTCTGAGCAAATCACTCGCAGGATAAAATCTTCACCCCGTTCCGCAAGCTGGCCCAAAGCATCCTCGATCAGATATAGCGATGACAAGTTGCGTGGATTGCCTGCCCATCCAATAACAACAGGGCCATTTGCCGCGTAACTTGATCTAGTACGGTAATAGTTCTGCGTGTCAACTGCAGATTCTATGATGGCAACATTGTCGTTGTATTGGCGAGCAAACGCAGCCAGTATCTCTCGTCCAGTCATGACAGCTTTGGCCAGGGCAATACGTTGCGCAGTCTGATGTGGCAGTCGTAGGTAGATGGCATCATCAAAACTGTAGATGATGCGCGGATTAAGCCAACGGACAAGACGCTCAAGAAAAGGTAAAGAGCCATACTTGAACATCATCCGCTGGATAAAGATAACATCATAGTTCTGGCATTTGCGTAAATCGACAAGCCGCTTTGGCAAGACCAAGATATTCCAATAGAAATCGTGCATAAGCTTACGGGCGATGCGGAGCAGAAACAACCGCCATTTCGCCTGGCTAGGATCTGGCTCCTGGGTAACCTCCTCAAAAACCTCGTATAGTCTCGTCGACGATGGAGGGCTTATCTCAACCCTCACTCCCAAGTCTTCCAGATAGCGTTTATACTGGTAACACACAACGCGACTGCTGGCGTTTTTCTCTGGCAGCATGGGGAACATCAACACACTAGTCATCTATGAATTCCCTGCGCAAGAAGCTCATAGCCAACACATCCTTGAAAACGCCATCTGCAAATCGGGCTTCCCTGAGAGTCCCTTCCAATTTGAAACCACACCGCTTGTACAGTTTGATGGCTTTAGCATTGTCTGCATAGACCGTAAGATAGATTCGATTCATATTCAAGCGAGAGAAACAATAAGACAATATCAGCCTGGTTGCCTCAGTTGCATACCCCTTTCCCACGTACTCTTGCCTCCCGATCAGAATATTGCCAAACTCGGCAGATTGGTTGGCAAAGTCTATGTTATCCAAACCGATTGTCCCGATAGGCTCATCATCCTCTGCCGTACAGATTATGAACAGCTTTTTACTCTGACTGGTAACCAGGTTGGCAAACCACCCTCTCTGTCCAGCCATAGACAGAGGGAACTTGTTGAAAAAGCCCGCCCATATCGAGGGGGTGTTACGCCAGGAAACCAACAAGGGCAGATCTTCCTCTTCCACCAAGCGTAGCTTGACCAGTGTGTTGACTAACATCAAAACTCACCTCGTTCTGTAGAATTCACAGACTTTTTCTACAACATAATTGACTTGCTCATCTGTCATGCTGGGATACAGGGGCAAAGTCAAAATCCGATGTTGCAGAGCTTGTGCATTTTTAAGATCAGGCCTGTTGCCATAGCATCTGTAAATGTGAATAGGCGTATAGTGAACCCCCGTGGCAATTCCGTTATCCTGTAGAAACACGCTGAGGTCATTTCTGGCCTCGCACTTGATGTGGAAAATGTGCCAGGATGATTGGTAAACATCGTCATCTCGCAGGGGCAATTCTACCTCGGTCAGATCGCCCAGGCCATCATAGTACATTTCCACGATTTCTTTACGTCGCCCGTTCGACCGCGGGAGCTTGTCCAGCTGCACCAATCCAATACTGGCCGCAATGTCGTTCATGTGACACTTGAGTCCAATCTCATCCACTTGATATTGCCACCAGTAGGACTTGTCCAGTTCGGTGCGATCCCAAGTGCCTTTGTCGATGCCCAACCAACGCAACCGCTTAGCTCGCTCGTACCAGGTTTGGTCACTCAAAGTCAAAGCGCCACCATCACCCATAGCCAGATTCTTCACTGCATGGAACGAGAAGCACCCAATATCGCCTAACCCACCCACGGGCTTGCCCCTGTATTTTGCTCCAACTGCGTGAGCGCAATCCTCGACTATTGGAATGTCTCCCGCGATGTTTCTAAGGACATCCATGTCTACAGGCCGCCCGCTGTAATGAACTGGAATTATCGCCTTTGTGCGCGACGTAATCTTTTGCTCCATATCCCCCAGATCGATATTCATCGTCACCGGGTCTACGTCTGCGAATATGGGGGTTGCCAGATTATAGACGACCACGTGCGCCGTGGATACAAAGGTCATTGTCGGGACGATGACCTCATCGCCGTGATTGATATGCAGCAACTTCATTGCCAGGTCTAGAGCAGCTGTCGCTGAGTTAACGCCTACGGAGTAGTCGACGCCACAGAATTCAGCGAACCTCCTTTCAAACTCGGCCGTTTTGGGCCCCAAACCAATCCAGGCAGAGCGAATCACCTCGGCCACCGCGTCAATCTCCTCCTGGCCCATATAGGGTTTGAATACTTGAATCATCTCTACCTCCTCGATTTGAACTGCCGATTCACAGCTTCTGATATTGTCTGCCAGCGATGAACAAAAGAGTGTTCAGCTATTGCCCTCCGACGCGAGCGCTCGGCAATCTCTGCTCTTTCTTCAGGATGGGCCAGGTAATACTCGGCTAATTCTCGTAGTTCATCGCGACTTCTAAATACAATCAGTTCCTGATCTACCTTGAAGAGTTTCTCCAGATCCGGTTTATAATCGATCAATTGGAACCCGCCAGACGCCGCGATCTGATAAACTTTCGAACTCACGCCAAAGATGTCGTTTTGGTAGTTTTGTGTATTGAGATTGATTTTGCTGGCATTGAAAACGGCTACCTTGGCCCGGCCAAAGACGGGTTCGCGTTGATGCTTGGTGAAGGCTACCGAATCGGAAGGAATGATACCGTGTGAACCGCTGCCCCATATTTTTAAATCCATATCCGCAAACACATCGAGAATGTGGGCGCGATATGGATACATACTCCCCACAAATGATAAGTCGCTCCCGTACTTTGCACGTTCTGCCGTTGTCAAGTCATTCAACACACGATGCTCTGGTGGATGACAGGCTTGAGGTAAATAGTGAACGTTATCAGCACCGAGTTTGCGCATTTCACCAACGACATAGGTGTCCTTGACGAAAAAGTAATCGTACTCGGGTAAGGCATCAAACGTCAGGTCATAGAAAAACGGATTATCCCAAAAGACATTCACCGTGCGCAATCTTGGCCACCTTGATTGGATATGTCTCAACAGGTTCCGAGAGATGGTTTTCCCCGACATTACGAGCAGGAGATTGGGGCGAAATTGCTCAACACGTGCTAGTAGTTCACGGTCCGCTCGGCGATGGAGAACAGACCACGCCTGTTCTCGGTTGCTTGCAAGCCTGCGGACGATGCGATTTATTGCCTTTTTCACCAGTCGACCGCGATATGCTACAATCCGGTGATCAAACATCGTGTGCTCAATGCCGTGTTCCTCCAGCACGCAATGAAAGTACCAGCCGGCATCCGTATTTAGCTCTTTGCCTGCGCTACGAACAATGAATACACGCATCACTCTACCTTGGGAGTATTGCCAGATCGCTTATGCGCCTCAATCCATAGTCCTGCTGCCCACACAGAAGGCCACCGATCACGTAAGATCTCCAAGCTGCCAACAAGCTTGCCAAAGGCCAATAGAAAGTAATTCAACGGCATGAACACAAACTCGGCCAATGCGCCAGGAAACCGTGTAAAAGACCCTTTCACGCCGACTGTTTCAAACCCCGTCTTGTCTAACAGTTCACATATTGAGCGAAATGTAAAAAAACGAATGTGCTCGTGCTCCCACGGTCGCATGGTTTCATTCCGGTCAACAAAGATGGGGCGTCCAAACAAGAACAAGATCCGATTGCGCCAAAACGTGACATTCGGTGTGCTGATCAACAACTTGCCACCTGGCTTCAAACAACGCTCTATTTCGCGAAGCGTTTGATATGGTTCAAAGAGATGCTCCACTACCTCGAGGAAAATCACTGCATCAAACATCCCTGACTTTGTGGGAAGATGGCTCTCGACGTTGCCTACTGCAACCAGAACGCCGTTATCTTGAGCTTCCTGAGCATTGGATGAGGAGATTTCGATACCGATTACTCGATTACCCTTTTCGCTCGCAAGCATAGCATTGTAGCCAATCCCACATCCCACATCTAGCACAAGTCCGTCGCTGGGTAACGTTTGTTGTATCCACTCGTCTTTTCGCGGGTTAGAGCGCTTGACATACCCGCGAGTTTCCAACTTCCGTGAACGTACATCTTCGTTGAACCTGATGATTTGGCAGCTCATCCCGTCTTCCCTGATAGGAGTATAAATTGATATATCTGTAGCAGATGATCTCCAAACCTTTCCCAAGTGAATGCTTTGGCACGCTCACGGGCTGTCCTGCCCATTTGCTGGCACAAGTCAGGACTTTCATAAAACAGCATCAGGCGTTCTTTCAGTGCGCCTACGTCACGTATTGGAATCACAAATCCATCCACGCCGTCTCGAACGACGTCACGCACGCCGACGTTCTCGCTAATAATGACCGGTACCCCACACGCCATCGCTTCGATCACAACATTGGGAAACCCATCGTTCAGTGAGGTCAATACAAAGACCGATGCATCACTGTACGTGCGATAAAGTTCCTCATGTGGTATTCCGTGTATGTGGGTGAATGATCCCTCATATTGCGCCAAGATGGGCACCATCTCAGGCCGCGGCGCGCCCACCAATACTAACTCGGCATCAGGAAAGCCAAGTTCGCAGAAGGCTTGCAAGAGGCAGTGAGTACCCTTCTGCAAAGAGAGCAATCCCACTGTCAATACTCGGAAAACCTTATCCCGCTTTTTCACTGGTCGAAACGCTGAAATATCCACTCCCTGTGATAAAAGAAGCAACTTCTTCGAATCGAATCCCTGCGCAACGAACGTATCACGAACATAGCTGGAATTCACCATCACCCAATCCGCCATCTCAAATTCTTCGAGTTGGCGCTCGATGTCGTCAGGTCTGTATATCGGTGGCTGCGTCGGCGCAAAGCGTGCACGTTCCTCACCTAGAACCTTATTTTGGTAAATCGGATGAGCGGTGCCCCGATCTATGATCGTGGGAATTCCCAAAGACTGAGCCCGCTGGATTGTTTTGGGTTGCAAGGCAGAATGCAAGTGCACCACGTCGCAGCCATCCACATATCGTTGAGCCAGATGATCAAAGAATTCCTTCTTGAGTAGATTGAGCGGAATCATGTTACGCACGATCGATATCTTGCGCAATCCCCGGTGGAGCGTGTCGATAAGAGGAATGTGGCGGATCTTGTCACTCGGCAATCGACGTTCCATATAAGTCGAAAAGTACAATTTCAGTGCGCCGCGCCTGTAAAGCTCGACCGCCGCTTGGTGAGAATGGAATCGACCACAGGAGCTGATCAGCACTTGCATAGCAATTAGGTCGTCTCCGAGAACACAGCCCTTTGAATTCGTCGAATGTCACGAATCAACGTGCGACGTTCGAGCAAGAACAACCAAACACCAAAACACACCGCTGTGAAAGGTCCCAAAATGAACATTTCCACCAAAGGAGTACTGATCTGCACGAAGCGTTGCAAGACAACAACCACCCCTGCCGTTAGCAAGGTCGCTCCAACCGAGGGGACGATTGTCCGCAGGAACGAGAACTTGACCAGTTTCTTTCCTTGCCACACCATTAATCCTGTGCCAAGCATTATCGTCAAATTTACGATCACGGCCACTCCCATGGCACCTCCCAAGTGCGCCGCAATAAATACCCCTGGAATAAAAAGGGCTAGTTGGGCGATGCGAATTCGTGATAAGATGTGTGGTCGGTCTGTTGAAATCATCAACACAGCATATTGATCAAAGATGGATTTAAGAAAGCCATAGATGATCATTATTCGAAACAGTGGAACTATGGGCAACCATTGCTTTCCATACAGCACCGAAATCGCAGCGGGAGCCAGTAATCCGATCCCTAGGAAGAACAAGGCCGCCATACGCGCGATAGATCGCTGCACAATACCAAACACACTCGCCAATGCTTGGCTATCTCCCTTCAGGTTGCTAAAAGTTGGTAAAACAGTCCGTCCAATAGCAGGTGCCACGAATTCCATGAACAACCGCGACAATTTCCATGCTCGTGAGTAATATCCCAAAGCGGAGGTGCCCGCCAAAGTACCCACCGTCGTATCGTCCAGTTCCTGTAGGATCATCTGTGAGTTACCAGCAATCCACATACTGCGCGCAAACCGCCATACGTGGTTTAATGCCCCACGGTCCCAGGCCAACCTGGGCGACCAGCGCGATACCCACCAAGCACCGATGCCACTAATCAGCATCTGGCTTAATTGTTTACCTACCAGGCTCCAAAAGCCGAACCCCTGCCAAGCCAGAAGAATACCAATCACCGATGAAATGGTCAAACTCAAAAATGATATCAGGGCATCCTGTTGAAACAGCATTCGTTTTTGTACCAGTGCACTAGGAACCGTCGCTAGCAGTTGAAATCCACGACCCGCCGAAAGCAAAACCAAGATAGCAAGAACGTCAGCGCTATAAACCCACCTCATCGTCACCGAGAGTATCAAGGCCAAGGCGAAGACTAGAAACACCACGATCAATTGAACGGAAAAGGCGGTGGATAGGAATCGCCGCTCATCCGTCTCGTTCTCTGCCTCGTATTGGACAATGGCAGCGCTCAATCCTAGACTACCTACCTGCCCCACAATAATCGTCAGCACAGAAACGGCCAAAGCGACGGCGCCAAAGTCTTCTGGGATCAAAAGACGGGCCAGAATCAAATCGGTCCCAAAGGTTATTGCACAAGTGGCATAGTTGGCGACACTGAGCCAAAGTGTGCCACGAAGTGCGCGCTGTCCAATCGTCATAGCCGTGCTTTTCTCTTGAATAGCTTACCAAAAAGCTCCGAGATGGTGTAGTGACTGACCATAACCGGCAATGAGATCTGGTCATGCACAAACTTGCGTTGTGAGATTATCTGTGCGGGATTACCACTCACGATACTCATAGCAGGTACATCTTTGTAGACCACTGCACCAGCGCCAATCACGCTACCCCGACCTATAGTCACCCCAGGCAAGATAATAGAATGGGAAAAGATCACCACATAGTCCTCAATAACCACAGGTTTGTAAAGCGTGTCGTAGGTCGGGGAATGAAAGTCATGGGTTGCAGAGAAAATCGTAGCATTCATAATGATACAGTTTTGGCCAATAGCCAATCCGCCGCGCGCATCCAAAGAACTTTCCACAATACGACTATACGCCCCAATTTGCAAGTCGTTCCCGCTGATTTGAGACTTGCCCTGAAACGTAACGTGATAGCCAACCTGAATACCCCTCCTTTTCAACCGATAGTGTAGCCAGTGATTGTGCAGGCTTTTGTGAATGATCCTGACGATGCGAATGCCCCCCAATCGTTTTATCTCTCGCAGCAAGACGACCTCCAAATGTGCGAGCTGTTGTAGCTCAAAGACAAACCTCTACCGCAATGGAACCTGCCAGATCTGAATCGCTGCAGCATCGTTGATAGAAAATACTTTTACGACAACAAAGTCCGGCGGGACCATCTCGTCATTATGATCAACTATACAGTCCATCTCATTTTCATAGATATAGTCCACCAGAGGAATGTTTCCTCGGATTACCTGATTGTAATAATCGGCGTTGTTAATCAATCCATCTAGGTTTACAATCCTGCGCTCTGAGAAGAAACCTAACTGTCCCGCGTTCCACGAGCCACAAATGGCATCCGGCGACAGGTTCTCCGCCATCCACAAGGCTGCACCATATCGGGTGGTGTACAAAGGATGCCCTGCACTGATTGAGTTGCGCACCAAACGTCTGGCAAATTGAACGCTAGAGACAACGATGATCAAAAAACAAATACCTAACGAAACGACCTGAAAAACGGCTGGGAAGCTCTTCCTCGCCGCGACATTCTCTAGCCGATCAATGATGATCGAAAAGGTGATGATCCAAAAGATAAAGGAAGGAGACTGATACCAAATAAAGTTGGCAGCAACGCTTGCAACGGCGACCAATTGCAGGAAACTTCCCACCAGGAGACAGTACCAGACACTTTTCAAGGCTCTCCACTCTTCCCTGTGGCCATGCGACTTTGCCAACTGTAACCCCGCTACAATCAGAGCAACTAGACCGATGGGTCCAATAGGTAAATTGTGCAGAACTGGTGGAGTGCCTAATGTCATGAAGGCCTGAAGGGCCTCTGGTTCCACGGCTCCCCAAGACATCTTGATCAGCGCCGAGACTGGCAAGTATGAGCCTCCCATCCATTGAAATGCGCCCAATTGGAGCGCCAATCCCAAAAACGCCAATAGGCTCGCACCTACTATGCGTTCAATCGTATACCGCATACGCAGCTTGAAGTGTGGAGAAACAAGAGCTCTTGCGACACACAAGCCATACAACAGGACTGAGAATAAAGCTGCATCAAGCCGGGTCCAAACATTGAGGGTCAGTACGATCGCTAAACCTAGCCAGTTGGGATCTCTATTCTTATGCACGTACACGAGAAACCTGACAACTTGCCAAACCGCGCACCAAAACACAAAGGCATGCAGCGAGTTCTCCAGCCCAATTGAATACGCATTGCTCCCGAAACTCAACAATGCCCACAAGCTGGCCATGCACAATGATAATATCGAGCGCTGCATCAGCTCTCCCAATCTCCAGATCATCAAATAGCAAAGTGCATTCAACAAAAAACAGGCTATCAGTGTAGCGAACAGAAGAGCCGTCTTTGAGGGCAAAAACAACGCGATCAAAACAACGATCCAGAACCAGAGCAGTTGAACACCGTTTGTGGAATGAATGCCATCAAATGTTGGGAAGCCATATTGTTTCACGTTCCAGGCCGTCTGCAAGTAGTAGTACGTGTCATCGATCGTCAACCACGATGCTACATATCCAACTCCCTTGGTGAGAACACTTGCCTGTACGATGAACTGCAATAAAGCCAGGCCAATCAACACAGCCAAAACCAGCCGTTTCTTTTGAGCTAGAAAGTCTATTGCAGTGAGTCTCATCGACCTATCCCTACGACCATGCGATCAATTTCAAAGGCAGCCTGAGTCACTTCAATGACTTGATCCAGCTCGATGGGAGGCTCACCGCCGCTACAAACAAACCCTACAAACGCCTCCAACTCTGCCCTGTGCCCCTTGTCCTGCCCGCCCCGCCAGCCACCGCGGCCGTCAACCACGCGCAGTTCACGGAAATCGTCAATCACGTAGGACATCCCGTCGCAGTGCACTTCGACGTACTCCTTTGGCAATCTCCTGGCACCCAATGCCGTGTAGACCAACGTGCACACGGAGCCATCCTCGTACGTGAGTGTAGCGCTAAAGTTGTCACTGGGCAGCACGTGGTCGGTATTCGGAGAGATCGCCTGAGCAGCTATCTCCTTCACCGGCACACCGACCCAATAGCGGAACAGGTCAAGCATGTGGCATGCCTCGCCGATGATGCGCCCTCCCCCTTCCTCGGAGTGCACCCAGTGCGTCGGTGGCAACAGGCCACCGTTGACCCGGTACAGACAAACCAGCGGATTGCTACGTTGCTCGATTCGTCTGTACACCTGTCGCGCTGCGGGAGAGAACCGGCGGTTGAATCCCACCATGAACGGGACGCCCGTCTCTTCCAATACACCCACTATGGCCTCTAGCTCCTCCTCATCCAACGCCATCGGCTTTTCCAAAAAGATGGCCTTGCCGGCCTGGGCCGCCGCGATTGCCATCTCGGCGTGCAGGTTATGGCGAGTGGCGATAACCACGGCGTCAATATCGGGATCGGCCAAAACGTCCCGATAGTCTGTCGAGACGTAATCTACACCAAATTGATGTCCTACTTCCTTGGCGGTATCCCCGTGACCTGTCACCACCGCCCGCATGTGCACCTCACGCATCCGGCTCAGATGGGGCAGATGCACGCCCCGCGCGAATCCGCTCGCTCCGATGACGGCGACGTTCAGCTTCTTTCTCCCAAGCCCTTTGGAGCGCAGAGCGACACTCGACGTCAGCTTGCGTTGCCGCTCCTCCGCGCTCTCCACCAACTCATACGAAAGCAGTATTCCCAAGGAAGGCTCATCTTTTGCTTCTAGCGCTGCAAAGGCCTCAGTAGCTTGGTCGAAGGGAAATTCAGCAGTTAGGATTTGGTCAAGCTGCACTTTTCTCTCTTCTACAAGATGCAAATACGCCTGCATGTTGCGGTTCTCTGTCCAGCGCACGTAGGCGTAGGGGTAATCCCGTCCCATCTCCTCGTAGATGGGGTCATAGCGTCCCGGCCCGTACGAGGTAGAGATCAAGAGATCGCTCTCTTTCTCGTAGAACGGGGAACGCTGCAGCCCCAACCCGACATCACCAACGACGACCACGCGCCCCTTCTTGCGCGTCAGGTGCATTGCCTGCTGCACGATGGCGTCGCTCTTCGACGCAGCGGTGATGATCGTTGCATCTACACCGTGCCCGCCAGTCAGGTGCTCAACCTGAGAGATGGCCTCGTCATCCGGGGTCAACCCTGTGTCTAGCCCCATCCTTTTGGCCAACGCGACGCGCTGATAATCTAAGTCAATACCGATCACGCGACATCCCGCAGCCTTGAGCATCTGCACTGCCAATTGTCCCAACAGGCCCAACCCGATGACGACGACTGTCTCTCCCAATCGCACGTCGGCCCGGCGCACTCCCTGCAGGGCGATTGCGCCGACCGTGGTAGAGGCAGCTTCACGCAGCGAACACCCCTGCGGCACACGCGCGACGAGATTGCGCGGCACAGCCACTACCTCAGCGTGGACCGCATACCCAGCCCCCGCGCACGCCACGCGATCACCAGGCTGGAGGTCGTCGATGCCCTCGCCATCTGCCACAAACTTTCGCTTGCAGGAGTAACCCGGCTTGGATCCCGCTGCCTGCTTGGAGCGCACCATGGAAACCGCCGTGCGTGCGCCCCGGTCCCGAGCATAGTCCAACACCTGACGCACACGTTCACGCTGAGCCAACGCTCGCTGAGCCAAGTTCATCCCAGAACGCTCCAAGGCTGCGCGCTCTGTGCCGGCACTGATCAGCGAATAGGCAGCCTCCACCAGCACTTGGCCGGGCTGTAAAGCGGGGACCGGCACCTCTTCCAGCCGGGCCTGCCCGTCTTTCAGTATAACCTGCCTCATTTCACACTCCGATCCGCTAACAAGATTTGCACGATCCGCTCGGCGGCTTTGCCATCCCACAATTCCGGCGTGCGTCCTTGGGGAATGTCGCCGCTTAGGATGCGCTCGATCTCCGCCACGAGACGCTTGGGCGTGGGACTCACTAGACGGTTCGTTCCTTCCGTTAATGTGACCGGTCGCTCGGTGTTCTCTCGCAGCGTCAGGCACGGGACGTCGAGAATCGTTGTCTCCTCTTGAATTCCACCAGAATCAGTCAGCACCACCAGTGCACGAGCTAAGAGATGCAAAAAATCCAGGTACCCCAGTGGTTCGCACGCGTGCAGATTAGACCAAGCGTTTACCTGTTCCATCAGTCCAAACGTCTCAATCCGATCTCGGGTTCGGGGATGCACAGGGAAGATGATCGGGAGCCGTTCCTGAATCTGTCCTAGTGCGCTCAGGATGGCTTGCAGTGAATCTGGATGATCCACGTTGCTGGGCCGGTGCAAAGTGACTACCGCGTATTGGCCTGCCTCAACCTCAAAGCGCTCAAGCGCCGACGTCTGCAACGCGCGGTTCTTGTTGTGTAATAGGGTGTCTATCATCACATTGCCCGCAAAGTGAATCCGGTCAGGCGAGATTCCTTCTCTGAGCAAGTTCTCGTTGGCGTCACGCTCGGTCGTAAAGAGCCAAGTTGAGAGGGCGTCCGTGACGACGCGGTTTATTTCCTCGGGCATGCTGCGGTCAAAGCTACGTAGCCCGGCTTCGACATGGGCTATCGGAACTCTCAACTTGCTCGCTGTCAACGCGCAAGCCAAGGTAGAGTTCACATCCCCGACGACGGTCACAAGATCGGGGCGGTGTTGTATCAGCGCCTTCTCGAAAGCCACCATCACACTTGCCGTAACTCGGGCATGGCTGCCAGAGCCCACGCCCAGGTAGATGTCTGGTGAGGGTAGCCCCAGATCATCGAAAAATATCTGGCTCATGTTGTCGTCATAGTGTTGGCCGGTGTGCAGCAGGGTAGAATCGATCTCGGGAAAGCGCTGCATCTCCTTGACTAGGGCGGCGATCTTTATCAAGTTTGGCCGGGCACCCACGACGTTAAGTATTCGCAAGGGCCAATCCCCCTATTCTGGCCACTCCACTACAAATCCCATCCCTTCTGTTCGAACCTCCGGCAGCAGTGAAGAACAGGCCTGTTCAATGGGTATACCTTCCTCCAGACAAGTCAGGCGAAATATCTCCATTGCCTCGCCTTTGCCATTGGCCTTGATCGCCCTATAGCCCTGGTCGCGCACCTGGGCCAGCGTCTCTTTGGCGGCTTGTCGCAGTTCCCGGTAGACGCGTAGCGAGTATTGCATATACTCTGAAGTCAGTCGCGCCTTCAGCGCTAGGCCCTGAGAGGTGACGAAATACTTGAGCCGGCGGCGCTCCATCTTGGCCACCTTGACGTACCCCTTGCGGATCAGCCGCTTGAGGTACCAGTTGACGCTGCCCACTGCCACCCCAATCTGGGCGGCCAGGCTGGCCTGCGTCGTCTCTGGGTTATCTTCCAGGACTTCTAGGATGCGCAGTTGTCGTTCTGTGTCAGACATAATTCACTTTCACATTCGAGACTTAAAATTCAGCGGCTGAATTTTACCTCCGTTCCCTGGAGCTGTCAAATGAAAAGAGGCGGAAGTAAAATCCTCCGCCTCGATAGGGCCGTTTCTCTGAAACCGCTTTTATCCGCAACAGCTCGAGGAGCTGCAGCCTTCCGCCTCCGGGTCTGGCCCGCAGGTGGGTTCCTTCTTGCCCGTCAGCGCGGCGTAGATCATCGCCGCGGCACAGCCCACGCCGCTATCGACCGCGATCGCGCCGGTGGGGCAGTTCTGCTGGCAGGCGCCGCATTCCATGCACGCCTCGGCCCGGACGAGTTGAGCCACCTTGCCGTTCGGCGCGAACACCCCGTGCGGGCACACGGCGCTGCACATCCCGCAGTTGATGCGCAACTCTGGATTGTATTCGAGCGTGTTCATACTCGTACCACGCACAGATGTGTCAGTGCCACAACATGTCGATTCGCTTGTCATGAGATTCTCCCTAAACAAACCATCTATGCAACGTGAAGGCCAAGGCCAGAGCAATGCTTATCCCAAACATCCACGTCATCACCGGGATGTAGGCGTACATCTCGCGCCGCACGCCGGTCTTTGACGTGAACGTCGTCGCCCCGGTAAAGTTGAGCGCCAGGAACGCGGTCGCCGGCGGTAGGCCCAGCAGGTACATCAGCGCCCGGCCAACCTGTAGCCACACTGCACTATCCGGGGCAGCCAGGAAGGCCACCAGGGCAAAGGGCAGTGCCACCAGCCCGCCCAGCACGAACCCTTTGCTGCTGAAATCGCGCGTGGGAATCCAGGGCAGCAGGATGGGGAACAACGCCACCCCGGTCAGCACGGCCGCCCCCGTTCCCACCGTCGCCAAAGGACCGAGGAGCAACAACAGCACCACGGCCGCGATCAGCGTCGGTAGCAGGACGCCGACCAGTTCCACCGGGATCAGCACCAAGCGATCCCACAGGGTGAATCGCACCCGGCGCATCTCTGGCGTGGCCTCGCCGGTCTCGAGATACGCCGGCAGGTCTGCCGCCCGCACCGGCCCGTACTCGACCCGGAACCCAAAGCGCTTTTTGACCTCGTGAGCGGCCACGCCGGTGGCGCCCAGTTGGGGCAGAATCAGCCGGCGGTGATTGACCACGTCGCGAAGCTTGGTCGCCTCGATCCGGCTCACCAGCTCGTCGGTGCCGAAGGTGCCCTTGCCGGCGGCGCACCAGACGTTGATGCCGTAGGTGTTCAGCACCAGGATGTAGCCGTCAACCCCGGCCAGCGCCGACCGCAGCGCATCGAAACTGAGGGTGTAGTTGGCGGTGACAAAGATGGGCGCATTCGGGGTGGGGGCGCCCAGGGCGTACAACCCCGGCTCGACCCGGTGATCGTTACGCTTGTATCCCCAGCGCGCCAAAAAGTGATCCCAGCGATCTGCCCGGCTCAGGGTGCTGGTGGTGGGGCGAATGGGCGCGTTCTTGGCTGTCGGAGCACAGGTCTCTTCCGCCGCTGACCCACCGCAACACCCACAACTCTTTCCTTCTTGACTCATCGACTCATTTCCTCGTATCGTGATATTTAAATACTTCTATGCTTCTTGACAAAAAAAAGAGCGCCTACACCTCGCAGACCTCGCCCGTCGCGTCAAGCTTGGCGATCAGCTTGCCGCAGCACTCGACTACATTGTCGTGATCGATGGCGTAGAACACCCGCTTGCCGTCCTTGCGGCTGGTCACCAGGCCGAACTGCTTGAGGATGCCCAGGTGGTGGGAGATGGTGGGCTGGGACATGTCAAAGACGGCCACGATGTCGCTGACGCACATCTCGCCGTCTTTGAGCAGCCCCAGAATCTGCTGCCGCGTGTCGTCGGCCAGGGCCTTGCAGAACTGTACGCAGTTGACCACTATTAACTCCTATAGACACTTTTCAATACGTCTATATAATACCATGGACTCAAGACTTTGTCAAGCACCGCCGATTGTGATGTCAGTTAAAGTTGAAAAGTGAACCATTTAAGGCTGAAAAGTGAACTGTTTCC
>CAZKDJ010000074.1:0-17699 GCA_964551295.1 uncultured Anaerolineales bacterium | reverse complement strand
CGACGAATAAGGGTTTTGCAGACCCCTGCCTTACCACTTGGCTACGTCGCCTGATGCGCCAGGATTCTACCATGCAACACGCTTCTGGGCAAGTGACTGTGCGATCAAACCCATCCAAACGAACCGGCAGGATGGTCCCCGGGCCATCCTGCCGACTTTCCGCGATTCGCTCTGCGCGAAAGTATGTGGGGCAATTGGCAATTTGCCCCTACATCTACCTGGTGTTTTCGTTGTTCAAGGTGCCTAACAGGGCTTGGCGATTACTCAGGGACCCAAGCGCTGCCACAGGAGATGTGCCCGCGCCGCCCCCTTGTTTTCATAGTATTCCATCTTTACGTCGTGCACGCCCTCGCTCAGCCAAATCGTCGCGTAGCGGTAGCCGCGCATCGGCTGCCAGGCATCGATCAACAACCGGCCATCCACCCACAGCCGCACACCGTCGTCGGTGTAGGTGGTAAACCGATAGCCGCCCGCCTCAAAGTATATCGGCTGCGTCCAGCGGGCGGAGAAACCATCGACGGGCACACCTTCGCCCGGCGAATCCCAGCCCCAGTTGTGATCGATCACCTTTTCAATGCGCGTCAGCACCGGCTCGCCCTCCAGGCCAGGGTTGTCAAAGTAAGCGGTCTCCCACGGATCATCCTCGTCGACGGGCAACGACCCGGGGGGTGCAGGCGCGCCGGGCACGACAGGCGCGGCTGCAGCTCCGCCGGCCGAGCTGGGCGTCCACCAGAACTGCACGCGGGCGTGGCCCGTGTGCTCATAGTACTCCAGCTTGACCTTGTGCGGACCCTGCAAATAGGTGCCGTCCACGTAGTGGAGATCATAGTCCAGGTCTTCCCACTTGTCGATGAGGATGCCATCGTCGAGCCACAGCCGGAAGCCGTCGTCGGACCGCACCGAAAGACGATAGTAGCCAGCCGTAAAGTTCACCGTGCGCGTCCAACGGACGGAAAAGTTGTCGTCGGGCATCCAGTCCACCGGTGGTCTGACACCCCAATCAAAATTGATCTCGGCGTCGTCCCGGTCCAGCACCGGCCCGCCGACCAGGTCGGGGTTGTCAAAGTACTGACCGCGCCAGCCAGCGTAGCCATCCCCCTTCTTCCACCAAGCGTGGGCGTGGGCCTTGTCCCCATGTTCGTAATATTCCACGACGACCGTGTGCCGACCGGCAGAGAGGTGCTTTTCGCCGACGTGGGTGTTGGGCAGCTTTTGGTCGTACCATGCATCGATCAGCAGGCCGCCGTCCACAAACAAGCGCACGCCGTCGTCCGTGCTGGTGAAGAAGCGATAGGTGCCCGCGACGAAATTCACCGAACGCGTCCAACGCACGGAAAACTTGTCGTCAGGGACGGCCGGATCGGGGCTGTCGGTGTCCCAGTCAAAGTCGATGGCGCTGTCGTCGCGCACCAGCACCGGCGGGCCCTCAAGTTTGCGATTGCCATAGTACTCACCGCGCCAGGCCTCGCCGCCCACCAGTCGCTGCCAGCCAACTTTGATGAACGCAGAGCCCGTGCGCTCGTAATACTCGATCCGCACCTGGTACGTGCCCGCCGGGATGTAGCGATCCACGTAAATGGAGGTGGCACTTTGGTCGCGCCACTCGTCCACCACCAACTGATCGCCCACCCAGATCCGCACGCCGTCGTCAGAAGCGACGGTGAAACGATAGGTGCCGCCTTCGAACCAGTCATAGTCGCGCACCCAGCGCGCGGAGAAATTGTCGTCGGGGAGATCGGAATCGGGGCTGCCATGGCCCCAGTTGAGGTTGAGGCCACCCCCGTCGTCATCGTCGTAGCGGCTTAGGACGGGGCCGCCGCTGAGGTTGGGGTTGTCAAAGTAATCGGCCCACCACTCGCCCGCCGCAGAAGAAGGAGTCGCTACCACCATTGTACTGCCCAGGACCAAGACAACCAGCACCAGTCCCCACAGCAGCACTCGAACAAATCGCTTATTCATCATGCACCTCCTCGCAAAACAGACGTAAGCATTTGCGGGGGAGCAATTGTTGCTTACACCATATTATAGCAGAAAACCGTTTCCGGCGCATCGGCCAATAGGACTATTTCACGCCATCAGACTGTAGAACAAAAACTATTCAGGCAGCTCGGGGTAAAAGTCCGCGGTCCGATTTGCCCCAGTCCCCACCAGCGCCGCCAGTCGACCCTTGACGTCGTCGGGCACGGCGTCGACCCCGGAGAGCTCTGACACCTGGGCCACAAGCTCCTCGCGAGGCACGGCCAGGCCGATCAACGTCCCGGTCTCATCCACAAGATAAGTCGCCTGAGGACCCGCCGCCCAGCTCCCCGCCTGCCAGATCAAGACGTAGGTGCCATACGTTCCACCCTCATAGGTCAGGCCAATGGCCACCTCGTAACCCAGATCGGGATTGATGGGGCGCTGTCCAGCCGGGCGACCGGTCTCGGTATCGTCATCCATGTCGAGCGCAAAAATCCACTCGAGCCTTTCCCCCGATGACTCGGGAACCGGCTCGTACAGTTCGAGCCACAGTAGCACATCGTCTTCAGTGGCCAGATCGGTCAGCCCCTCCGGCACCACATCCGGGACTCCGAGGGTCACCTCCAGTTCGCCGCCGATGCTGGCGACGCGAATATCCGCGCCCGCAGGAGTTTCATCGACCGGGTTGCCAGACTCGTAAACGACGGCATCGCCCTGATCATCGGGCAGAAAAGCGGGCTGCGTAGGCTCCGGGGTCGGCTCCTCGGTGGGCTCGGGCGCCTCTGTTGGCGCCGGTGTCTGCGTTGGTGGAGGCTTAGTTGGTAGAACGCTGGGTGGCGATGTGACCGCCCCCATCGGCTCCGCTGACCCTCCGGGTGGGAAAAACGTCCTCGCAAGCAGTATCGCTGCGATACACAGGATTATGACGACCACGCCCAATCCCACGGTCAGGCCTATCTTTACGCGCTGATCTAGTTCGTACCACCATCCTGCAACATCGACTCTGGAAGCTGAACCTTTCATTGTGATTACCTCGCTTTCACAACAGTCTCGCCTGCACGTGCCGAATGTAGAAATCAACGTAATTGTAACATGGAACGCCAATGTGGGGTAGTTTCACGGTAAGCGGCGCATTCACAAGGGACACACCGAGCGATGCCCAAGCCAGCCGACAAGTCAAGGTATGCAATCCCCTATCTACCCCCAGTAATTCGCCAACTGGCAACATATCTTACAACGTGTTGTGACCTATGTCAACCAGTCGTATTAGGGGATTGCGAAACGAGGAGTCGTTTTCAATTTGGACTGTTTTGGACTTTTTTGTTTCATTTCTGTGGTATATTAAATAGGGCCATTGGTACTTGGCCGTGGGAGGGGGCATGAACAAGCCTGGTCAAGGGACGCCGGAGCAGGCTGAGAAGCGACGCCAGCGTCAGAGGATCGAGCGCAAGCCCGAAGCCAAAGACGCGGCAAACAATCATGGTGTGGGGCTCGCTTCACGCAGCGGTGGGGGAATATGCACCGCTGCTATCTGGCGTTCGGCAGACGCCAAGCGAGGCGGGAACGACGGCCAGTCTAGCCTGACTTTCGACGCCGGGATGCTGTTCGAGGGCGGGACGGTCGAGGCGCAGACGCAGGTCCTGCAACGCCTGGATGGGACGCAGCGGCAGAAGGCGATCCAGCGCATCGCCCGGGTGCAGGGGAACCAGCACGTGCAGCGGGTGGTGGCCGCGTACGGCGGCAACGGCAGGGGCCGGGTCTCTCCCACCGCCCAGACCAAGCTAGAAGTCGGGGAGCCGGATGATGCGTACGAGAAGGAAGCAGACGCTGTCGCCGAACAGGTGATGCGCATGCCTACCCTCGCACCCCCTCCACCCGCAGAGGGAACCTCGTCGAGTGAGGAACAGGGTGGACAGGGTACCCAAAAGCACTCTCATTTCCCAACGATCAGCCGCCTTTCTATCCCTGTGAGTTCGCCTCGTCCGGCGGGCGATGGCCTCGTGGCGCGAGCCGAAGAAGTGGAATCGTACGAGGAGGAAGAAGAGCCGGCCGAGGCGGAACGGTTGAGTATGGCAGCCGGCGGGGATGGGGATGACAACGGGGCAGGGAAGCCGGGCGTTCCCACCGTGGACGCCGGCCTGGAAGGACGTATCGGGCAGCTGAAGGGAAGCGGCAGCCCATTGCCCCCCTCCGATCGGGAGTTTTTCGAGTCACGCTTTGGCGCCGATTTCGGCGACGTGCGGGTGCATACCGGTGATACAGCAACGCAGACGGCACAAGACTTGAGCGCGCGAGCCTATACGGTGGGCTCGGATATTGCGTTTGGGGCAGGCGAGTACGCGCCTGGGACGGAGCGCGGGCGCAAGCTGATGGCCCACGAGCTGACCCACGTGGTGCAACAGGGCGGAGCCGGCGCATTGCAGCGCGAGCCTGAGGACACAATCCGGCGGAGCGAAGAAGAGGTCACCGGTGGTGGAGGGGAAGCGGCGGCACCCCCGGTTCCCGCGGCCGGCAGCGGACCCGCCGAGCCGGCCGGCGCGGGAGAAGGCGGCGCTTCTCAGCCTGGAGGCAATGGCGCCGGCCCAAGAGGAGCCGTCACCCCCGTAGCCCCGGCCGCCTCCGGCAAGAGCGCTGGCGACAACGGCGCGGGAGCCAAGGCGGCAGAGGCTCTCGCGGCCGGAAGCAAGGCCACCTTCTCCCCTGGCCAGGATCCGGGCTTCCAGGCCGTGGCCGGACGGGTGGGGGCCGTTGCGGACCGGGAGCGGACCCACGAGGAGCCAGGGACCGAGGCGGAAGAGGCGCAGGAAGCCGCAGAGCCTCCGACCAACGAGTTGGAGAGCAAGGCTCAGGACCAGCAGGTCCAGGAGATGGAGCAGCAAAAGCCCGGCGAGTTCAGCGCCGCGGCGTTCAAGGCGGCTCTGCTGGCCAAGATCAAGGAAATCACCCCCAAGAAGCTCAAGGACGTCGACGAGTTCAAGAAGAAGAGCCCCATCTCCGCGGTCAGAGATAGGGTCAAACAAAAGATCGCCGAGCAGAAGGCGCGGTCGATGGGAGTGCTGGAGGAGAAGGTCGAGGAGACGCCGGACACCAGCGGGATCGAGCCCAAGCCGGTGACGCCGATGGACCAACCAGACGTCGGCCCAGCGCCCGGGGACATAAGGGCGGGGGAGGCGGCCCCCAAGCCGAAAAAGCAGGACGAGATCGAGGACCCCCTGCTGCGGGAGAGTGCGGGTCTCGATCGAGATCTGGAGAAGGCCGGAATCACCGAGGAGCAGTTGGCCGAATCGAACGAGCCCCAGTTCCTGGCGACCCTCAAGGCGAAGAAGGATGCCCAGGCGTACGTCGCCGAGTCGCTGCCTGCCTACCGGAAGGATGAGGGACAGATCGTGGCCGGGGCGCAGCAGGAGGCGCAGACGGCAGTGGTGGGGCCGCTGGAGGGCATGCACGGCAGCCGGGAGGGGCTGCTGGCGGCAGTATTCAGCGAGCAGTACGATACCAAGGCCGCCGACGAGGGAAAGCGGGGCGAAGTCGCCACCGCCATCAACCAGATCTATGAGACGACCAAGAAGGACGTCGTGGGAATCCTCGACCCTCTGAGCGACGAGGTCGAGAAGAGGTTCGACACGGCAGCGAAGAAGGCGCGGCGGCTGTTCGAGGATCACGTCGACCGGGAGATGAAGGCCTACAAGAAGAAGCGGTACGGCGGGCTGTTCGGGTGGGCCAAGTGGCTCAAGGACAAGCTGCTGGGCATGCCCAAGGAGGTGAACAGGTTCTACGAGGACGGGCGGCAGCTGTACATTAACACGATGGACGGGGAGCTGGACGGCATCGCCGCACACGTGGCGGCGGAGTTGAACAAGGCGATGGCGTGTATCGCACAGGGGCGGCAGGAGATTACAGAGTACGTGGAGAGCCTGCCGGAGGAGTTGCAGCAGATCGGGACTGACGCCGCCAACGAGATCCAGACCAAGTTCGACGACCTGGAACAGGACGTCAGGGACAAGCAGACGGAGTTGATCGACACGCTGGCGAACAAGTACCAGGAGAACCTGCAGGAGCTGGATGCGCGGATCGAGGAGTTGAAAGCGGCCAATCGGGGCCTGATCGCCAAGGCCATCGACTTTGTGAAGAACGTGATTGCCACGGTGACGCAGCTGGCGGCCCTGCTGGCGCGCATCCTGCTCAAGGCGGCCTCGGCCATCCCCCAGATCCTGCTGCACCCGATCCGGTTCTTGAAGAACCTGTTACAGGGAGTCAAGCAGGGGCTAAGGAACTTTGTGAAGAACATCGGCCAGCACTTGCAGAGTGCGGTGCTGGAGTGGCTGACGGGGGCGACCGGGCTGCAACTACCTGCAACCCTGGACGCCAAAGGACTCTTCAGTTTGGTGCTTCAGGTGCTGGGGTTGACCTATGCCAACATCCGGGAGCGCGCGGTCAACATCTTTGGCGAAAAGACGGTGGCGTACCTGGAGAAGGGGTTCGAGGTCTTCAAGATCCTGGTGACCGAGGGGCCGGTTGGCCTGTGGGAATACATCAAGGACAAGGTCGGTGACCTGAAGGCGATGATCATCGACCGCATCAAGAACCTGATCAAGACCAAGATCATCAAGGCCGGCATCGACTGGATTGTCTCGATGCTGGGCGGGCCGGCAGGGGCGTTCATCAAGGCGGTCAAGGCCATCATCAAGGTGGTCAAATGGTTCCTAGAGAACGCCAAAAAGATCATGGCGCTGATCGAGGCGGTGCTGGACTCGATCCTGGCCATAGCCAGCGGGTCGGTGGAGGAGGCGGCAAACAAGATCGAACAGGCGTTGGCCAAACAGATCCCAGTGGTGATCAGTTTCCTGGCCGACCTGGTTGGCGTGGGCGACCTGAGCGGCAGCGTGCGCAAGATCATCGCCGACGTACGCAAGCCGATCAACAGCGCCATCGACTGGGTGTTGAAGAAGGTCAAGGAATTCGTGATCAAGGTGGGGCACAAGCTGGGGATTGGGGGAGAGGAAGAGACCGAGGAGGATAAGCAGGAGCGGCTTGATAATGCCCTGAAGGAAGCACAAGAAGCCGTTGATACCAAGTTTGGAGGTTCAGAGACTCGCCAGAGCGACATTGAACCAATCCTGGTTGATGTGAAGCAGAAATATGCTCTGACAGAATTAGCGCCCATAGAGAGAGGAGACGTATGGGCCGTTTATGGCAAGGTGAATCCCGATGGAGAGGAAAAGACCAAGGCAAGAGTAGCAGAGGGGGGTGGGTTTGCTATAAAGGCTTTTCCAGGTTCCGTTGTTACTCTTGGCTCAAAAGTACAGTATGCTGTGGAGCACACGCGTCCCAAGCTGATTTCTGCAGATAGTAGTTATCATTACGAGTGGTTCTTTGAGAATGATCCAAGTACAACGCCAGCTTCTAAGCGGCACGAGGAAGGCCCTCGCAATGCAGCAGAATGGACGCTGAACACAGTCTATCCAGGCACACACTATGTGTGTGCCAAGATCTTTTTAGATAACGAGCTCGTTGTAACTCTGGGGTACAAGCAGGAAGTTGAAACAGGCGGAGCCTATGCGATTAAGGCTCATAATGACCCTGTCGTAAAAGTGGGTTCAAAAGTCAAGTACTCTGTTGTGGTGAAAGGTGAACAGGTAACACCTGCCGAGAGTAGTGGGCGTTGGTATTCCTGGGTGATTGAAGATGACCCGGACTCAACGCCGGTTTCCATGCGACTATTCAGGGAGATTATCGTTGACAAGAAAACAGCGTCGGTGAAAACGGAGAGGCCCGGTATTCTCCTGGTGACACTTAGAGTTATGGGCGGCAAACAGATTGAAACCGTGTCGCTCAAGCAGAAAGTAGTACCAAAAGACAAAAGGGATGCTGCTATCCTCGATTGGATACAGGGGGCCTTGGATGTAGCAGGTCTTTTCCCTGGTCTTGGTGTTTTTCCAGATGCAATCAACACGGGTATCTACTTAATTAGAGGTAAGTGGACAGAAGCCGGTATTTCGGCAATGGCTATGGCACCGGTATTTGGTCAGGGGGCAACGGCTACAAAGTACGTCGTGCGGGCTACAAGGGAGGGGGTGGAGCAGGTTGGAGAAGCAGGGCTTAAGAAGGGGATGAGGGAGGTTGTTGAAGCTTCTGGCAAGCGCGGCGTCAAAAAGGTAGCTGGAGCAATTCCTCTCAATCGCGCTGGCAAATCATATCCAAAGGCAACAGTGAAAGGCTACGGGGAGGTTTCATTCCCAAGCTCTTCTACTATAGCAAAAACAGATCCTAAACCGTTGCGGGCCAAGTTCACCAAGAAGTTGAAAAATGATTTTAAGGATTGGTGGCACAAGAAATACGGCTGGTATCCACCCAAAGGTGAATATGAAATCCATCATATACAGCCATTGTCTAGAGGGGGGATCAATTCTTTTGAGAACTTGGTTCCGTTGCGAACAGGGGCTGAACATGACCAATTTACTACTTGGTGGCTTACATATCCATAAGGAAAAAGAACTATGAGCGAGTTTGATTTTCTCAGAAAGTACATTGATGATTTGCCTGATAGCGAGAAGTACGGCTATGAGTATGCTCTTAGATTGGGTAAAGATGAATCTGAGATAACGGCGCTAGAGACAAAAGCCGGAATCGAGGTGCCTGACGAACTGAGGGAATTCTACAAGTTCTCGTATGGTGCAGATCTGGGTGATTACAAGCTCTTGACTATACCTGAGATTTTGGAGCGTTTGTCTGAACTGCGCGAGATATACTCAGATTCCTGGCGAGATTCCATTTTGCCATTCGCTTGTGTAATAGACACCGGAGATAGTATTGCCTTTGATCTGGGGCAATCGAACACAGATGGTTTACTGATATTGGATTGTTTTCACGAGTTTCCTCCAGAGCAGTGGGAAGGAATCTGTTATGGGTTTAGGAATTGGTTAATACAAATGGTCAAGAATGAAATGGAGCCCTTCTGGCTATAGTTTTTACCTGTACTTGAGCAGTTTTCAGGTTGGGTCGATGCAGGCCGGAGGCCTGGAGTGAAACCCAATCCCTCCTTTGGACTTTTTCTCTCATTTCTGTGATATACTTGTTGCATGACATGCCTGGCACACCAGAAAGCGGCGCACCCACAAGGGGATACGTCGTATGACGCCCAAGCCGGCCGATAAGCCGGGTTCTGTTACCTCAACCGAAGATTGAGGTGCGGTCATCTATCTGGGACGACGGTTGCCCGCCGCCTCTAGCGGCCTACCCGGGACTCGGATGGAACGGGCCGCTCCATCGTCCCTGCTTGGCCTTGCTCCCGGTGGGGGATGCCTGGCCGCCCGTGTCACCACGAGCGCCGGTGGTCTCTTACACCACCTTTTCACCGTTACCCCCTCCCTGGCCCTCCCCCGCACGCGGGGGAGGGAACGGGTGAGGGCAGTCTGCTTTTCTGTGGCCCTTTTCCGCGGGTAAAACGCATCTGCGGATGCGTAGCATCCGTAGATGCGCCCCCGCCTGGGTGTTACCCAGCACCGTGCCCTATGGAGCCCGGACTTTCCTCAACCTATGCTTCGCATAGGCCGCGACCGCCTGGCCGACTTGGGCATCAAAGGTATAATAACACACGGGCAGCAACTGTCAAGGGAAATCCAAACTAAATTGCTATTCCGACGGCTGATAATAGATCCGAAAATCGGCCGCGCTCTGCTGCTGGCCGTTTATGTAGAACGTGACGGTATAACTCCCACCGCCGAGGGGCTCACCAGCCTCATCGGCCAAAGTGACCCAATATGTGCCCTCGCTCTCGGCAGCTCCCGCGTCCCAAGTATAGTCCCCTCTAGCCACCTCCACGCCGTCGCGAGTCCACACCACCGTCCAACGCACGCCATCCCCCATCCCCTCGTAGTCGAAAACGGCGTGCACGACGCGCGTCGCCCAGCCAAAGGGCGTCCCCTGCGCCAAGATCGGCGCGCCATCGGGGCGCACACCCAAAGCGATGGTGATATCGCCAAAGGAGGGAGGCCCCACTGCCACTTTCTCGGCTGCGCCGTCGACCGTGAAACTCACACGCGCCTGTTTCTCTCCCGCTATCGACACCACGATCTCATAGTCGCCGGGCAAAAACGGCCCGCCGTCCGGGGCCTGCACGCCGACCTGTGCCCGCCCCTGGGGATCGCCGCTCCACACCATCACGCTCTCCTGCACCACCTCGCCCTGACGATAGAGCTTGTGCGATATTCTGAGACCCGAGCACAGTCCCGCGTAATCATAGCTCAGATAGAGCACCTTCACGCCGGCGTCAAACGCGCTCCTCTCCATCACCTCCCCGCCCATCGTCGGCGGGATATCCGTCACCTGCAAATTGGCGATGTTAGGGGCCGTGGACAGCACCTGGAAGGAGCGCGTCCCAACCACCCGTCCCTCAGCGTAAGCCAATAGATCGTACCGGCCCGGGGCCACACTTTGCGCCCCACCAGCTAGGATGACCAGAGAGACTTGCTCCGCCTCCAGGCCCCAGGCAGCCGCAGGCTGGGCATCCACGACCTCGCCGTCGCGCTGCAACTCCCAGTACCACGCCATCTCGGGTTGGACGCCTTTCAGGGTAAACTCAGCGACGATGTCGGACGTGCCCAGGCAGAAGGGGTCGGTCGCTATCCCGCCACTCGTCATCACCTCCACGATGGCGTACCGCACGACGGGCGTCGGCGCGGAGGTGGGCGGCGTCGCGACGTTCTCCCGGGGACGGGAGGACAGCCACCCAATGGCTACAAGCCCAGTCGCGATAACGATCATCGCCGCTCCGCCCACGAGCACCCAGATGAGGGGCGGCCACGCGCGCCGCTGAGGCTCCTCCAAGGGGCGCGCGTTCGCGGGATCGAGCGGCAGTAGCACTGTCTCGGGATAGACGCCCGTGCGCCCGTAGGCGACGTCCGCCCAGAAGCGCACCAGTGCCCGCAATTGGCCGCGCTCGGCCGGATCGGCGACAGCAGCTCCGGCCTGTCTCAGATCGGAGATGAGTATGTGCACCCCGTCCAGCAGGGCCTCTGCGTCCTCGCCATGCTCCAGTTGATCCAGCTTCTCCCTGTGTCGCCGTTGAAAGGCGTTCAAAAGATCGCTCATTCCAGCCCTCCCAGTAAACTTGTGTTCAAACGTCGCAACCTATCTGCGGCCGCCCCCAGCCCGCGATCGGCCACAGCCAGGTGACGATGACAGGCGCTGTCCAGTTCCTCGGCCAGTTCAAACAGATTCCCCGGATCGAGATCCTCTTCCTTCAGCGCATCCTCGATCATCTCCTGCACAGCGAGCACATCCACCGCCCACCGCTCGCCCGCCAACTCGCGGCCATCCCGGCGGAGCGGACGGCCGATGCACGTGACCTCCTCGGCAAAGGCAGCCAGCCCATCTATGCACCGCTGGCACGGACGCCAGCCTTGCAACAGCGCCTGGCACTCCGTCGCACCGAGCGCGCTCCCGCCGACCGAGGCAAGCAAGGCGCGGAAAGGGGCCAGAGCGGCGAGCAGTTCGTGGATCAGCCGATGCAGCGCTACCCATTCAGCCAATTGGACATCAAGAGCGGCAAGCGCAGCAGTCACCTCCCTCAGGTCGGCCCGCGCCTGGTCGTCAGCCGGCAAAGCCTGCCGCAGCAGACCACCCACTGCCTTGGCCTTTCGCTCGATCTGATCGAAAGCGACAACCTCGCCGTGCCCAGGCGACGCTTCAACATCACTCATAAGTCTCCTCCCCAGTCAGCTACGGGCCTCCAAAACCACCCGCCTCAGGCGGTGATTATAAGCCAGATGCGCAGGCTTTACAAATCAGCCATGTTGTTGTAAAATTGGCCCTCGATAGATCAGTACGTGGAGGTAGAGTTTGGCTAACACACAATCAGCAATCAAGCGCCTGCGCAGCTCGGAACGCAAACGGCAGCACAATCGGATATTTCGCGGGCAGGCCCGTACCGCGGTCCGGAAGGCACGCAGCCTGATAGACAAGGGGCACGTCGAAGAGGCTCGCGAGGCCGTGCAGGTGGCAGTCCGCGCGTTGGACAAGGCAGCGGCCAAGGGCATCATCCACAAGAACAACGCCGCCCGGCGCAAATCACGCCTGATGCAGCAGTTGAACCAGGCAGAAAAAGCCGCCTAGGGCCGGAGGAACCGCGATGTAACCACCAGAGCTCCGTTGCGATCAGCAGCGGCGCTCTTTGTGTTGTATGTCCGGAACGTAGAAGGTTCATACATCTTTCAAGGAGGTGCAACGATGGAGATTGCAGGTTTCGAGTTCCCCGATGATCTGTACTACGACAAGACACACGGATGGGCCAAGGTAGATGGGAACATCGTCACGCAAGGTCTGAGCGACTTTGGTCAAAAGATCGCCCAGGAGATCGTCTTTGTCGAAATCCCTCGCACCGGCCGGGATGTCGAACAGGGACAGACCTTTATGTCCATGGAATCGGGCAAATGGGTAGGCCGCGTCGAGGCCGTGACCAGCGGCAAAATCGCCGAGGTCAACGACGAGTTGGAATGGGAGCCCTCCACGATCAACGAGTCCCCCTTCGAGGATGGTTGGCTGGTCAAGATCGAAGCATCGGACACCGGCGAGCTTGAGAACCTGATGAAGGCGGATTCCCCCGAGTTCAAGGCCTTTATCGAGGAAGAGGCAGAGAAATACAAGGACGTTTTGAGCTAGACGATCCGTTCGTGATAAGTAGACAAGCGGCAAAGTAGACAAGGGGGCATATTCCCCGTCTACTCACCACTTGTCTACTTGTTTTTCTATCAAAAGGAGTGCCCAATGAAGCTTAACCGTCTCGAAACTGTTCCCTGGCAGGACTCGCAACTTTTGTACCACGCTCAGCCGCGCCTGAACCGCGAAGGACTGAACCTGCTCTCGCCAGAAACCCCCTACTTTTGCATTGGCTATTTCCAGAACGTGGAGCAAGAGGTGGACGTCGCATTTTGCCGCGAGAACGATATCCCTATCTTCCGGCGGGAGGTCGGCGGCGGCGCGGTCTATTTGGACGGTGAGCAACTGTTCTACCAGCTCGTGATCCGACGTGATAATCCGTTGGCCCCCGCGAGCAAAGATGCCTTCTACCGCAAGTTCCTACAGGCTCCCATCGAGGTCTATCGCGCGCTTGGCATCCCCGCCGAGTACAAACCGGTCAACGACATTATCGCGAACGGGCGCAAGGTCTCGGGCAACGGCGTGGCCGAGATCGGCGAATATATCGTCTTTGTCGGCAACTTGATCGTGGACTTTGACTATGAGATGATGACACGCGTGCTGCGCGTCCCCGACGAAAAGTTCCGCGACAAGGTCTACAAGACACTGCACGACAATCTCTCGACGGTCAAGCGCGAGTTGGGCTCCGCCCCACCCCACGAGGAACTGTGGGACCTGCTGGCGGAGAAATTTGCCGAGGTGCTGGGGCCGCTGGAGGTGCAGACAGCAGTGGACGACGCGTGGCGGGCCAAGGCGGACGAGCTGGCGGCCCAATTCCTCACCGACGAGTGGCTCTACCGGAAGCGCCGCCCCAGCGCGGACCGTCAGGTCAGGATTCGCGCCGGGGTGGAGGTGCGGCACAAGATGCACAAGGCCACCGGCGGCCTGATCCGCGCCACGACGGAGGTGCAGGAGGGCGCCATCGCGGCGGTCTCCATCTCGGGCGATTTCTTCTTTTTCCCAGAGGAAAAGCTGGCCGAACTGGAGACGGCGCTGGCAGGCGTGTCGGTCGAGGAGGCCGGGCAGGCCATCGCCAAGTTCTACGCCGAGCACGGCATCGAAAGCCCCGGCGTCACCCCAGCCGATTTTGCGCAGGTGGTAGGATAGGCCGCACGCGGTAATTCCAAACCACAAAATACAGAGCGCATCTCAACGGTGCGCTCTATTTTTGTCCATTCCGCGCAACAGACTTGGCAAACATGCCGATACGGTATAGAATTATGGCGTCAAAGCTGGTTGCCAGCGCCTCTCGCCGTGCTGGCCCAAGAGGTGTACAATGAACCCATCTAGTGGAAGACCGGTCGGGCGAGTGTGCCCTAAATGCGGTCACCGGGTTGGGCCGGGCGCCGCCTTCTGTGGAAAATGCGGAGCCCTGGTCCCAAAGCCCTCCGACAAGCCGCCGCTCAATATCCGATGCCCTAATTGCGGCGCGGTGCTGCGGGCGGGAGCGACCTTCTGTGGAAAGTGCGGTCACTCCCTGCAGCCATCCCCACCAAAAGGGGCGACCTCCTCCAAACCCGAACCCGGCAAGTGCCCCAACTGCGGACGGGACGTCAAAGACACGTGGCGCGCCTGCCCGTACTGCAGCACCAAGCTGATCTTTGAATGTCCAGAGTGTGGCAAGCGCGTGGAGCGCCATTGGAAGGTGTGTCCCTACTGCGAAGCCGAGCTATCCCTCACCGAGGAGGGCGCAGACACAGGCGAAGAAAAGGGGGCATAAGTATGGACATCAACGGGTTAGAGGGAATTTCCGTACAACAGCTAGCCGATGAGCTGAGGCGCGGCGGGCGCTTTGTCATGTTCGACTACGTCATCTCCGTCTTGGTCGTCACCTTCAGACGCTCCAGCGCCATCTACTACCTGCGCCCGGGCGAGAGCGCCCTGGGCAAGGGATTCCAGTACATCCTCCTCACCTTCTTCCTGGGGTGGTGGGGCATCCCCTTCGGCCTGATCTACACCCCCATTGCCATCATCCGCAACCTCTCAGGGGGGCGTGACGTGACCAAGGAGATCATGAACACAGCCCTGGGATTGCGGATCATGGCAGCCCAGGGCCAAGCACCGGCTGAGGCCGCGCCTGAGCCCGTGTTACCCACACAGGCCCCGGCTCCTGCACGGGTACAACCTCCAGCAGCCCCAGCACAGCCCGCAGGCCCCGTCTGCCCCAAGTGCGGAACCCCGGCGCGTCCCGGCGCTACGGTCTGTGGAAAGTGCGGCGCCCGCCTGGGCGAGCCCTCCGAAGAAGCCCGTACGTGCACCAAGTGCGGCGCGCAGGTTGAGGACGACTGGCGCGTCTGTCCTGAGTGCGGAGAGAAGCTGGTCTTTGAGTGCCCGGAGTGCGGCGGGCGGGTGGAGCGCGATTGGAAGACGTGCCCCTTCTGCGAGGCGGCGCTGCCCGCGATGGAGCCGGAGCCCGAGGTGGAAGAGGAGGCCGAGCCCGTTCAGGAGGCCCCCAAGGACTGCCCCGTGTGCGGCGAGCCGGTGCAGCCCGACTGGTCCGTCTGCCCGGCCTGCGCCACGCCTCTGAACCTCACGTGCCCCGGCTGCGGCGCGGGCGTGCAGCACGATTGGAAGACGTGTCCGTTCTGCGAGACGGATCTTCCACCAGCACTACCGGAGAAGGGCCCACAAGCAAGCACCCCGAAAGGAGATACACATGCTTTCCCCTTTTGAATTCCTAATTCCGTTGATCATCTGTATCGTTTCTCTCCTCATCGTCGCCGTTGTCGTCGGGGGAATCGTCGTGCTGGTCATCGTCCTCAACAAGAGGCGCGCGCCAACCCCCAGGCCAGGCCCGCCGCCCAAGGTCTGCGCCGCCTGCGGCACCCGCAACCCACCGGGGTACGAGTTCTGCGACCGCTGTGGGGGCAGGCTGTAGCCTGCCAGGATAAGGAGGTCACGAAATGAACGACGTGCGTGGAACACAGACAGGAAAAAAGACAACCGGCATCCTACTCGCAGTCGCCGGCATTTTCGTGTGCATCATCACGTCCGCCTGCGGGAGCCTGGTGTTTCTCCTGGGCCAAGGGCGCACCGAGCCCGCCCCTGTGCTGATCGTCCTATTCATCATAGCCCTTCTGGTCAACATACTGAGCCCAATTCTGATCATTGCCGGCGTCGTGCTCATCGCCACCTCCGCCGGGAAAAAGGCCGTGCCCACAAGTCCTGAAGCGGGCAAAGTCTGTGCGGCCTGCGGCGCCGAGAACCCGCCCGACTATGGCTTTTGCGAACGCTGCGGGACAGAACTGAACTAAGCAAGGAGATGCCGCTATGAAAAAAGAGACCACCGTAGCGCTTAGAATCACAGCCGGGATACTTTTCATTCTATCCTTACTTGGCTGGGTTGCCGTGATCGTACTAAACCTGAGCGACATCGGCTTTGAATCCCCGATCACCGTCATATGCGCCGTCGTGCCGTGCTTTCCGATGGCCCTGATCCTCGTTCTTGGAGCCATCGCTCCCACCCGTGGACATTGGTTGAGCCGGACTCTGAACGTCGCCGGTGGAGCCATCATCATCATGCCCGTTACGCTGCTGGTTCTATCCGTAACCGGCGTCCTCGATATCTCGATATTTCTCCCTATCGGGTGCGGAGTGCAATTCGTAGGTTTCCTGGTTGCTCTGGGTGGCACCCTCATACACCTCGTTACCCGCAACATGGAAAAGGCCAAGACAGGCTCTCCAATAGATGCCAGCCCTGAACCAACGACCGTTTCAGGGAGAGTCTGCTCCGTTTGCGGCGCGGAGAACCCGCCCGACTATGGCTTTTGCGAACGCTGCGGGGCAGAGTTGTAACAGGCTACCCAACCTCCCCAATCAGCGACCACGGCCCGGCCCAGGTCACGCGCACGTTCGCCAGCTTACCCCGCCAGTCATCGGCATCCTCGAAGAAAACCAGCTTGTCGGTGCGCGTGCGGCCATACCAGCGTCCCTTCCTCTCGTCCCGCCCCTCGACCAGCACCTCGACCGTCTGTCCCAGCAGGCGCGCGTTGATCTGGCCCACGATCTCGGCCTGCAATTCGTCGAGCGCCTTTCGGCGGCGCTCCTTCTCCTCTGGCGGGACGTCGTCGGGATACCTGCGGGCGGCCAGCGTCTGCGGGCGGGGGGAGTAGCGGGCGATGTGGGCCTTGTCCAGCCGCAGTTCGGCCAGCAGATCGTATGTGCGCTGGAACTGCTCGGCGGTCTCGCCGGGGAAGCCGACGATGACGTCGGTGGCGATGGAGACGTTGGGGATTCTCTCTCGAATACGAGCGACCAAATGGCGATAGTCATCAACAGTGTAGCCGCGCTGCATACGCAGCAGCACCCCGTCGTCGCCCGCCTGCACCGGCACCTCCATATGCTCGCACACCTTGGGTAGATCGGCCACCGCGTCGAGCAACTCGTCCGTCATCCACGCTGGGTGGCTGGTGAGGAAGCGGATGCGCTCAAGCCCCTCCACTTGGTGAACGCGCCGCAGCAAAGATACAAGAGGCAGGAGGCAGGAGGCAGGAGGCAGGCTCTCTTGCTTCTTGCATCTTGCATCTTGCAGATCGAGTCCGTAGCGATCCACGATCTGCCCCAGCAGCGTGATCTCTTTCACTCCCTGCGCCGCCAGCGCCTGCGCCTCAGCCACGATCTCCTCTAGCGGACGGCTGCGCTCCGGGCCGCGGCGGTAGGGGATGATGCAGTAGGTGCAGCCCGTGGAGCAACCGAGCACGATAGGGATATAGGCCGAGACGAGCGCGCCCTGCTCGCGGGCCGGGAGGAGCAGCCCTCCATCCGGCAGGTGGTAGCGCCGGGCAGTAGCCTGCGCCTCCAGCGCGCGGCCCTCGTCCACCAATCCTCGCTCGGCCAGAAGCACCAGCAGTGGCTCCGGCTCGGAGGGAGGCATAAAGACGTCTACCCACGGGAAGCGTTTGCGCAGCGGGGCGGGGTCACGCACACCTACTAGACAGCCCATCACGCCGAGGATCATCTCCGGACGGCGCACCTTCAGCGACTTGAGTGCGCCCAGCCGCCCGACGGCCTTGTCCTCCGCCGACTGGCGCACGACGCAGGTGTTG
>CAZKDJ010000073.1:12922-17945 GCA_964551295.1 uncultured Anaerolineales bacterium | reverse complement strand
TGGGAGACTCCTCGCTCCGCTCGGAGTGACGAAAATTGGATCTACTGAGTCTACCTTACGGTCACCGTCGAACCTGCGGGAGAGTAGATTTTAGAAGCCTCTTTGGAGAGAATAGACGTGGAAATCCAGGTTGCCGTCGCCAAAGTGGGCAAGTGGGCCACCAGCGAGAGCGGAGACACGCTGGAAATGGTCGAGCGCCCTCACGGAGGGCTCTCCTTCGTGCTGGTGGACGGCCAGCGCTCGGGGAGATCGGCCAAGGCCATCAGCAATCTGGTGGCCCGTAAGGCGATCTCCCTGTTGGCCGAAGGCGTGCGCGACGGGGCCGCGGCACGTGCGGCCCACGACTATCTATTCACACACAGAGGCGGCAAGGTCTCGGCCACCCTCAACATCCTTTCCGTTGACCTGACCTCCAACACGCTGGTGATCTCACGCAACAGTCGCTGTCCCGCCATCGTCATCACCGCCGACGGAGAACTCCGGGTGCTGGACGAGCCGTCACAGCCGGTAGGCGTGCGGCGCGGCACCAAACCCCAGATCACGGAGCTGCCGCTGACCGCCGGGACGGTGATCGTGATCTATACGGACGGCCTGGAAGCAGCCGGTGTGCGCTCCATCTGCGCGCTCGACGTCCCAGCAGCGGTGCGTGAGCTAATGAGCAAGGATGGTGCAAGCACCCAGCAACTGGCCGATGGCTTGCTGCAACAGGCCCTGGAACTGGAGGAGGGCCGCCCGCACGACGACATCAGCGTGCTGGTGCTATGCGTTCTGGAACGCGAGGGCGATGGTGGCGTGCGTCGTCTGGCGGTTCAACTTCCTATCTGAGGTGCCTGATGCGACATCACACCACCCGCCGTCTTCTGCGAGCACTTTGGCGCGACACCTTGGTCTTGGTGCGTCAGTTTCGCGTCTCCCTACTGGCCTTCTCCACCCTCCTGTGCACGGGCACGCTGGCTTTGAGATTTTTCTACGTCCACCCCGAAACTGGGCAGCACCTGGGGTGGAGAGAGGCATCATACGCAACCTTCATGCTGCTCCTCGCCGAAACACCGCTCCCCTTTCCCCACACGCTGTGGTTACAGGTCCTGTTCTTTATCACACCCATCATCGGACTGGCGGTCGCCGCCGACGGCGTGCTTCGGTTCGGGGTGGCGCTGTTCAACCGGCGGGAGCGAAAGGAGGCCTGGCAAATGGCTGTCGCTTCAACGTATCACAATCACGTCATCGTCTGTGGCCTGGGCAAGGTCGGGTACAGGGTCACGAAGGAGCTGCTTCGCCTGGGCGAGGAGGTCGTGGGCATAGAACGCGATGCTGATGTCCCTTTCCTGGAGGAATTGCAGCAGCTCGACGTACCGGTGCTGCTGGGTGACGCGCGCAGCCGAGACATGCTGGAAAAAGCACAGATTTCGGAGGCGTCCGCCGTCGTCGCCTGCACCCAGGACGACCTGACGAATCTGGACATCGCACTCGACGCCAGGGAACTCAAGCCAGACATCAAGGTCGTCATGCGCATGTTCGACGGCAAGCTGGCGGAAAAGGTGCAGCGCGGGTTCGGAATCCGCACCGCCTTCAGCACCTCGGCACTGGCCGCCCCCGTCTTTGCCGCCGCCGCCACGCGCGCCCGGATCGACCAATCGTTCTACCTGGACGACGTGCTGATGAATGTGGCGCGCGCCACGCTAGCGCCAGATTCGCCATTGGTAGGCCGCACCGTCGCCTGGGCAGAGAAGGAACTCGACCTCACGGTCGTCCTGCACGAAGGGCAGGACGACGCCGATCCTCACCCCGCCCCCGACGTCTCGCTGTGTGCGGGTGACTGCCTGGTGGTCTTTGCCTCTTTGGAGTCGCTGGCCCGCCTGCGCGAGATGAGCGGAGGACCATGCGATCTGTCCGACGACAAATCCACGCGGAAACAGCGCCGCCCGTGGCTGGCGCGCTTGCTCTCAAGGTAGCGGTCAGTAGCCAATCAACGCATCCAATGGGACGACAAGCCGAACGCGATAAACGCCCGCTGATCGCCGTGGTCGGCCCGTGCGCCTCGGGTAAATCGCAACTCGTGCAGGCGCTGCGCGAACGGGGATACAACGCCCGAGAGGTGCTCCAGGAACACGCCTACGCGCCCACGATGTGGCAGCGCATCACCGAACCCGACGTGCTCATCTACTTGGACGTCTCTGAAACCGTGGCCCGCCAGCGCCATCCCACCCACGCTCCCACAGGCTGGTGGGAAACGCTGGCACACCGCTTGCGTCACGCCCGGGAACAAGCCGATCTCTACATCCACACCGATGGACTGACGATTCACCAGGTCGTTGAACAAGCCTCGGCTTTCCTGCAAGATGTTGCAGGTTTGCGCCCATGAGGTATAATATGGCTGTGTTTCAGACGGGTCACGAGATGTTTGTAGTGCACGCTTCAGCACCATGAATAAAACGTGAGGCGGGCGTGAAAGCGCCCGCTTCTTGACTGAGGGTGAAAAATGTGGATAAACATTGCATTCTGGGTAATTGGCACACTGATCGCCGTTCTGGGCCCCATGATCCTGCTTCACGAGCTGGGCCACTTTATTACGGCGAAACTGATGGGAGTACGGGTCGAAGAGTTCGGGTTCGGGTTTCCCCCCCGCATGCTCAAGCTGTGGCACGGCCAGGGATATTTCGACATCGGCAGCACGCGCATCGTCGTCCCGCGCAGGCTCAAGGGGCTGCCGCCCCAACTGCTGGCAGGTTCTTACGCGGAAACCATCACCTCGCAGCGTCAGGAAGATGGCACCTACATCCTGCATAAGCTAGAGATGTGCGACGAAGAGACGGAGGACGTATCGCCCAAGCGAGAGATGATGGGCGAAAAAGTGCGCATACGGGGTGAGGTCACCGAGGTGGAACGCGGAACGATCTACAGCCTCAACTGGCTGCCGATGGGCGCGTTCGTCAGACTAACCGGCGAGGAAGCGGACTTTTCCGATCCGCACAGCCTGGCCGCACAACCCAAGCTACAGCGGATATTGGTCATGGGGGCCGGAGCCGCGCTCAACATCCTCGCAGCCCTCGTGCTGATGGTCAGCGTCTACCTCACCGGCCTCCCCGAAAGATGGGGCGTGCAAGTCTACGACGTCATGCCAGGGACCGCCGCCGAGGCAGCGGGCCTCCAGCCACGCGACGTGATCCTGGCCGTCGATGGAGAGCGTCTCGAAGAAGGGCCGGCGCAGTTGCAGAACCTCATCCAGGATGCCCCAGGGCAGGCCATCGTTCTCACCGTTTCGAGAGGCGATAGAGAGACGACCTTGACGGCAGAGCCACGGCCAAGGGAATGCCAGCAAGACGAACCCGGCTGCGTGGCAGGCACAGGCTTTCTGGGCATCACGATGAACATTTGGCCTGACCGCACGTCCCTGCGCCACTATAATCTTTTCGAGGCCGTACAAGCCAGCGTAGCCGACCTGACGGCTATCGTGCAGATGATAGCGACGCTGCCCGTACAACTTGTGAGAGGGACCGTGTCCATCCAAGAAGCACGCCCGGTCAGCGTCGTCGGCGCGAGCCAAATATTGACCTTCTTCTTGCAGCAGAGTCTCGAGTGGCGGATGGCCTTTCCGGTGCTGCGCGGTGCGGCGTTGATCAGCCTGGCGCTGGGACTGACCAACCTGCTGCCCCTCCCTGCCTTTGATGGTGGGCGCATCCTCTTCGTCCTCATCGAGGCCGTGCGCGGCCGCCGCATCGCCCCCGAGCGCGAGGCCGTGGTTCACTTCATAGGCTTGGTGATTCTGATCGTTCTGATGGGCCTGGTGATGTTCTACGACATCATCAACCCTGTCATCTCCTGGTCGTGGTTATCAAGATGAAGCAACCGCTTGATGCACTCCTTGAGGAATTGAAAAGCGCCCAGATGCCTCAACAGGAGTCTCTGTACCTCCTGTCGCACTTGGACGCCGAGGATGTGGCCCAGGTACGCGATGTGTGGCCGAACCTGCCCGTCGAGATGAGGCAACATCTGGTCACTCTCTTTGCGGGGATAGCCGAGGCGGATTTCGAGGTGGACTTTGGCGCCATCTTTCGCATCGGGCTGGAGGACACAGACGCACAAGTGCGCACTACGGCGGTCGAAGGATTGTGGGAGGACCAAGACGTACATCTGGTGCCACCGCTGATAGAGCGCCTGTATGATGAAGCAACGAGCGTGCGTGCCGCTGCTGCCATGTCGCTAGGGCGTTTCGTTCTACTGGGCGAGATGGGCAAGACTCGCCCGGATCCGTTCTCCCAGGCCTACGAGGCCCTTTTGACGACCTGCCAGAACACAGCCGAGCTTTACGAGGTGCGACGCCGAGCACTGGAGTCGTTATCGTACGTCGACACCGAGGACGTGGTGGCATTGATCCACGCAGCCTACGAGGCGCCACAGGAAAAGATGCGCGTCAGCGCCGTGTTTGCCATGGGTCACAGCGCCGACACCCGGTGGGCGACGCACGTGAAACAGGAGCTCCTCAGCCCCAACCCCGAGCTACGCTACGAAGCGGCGCGGGCCTGTGGGGAACTCCAGCTCTCCGACACCGTGGCCGAATTGGAGGAACTGACCGAAGACGTCGACTTGGAGGTTCAAGAGGCAGCCCTGTGGGCACTGGGGCAGGTCGGCGGCGACAAAGCACGCCAGATCCTGCTGTATTGTTGTGAATCGGATTGCGAAGCCACGCGCACAGCAGCAGAAGCCGCGCTGGACGAACTCGAGTTCCTGCACGGGGACCTGTCGAGTCTTTTCGATAGATTGGCCAGAGAACCCGGTCAAGGATCAAGCGTGAACGACGAAGGTTAGCACAAATGACCCCACCTAAGCAGCAAATACTGATCAGCCTCGTCCTGATATCGAGCCTATTGCCCGCTCCGGCCTACGCCATCGCAGATGGCGCCGACATCGCAGATGATAGCGTCATCGCAGATGATAACGTCATCGCAGATGATAACGTCATCGCAGATGATAGCGTCATCGCAGATGATAACGTCATCGCAGATGATAACGTCATCGCAGATGA
>CAZKDJ010000073.1:0-12822 GCA_964551295.1 uncultured Anaerolineales bacterium | reverse complement strand
ATAGCGTCATCGCAGATGATAACGTCATCGCAGATGATAACGTCATCGCAGATGACGCCGTCACCGTGACCGAGAATACGGCCAGCTACAGCTTTGCCAAACAGATCACTTTCACGCTGGAGGCTATCACGCCGTCTCAAGTTAAAAAGCTCTATCTGTTCTTTGCCGCTAGAGGGAGCGAACGAACCGAATCATTCGAGGTGCCTTTCAAGCAAGAAGGCGACACGCTCAACGCCACCTATCTGCACGACTTGCGCTCCTCTCCCCTGCCTCCCTTCGATACCGTCACATTCTGGTGGCAGATCGAATACGGCGACGAAAGCTACACCACCGAAAAAGAGTCGTTCGAGTACATCGACGACCGTTTCGCTTGGGAACAGCTCGACGACGAGGAGAACCCCATCACCGTCCACTGGATCAAGGAGCAGGGGGACCCCACATTCGGCCAAACGGCCCTCGACATCGCCCGAGTCAGCCTGAAAGACATCAACGTTGAGCTACGCGCCCCGCTGCCGGAATCAATCACGGTCTATATCTATGACACACAAGAGAATCTCAACGGAGCGATGGTTCTGGCCGGAAGAGATTGGGCCAGCGGTCAAGCGCACCCTGATCTGGGAGTGATCGTCGTCGCGATCCTGGCAAACGACTTTTACATATCACGCATGGAACGCTATATCCCCCACGAGATCACTCACCTACTGGTTTATCAAATCGTCACGCCAGAGGGCTACCGATACGTCCCAGAGTGGCTAGACGAGGGATTGGCCACAGCCAACGAACGACGACCAACTCCAGAGCACAGCTCGATGATCGAAGAGGCACGCAAACAAGGATACCTCATACCGCTGCAAGATCTGTGCGTCCCCTTCTCTCCTGACGCGCAGACCGCGTACCTGGCCTATGCCCAAAGCGGCAGCGTGGTGAAATACATCCGCGAGCGATACGGCGCCCAGGGCATACGCGATCTGTTAGCCGCCTACGCCAATGGGGCCAGTTGTACCAGCGGCGTGGAAGAGGCCCTGGGTATCAGCCTCAATACCCTGGAGACCGATTGGCGGGCCAGCCTCGAACCGCTCCCGCAACCCGAGCCGCAAACCCCATTACCTGCCTGGGCCCAGCAAGTGGGGCCCTTGGTGGGATTATGGCTGCTGGGTCTGCTGGTCGCCATACCGATGATCGGTAGAACAAGCCGCCGCGAGTAAAGAGCGCCGACGCTCCCCGAACAAATGAGGAAAGATAAATGCGCCACATCATCACCCTGGACGTAGAAACCCAACACACAGCCGACGAGGTCGGAGGCTGGCACAACATCCGCGATATGCGCTTGGCGGTCGCCGTGACCTACGACGCCGCTGACAACGTCTATCGGGATTACACCGAACAAGATGCCAAGCTCCTCATCGCCGCTCTGCGCAGTGCAGACCTGGTCGTCGGCTACAACGTGATCCGCTTCGACTATGAAGTGCTGCGTGCCTACACCGACGATCCCTTGTCAGATATCCGCACAGTGGATATGTTGCGAGATCTGTACCAGGTCATGGGCTGGCGGCCCAAATTGGACAACGTCGCTGCCGCCACGCTGGGAGAATCGAAAAGCGCCGACGGGCTGCAGGCCGTGCGCTGGTTTCGAGAAGGCAAGCTGGATAAGGTCATCGCCTACTGCCGTCGCGACGTGGAGGTCACGTGGAGGATCTATGAATACGGCCGGCACAACGGCTACGTCAAATACCGCGACAAGCGCTGGCGTGAGCACATGGTACCGATGCGGTGGTAAAGGAACCATTTGAGCCTGCCTACCTGGCCCTGCTCCGCTCGGGCGAGCTGAAACAGCGCGTGCAGGCCGCCTACGAGAGCTTGCACACCTGCGACCTGTGCGGCCACGCATGTCGCGTCGATCGCTACGAGCAACTGGGAACGTGCAAGACCGGCACGCGGGCCACCGTCGCCAGCTACCACCCCCACCTGGGAGAAGAAGACCCACTGCGCGGCTGGCGTAGATCTGGCACGATATTTTTCTCACACTGCAACCTGAGCTGCCAGTTCTGCCAGAATTACGATATCAGCCAATTGGGACATGGGCGAGAGGTTGAACCGGAGGACATCGCCGTGATGATGCTCGCCCTCCAGGAGCAAGGATGCCACAACGTCAACCTTGTCTCGCCCACGCACGTGGTGGCGCCGATATTGGCCGCGCTTCTCGTCGCCGCCCAGGGCAGGCTGCGGCTGCCGCTGGTCTGGAACACCGGCGGCTATGATTCACTCGCGGCCCTGGAGCTGCTCGACGGCGTAGTGGATATCTACATGCCGGACATGAAGTACGCAGACAAAAAGACGGCGCTCAAGTACTCAAAGGCCGAGCGCTATCCGGCGGTCAACCAGGCCGCGGTCAAAGAAATGCACCGTCAGGTGGGAGACCTGGTGATGGACGAGAAAGGCATCGCCCTGCGCGGACTGCTGGTGCGCCATCTGGTGCTGCCCAAGGGCTTGGCCGGGACGCCGGAAATCGCCCGCTTTCTGGCGGAGGCAGTGTCGCCGGACACGTACGTGAACGTCATGGACCAGTACCGCCCCTGCTACAAGGCAAACGAACTACCGCCGCTCGATCGCCGCACGTCGCGGGCAGAGTACAATCGAGCACTGGAGCAGGCGCGTGAGGCGGGACTGCATCGCTTCGACAGACGAGAACCGCGCGCTTCTCACATCGTGGGAATATGAGAGATGGAAGAGAAATCGACCACAACACAGGCTCGCCTGCGCGCCGTTGTTCGCGGACGCGTACAAGGGGTCAGCTTTCGCTATTATACCGCCCAGGCCGCGAACCGCCTTGGGTTGACCGGCTGGGTCGCCAACCAGTGGGATGGCACGGTAGAGACCGTAGCGGAAGGGCCGCGTGAAAAGCTAGACCAGTTGCTGACCTTCTTGCATCGCGGCCCGCCATCTGCCTGGGTGGAGCGCGTGGACGTCGACTGGCAAGCGCCTACGGATGAATTCAAGGACTTTAGGGTGCAATTTGTATGAGAAAAAATCCCGAACGACTGGCATGGGTCGTTCTATTGGTGTCGTTCTTCATCTGCATAGGACTGATTGTAGCTGTTCCACTGGGTGCGCGCACGTTCGCGCTTTTCTCTCAGGTGGGACAGAACGTCTCCCTCGAAGTACAACGCGGGCCACTGCGCGTCACGTGGGGTGGACGCGGGGAGCCGATCGCCATCGCCGGAGAGCGCGGCGACATCCCCGAGCGCACGGTCGTCACCACCGACCTCACCGAGGGTCGGCTGGTGATACACGCCCCCCAAGAGGACAGCCCTGTCGTAGCCAGCGTCCAACTCTACAACAACACAGGGGTAGTGCTGACCGCGGCCCGCTCCCCGCGCTTTTCCGTCAGTCAACTGCCCCACCAAGTTGCGCTGGAAGTGCTGGCTGGACGCGTGCGCATCAACGTCGCCGACACCGACAATAGACCCACCATCGCCGAGGTCCAGACGCCCCATGGAGCTATCACACTCGCAGAGGGCAGCTACGAGGTCAAGGTCAACGCGACGACGGAGGTCACGGTACGCAACGGACAAGCAGAGATCCGCGTCGATCAACAGGAGATGTCGCTCACGCCTAACCAAAGGGTCGTCATGAGCGATGGCAGAATCGGCGAGATACTGCCGGCGGCCCGCAATCTGATCACCAACGGCGACTTTGAAGCCAACCTGCAAAACTGGACCCCCTACAGCAGGCAGGCTGACCCCGAACAGCCCGCAGGCAACATTGGCATCGTCGCTAACGAGGGACGCCGGGTGGTCGATTTCTACCGCGACGGCAGCAACCACGCCGAGGTCAGCATCCGACAGGATATCGACTATGACGTGCGCGACTTTGCATTTATCGAGCTGCACCTGGCCGTGCGCGTAATCTCCGAGGACATTGGGGGTTTTGGAGGCTGCGGCTCTCTGGGCTCCGAGTGCCCGATCATCGTCCGCATCGACTACCGAGACATTTATGGCTCCGAAAGTGAGTCGCTGCATGGTTTCTATATTGGCGAACCCCAAAGCGGCTGGTTGACCTACGAGTGGGCTGAGCCTGTACAGGAAGGGACCTGGCAAACGTACGATTCGGGGAACCTGATGGAAGAGTTAGCAGATGCCCCGCCTGCTCTAATCAAGTCGCTGACCATCTACGCCTCGGGGCACAGCTTTCACGACATGGTAACCGAGGTCGAGTTGCTGGCCCAAGAGTGAAACCAAGACCTCCGAGGTTGTGCGAACCTACAGTTCGCTCGAAAACCTCGGAGGTCTATGGATCATCGCACCTGTACCGGGCGCAGCAGCAGCCGATCCGCCACCATCTCCCCGCTTGCGTCATAGACCGGCAGCCGCTCCCCCGTCGGCTGGTGGTAGACGCCGATCTCCAACTGATACTCACCCGGCAGCGCATCCGCACTCACCCGCAGCGGGTAGTAGCCCAACAGCACCTCGTCGCCATCCTCCCGCCAGTATCTCGCGCCATACGAATTGGCGTCGAATTCGCCCACGATCCGGCTTTCGGCATCCAGCAGGTGCGCAAAGATCGAGTAGTGGCGCTCCGGCCTCTGGAGCAACTGCCAGTACAGCACTACCTCCAGCGTCTCTCCTGGCCCAACCTTGCTACCACTGCGGTCATGTCCCAAGAAAAGCATCACGTCGCCAAAGTTCACCGGCAGGTCGATCGGCCGACGCAGCCCGTGGGGATCACCTGGCTCGAACGACCGCTCCCACGACGCAATCCCCGGCGACCGGTCGGAAGGGAGCGGAAAGGTCCCACCATCCCAGCGGTAAATCTCGAACACCGGCCTACCAAACCGGTCGTAGCCCGTGTCCACCGGGCGCAGGTCCGGCGCGCGCGCCAAAAGCGCGGGCTGAGGTGGATTCTCCAGCAGCAGCAGGTAGGTCGCCGTCGTTCCCTGGGGTGGCAGCGGCAGGCTCTGCTGCGCGTCGAACCAGTGGATGTCCTCGTACCGCTCCGGCGCCAAAAAGGCCAGCGTGGGATGCTCGCCGTACTCGCTGGAGAGATACAGCGCGTCCACCGACTCCACCTGCTGGAGATAGTCAGCCACATAGACCATAGCCCCCCGCCGGTCGTCGTCGTTCTGTGGGGCCGTGTGCCAGTCGACAAAGTAGGCTCGATACGTCTGGGCCGCCAGTCCGGCGAAAAGCACCACGCAGAACAAGGAACACAGGATGTGGGCAACGTTCGCGGCGCGGCCTGAGCAACGCCCTACCCAGCCGGCGAGGGCATCCAGAAGCAGCGCCGGGAAGAAATAGACCGCCGGCAAAGCGCCAATGGCACGCTGGTAGTAGGGCAAGCTCTCGGCCGAGAGTGTCATCGGCACGAGCATGACAAGCAGCCAGAGCAGCAATGCGGCATACGCCAGGCGCTTGTAAGTCGGATTGCCAATTCGACCTACAGACCGAACGGCAAACCAAAGACAGAGGACCAGCCCGCCGTAGAATAACACCCCACCCACAGGGCCGAAAACCGGCTGCCCGCCCAGGTTGAAGCGGTAGTTGGGATCGCCCCACACGGTGAACATGCATGCCGTCTCCTCGACGCTGCGCCATAGCCGCCCCCACGGATCGCCGCCGGAGAACTGGGGAGCAAAGACCGATATCTGCTCGGCGCGGCCATAAAAGTCGCCTGGGTGCTGCAAGAAGTAAACCACCAACGGCAAGACGACAGCCGCCGCGACGAGGCACATCAGCAGCAACGACCGCCAGTGCCGAGTCACCAGCGTTCGGTTCAAAATCAGGGCCAACAGCACGACGGCGAGAATCAGTACGGGAAAGATACGGGCGGCGGTGTACGTGTACTGGGTCAGGCCGAGAAAGACACCAGCGACGGCAAAGAGCCCCACCCGAGAACACCGAGGCCCAGAGCCGATTGAGGCACGCCAGCCACGGAACAGGAGCCACATTACGGGCAACTGCACCAGTGGCTGGATCACCGCCCGGTAGGCATTGCGGCTGGCGACCAGGTGCCACAGTGAGACGGCCATCAACCCCGCCGCCAGCCACCCCACCAGGCGATTGAACATCGCCTTTCCCACTGCGTAGGTCAGAGCGACGGTCAGCACGCCGATGAAAGTGGAGAGCAAGCGCCCGGCCAGCATACCCTCACCGAACAGCGCGAAGGCATCCGCTTCCAGGTAGACGTACAGCGCATCGCGGCCCGTAAAGGCGGAAAAGAACACGGGAAACGCCTTGCCCGCCAGCACTTCCCGCGCCATGATGCCCTTGACCGCCTCGTCGGGATGCCAACCAAAGGGCACCGATGGCAACCGGTAGACGCGCAGGAAGAAGGCCAACAGCAAGACGAGAACGGGCACCAGCAGAAACAATACCCTGTTCCAGCCAGCATACCTGGCAAAGTGAGGGACGGAGGAGGATAACCCTCCCTCCGTCCCTGAGCGATCGTCAGAGAGAACCGTTGACTCGATATCCCTCACAACCGCTCCAGCTTGCGCACCAACTCGTCCGGCGTGCCGGCACTGACGGGGATGTACTCGACAGCGGGATAGTATTCTTCGAAAAAGGCCTGCAGATTATCCGACCACTTTTGCGGATTGACGGCAATCACGCGACGCACGTCGAGGTCGCCGATGCCGGCGTCGTCCGCGCTGCCGCCGATGGTATAGTGGCGCTGGTTCCACGTGGCCTCCACCACGGCCAGGGCCCAGCTCGAGTCGGCGTCGGGGGGCAGCAACACGTACGTCCGCTCGTACTGCTCGCGAGGATCGCCGCGAGCACCAGGAGCAGGTGCAGGTGCGTAATCGATCGTCGTCGTCGCCTGCGCGCCAGCGGCAGTGGAAAAGGCGACCGTGTGCGCTCCGGCCTCCTCGGTAGGAGCGAGCACGTACGTCCACGTGTGCCACTCGCCATCGCGCCCGACTGCCACGTTCCCCACCCCCAGCTTTGCCCCCGAAGGCTGCGTGACCTCCAGCCCGACGTTGGTCAAGCCGGTCAGCGAGCGCGCCTCCACCGTCACCTCCTCGCCCACCTTGGGCTCGCTGGGCCAAAAGCTCAGCCGCACCTCCGGCGCGCAACCGAACGTGGCAGAGGCCCGCACGCCACCGGAAGCGGTAAAGGTGAACGCGTGCACCCCGGCCTCGCTCAGCGGAGCGGTGGGGTACGTCCATGTGTGCCAGTCGCCGTCGCGCCCGACTACGACATCTCCCACGTCCAATGCCTGACCCGAGGGTTGCTTGACCACCAAGCCGACGTCGGCCAGCGAGGACAGCGAGCGTGCCTCAAGTACCGCCGTATCGCTGACCTTCAAGTTGGCCGGCCGGTGCGCCAGCCGCACCTCCGGAGGCGTCTCGCCCGGCCCCAGGACCACCAACTCGGCATCGTCGACGTAGGCATCGTTGTGCTTGAACGCCCACAGCGTCCTGCTCCTGATGAAAAAGGTCACCACGTCGGACTCGGCAGTGGCCTGCGCCTCCAACTGCTCGACGTACCCGTTGTAGATGTGATACCCCTGCCCCCACACCACCGTGTCGGCCAGAGGATTTGTACCCCCGGTAGGGTCGATGCCGACCCAGAACGTAAAGTTGGGCTTGGCATCCTCCCACTTGTCTCCCGTGTCGTGGGGCAGCGTCCCCGCCTCCCAGGCGACGTGCTCAAAGCCCGCGCCGTCGCTCCAACGGCCGTTGCTGGGCTTGCCCCCGTCCTCCTTGCTCAGCCCGTTGGACCAGGCGTGCAACCAGGCCGTGAAGCGCACCCGCGCCCCAGCCCCAACGTCCACCTGCTGGAACAGCCCGGCGTCGTGGGAGCGGTTGAAGGTGAACCACATGTACGCCTTCTCACCACTCTTGACGCGCTCGGGCGCGTTATGCTTCCACGTATCCCGGCCCTCCGGCTGGTCGTACGTGCCTGGATCGTGATAGAACCAAAACACCCAGCCCCCAGGTGGTACAAAAATGTTCCCTACGTTCTTCTCGTAAGGCACACCGTCTTTGGGAAAGATCGCACAGCGGTGGCTCTTCTCATCCCCCCAATCAGCCTCAAATTCCCCGTTTCTTAGCAAACTTGTCATCTTTCACCCCCCACCCTATTCCCTGACGCTTAGCAAACTGCATCTCTATTTCTTCAGCATGCAAAGCATTGTGACAACAAGAACACAGCAACACACATTGATCCAGTTACTGCCTTCTCTATGTCGCTTCCTTTCCTATGTCAGTTCCAATGTAACTCAAGAAAAGAATAGCCTCTGAACGCCCCAAAACGGGCCTGGAAGCATCATTATGTCGCGTCAAAGGCTCTCCGAGAGGTGTTCAGTCCAACGTAACTAGAGAACGCGGACTTTTCGTCCAGCGTAATCCGAGAATGCGAAATTTCGCCGCAAACTTTGATTTGGGATCCAGGTCTGGGTAATGCCGCCGCTGGTGTGCGGAGACAAGGCCTTTGCGACGCAGCCACCAGCCCAGAGCAACCTGTTGAGCCAACTCTGGACCAAGTGGTGGGGCAAATCGATGCCATATCACTCATACCGACCTGAAACCTTACTGCCATCACAAACACGTTTTCTTGAGTTACGCTGGAATGGCGTTCTTTTCTCGATTTACGTTGGACGTGACATCCTACTCAAAACCCAGCCCACGCTCGCGCAAACTCACGAAACGCTGCTGGCCGACCACCAGGTGATCGAGCACCTCGATATCCAAGAGTCTGCCCGCCGCGACGAGCTGGCGCGTCACCGCCACGTCCTCCGGCGACGGGCTCGGGTCGCCCGAGGGATGATTGTGCACCACGATGATGGCCGCGCAGTTGCGCTTGACGGCGTCGCGGAAAATCTCGCCCACGCGGATGTGCGAGGCGTTGAGGCTGCCCACGTACACCGTCTCCGATCCCAGCAGCCGGTTGCGCGTGTCGAGATACAGCACCCGAAAGTGCTCCTGCTCCAAGTGGGCCATCTCGGCCATCAGGAGCTGCGCCACGTCGGCCGGCGAGCGCACGACGAAGCGATCCTCCGGCGTGGCGAGCAGCATGCGGCGGCCCAACTCCAACGCGGCCTTGACCTGCGCCGTCTTGGCCTTGCCCAATCCCTTTTCCGCTTTCAACTCGGCAAAGCTGGCGCGGGCCAAGCCCGGCAGACCGTTGTACTTGGAGATGAGGCGCGTCGCCAGGGCCAGGACGTTCTCCCCGCCCACCCCGGTGCGCAGGATGATGGCCAGCAGTTCCGCCGTCGAAAGCGCCCCCTCGCCCACCCGCGCCAACCGCTCGCGCGGGCGCTCGTCAACCGGCAGGTCTTTGATCGTCGGCCTGTATTCTGTGGTCTCCTCTCCTTCCTCCACGCCACTAACTATACACAGGTCGCACGGGGTTGTCAAATGGAATCACGAATAGCACGAATGCTCCCCGAATGACTCCAACATTAGTGTCATTCGTTGGTTCATGCCATTCGTGGTTACAACCACCACCAAGCGAAATCGCCAAACTTGCACACCGATTCCTTTTGGAGTAAACTCTGTAGGACAAAATGCCATTTTGCCCCACAATTACAAGGAGATCCCAATATGCCACAGACAACGTACATTCCCACGGACGTCAAAGCCTTCATCGTGGATGTGTTCACCGGCCTGGGCGTCCCCGAGAACGAGGCCGCCATCTGCGGCGACGTGCTGATTACCTCCGACCTGCACGGCATCGAATCGCACGGCGTGGGGCGGCTCAAGTACTATTACGACCACGTCAAATCTGGCCGCCACCGCACGACGACGGAGATCAAGGTGGTCAAGGAGACAGAGACGACAGCGCTGCTGGACGGCCATCACGGCACTGGCCACGTGATCGCCCATCGCGCCATGCGCATGGCGATGGACAAGGCCCGCCAATACGGCAGACGCCGTGACCGTGCGCGAGCAGGGCGTGCCCGTCAATCCCAACCTGCGTCAGGAGCTGCAGACGATGCGGGATGAGTTGGAGATTGGGGGATACGAGAGTCATTTCTGAGCTCGCTGGCAAAATCTGAACGCCCATGTTATCATCCTAATACACCAACCAGTTAGACCTGAGGAATAGCCACAACCATATGACTATAGCTACTGCCAACTTTTCCGAGCACTTTACTTCGTACCTCACGAATCAGACCGTCTCTCCACTCTTTCTCCTTGGAGATGCCGTCTCTATTCTAGAGCAACTCCCGGCTGATTCCATCGACTTTTGCATGACCAGCCCACCCTACTGGGGAAAACGTCAGTACCATAATGGTGGAATCGGTTTAGAGAACAGGCACGAAGACTATATATCAAATCTCCTTTCAGTTTTCAGCCAAGTTCACAAGGTATTAAAGCCAACCGGCGCGTTTTGGCTCAATATGGGGGATACCTACCACAACAAGTCCCTGCTAGGTATCCCCTGGAGAGTAGCGCTCAAGTTGATGGATGAGCAGGGTTGGGTCCTGCGAAACAGTGTGATTTGGAATAAGGTCAAGGGGGGACTTGATAATGCAAAAGATCGTGTAAGAAATATTCACGAGAATGTATTTTTCTTCGTAAAGGATGCACAGGGATACTACTTTGATATAGATGCTATCAGGGCAAAACCGAGAAAAACCAGGGTCGTAAATGGGGCAGTTGTTACTGCTACAGGCGTGTCAGGGATTCGGTACAAACGTCAGATAGAGATGTCAACGGCATTAGCTATCGAGGAGAAAAAAGCCGCTTTTTCGGCCCTCGAAGAGATGCTAGCAAATGTTGAGCGAGGAGAAGTATCTGACTTTCGAATGATTATTCGAGGGCAGCAACGCACTACACACTCAGATTCCGAGCGCGTGTCAGGAAGAGCTCGGGAGTTAAACAAAAAGGGGTTCTACTTCTTGAAATACCACCCCAAGGGAAGCAAACCTGACGATGTATGGGATATACTGCCCGAGGACACACAGAAGCGGCGCGCTCATTTTGCGCCTTACCCTGAAGACTTGTGCAAGATTCCTGTCTTGGCGTCTTGCCCACCAGGTGGTATAGCACTTGATCCATTTTGTGGTACGGGAACAAGTATGCTTGTTGCCCGGCTACTTGGCCGAAAGTCGATTGGCATCGATATATCCGAAAAGTATCTAGAGATAGCCGAAAACAGATGCAGGAGACTATTATGAGCAAAATCCTTGAGCTATATGGAATGTCAACCTGTTCAGGTCAAGAAATAGACTGGAAATCTGTTTCTTCCAGGCAGTTTTGCCCGTACCTTAACCACAAATGTGAGAAAGCACGAAAAAGCACCCCAGAAGTCACAATAGGAACTTGCTCTGTGGAGCACAGTAGAAAACGCAAACAGGTTATGATTTGCCCCCAGCGTCTTCTGGAAAGGAATCAAGTCTTTCTCGATTGTATGCATCTGCTAACTCTGCACGAACCGGGGAACGAACTCCACATAATCCCCGAAGTCAGCATTCCTGGTGGAAGCGTGGACTACTTTCTTGTGTCAGCAAAGGATGGCAAGGTCAAGGATTTTGTTGGCATTGAACTCCAAACCTTGGATACAACGGGCACAGTTTGGCCTGAACGACAAAGATTCTTGAATAGGCAAGGGATAGAAGTTGACGCCAGCGACTCCGATTCGCCCAAGAAGTTTGGTATGAACTGGAAAATGACCGCCAAAACCACGTTGATTCAGCTTTATCACGAAGTGGGGACGTTTGAAAGCATCAACAAGCATCTTGTGTTAGTCCTGCAAAACCACCTTCTCGCATATATGCGACGAGAGTTTCAGTTTGACCACATCAAAAACGCTCGCAGGGGAGACTCGATGCATATTCATTCGTACAAGTTCGCCCAAACGGATACCGGAGTTTTTCGCATAAATCTTGACACACGCCATAGTACGGATTCCGATGGTATTGCAACGAGCCTAGGATTGAGTGCCAGCCCCAATGTTGAACTCCAGGAAATCATTGCGATTCTGCAAGACAAAATCTCCGAGGAGACGCAACTTGTACTCCAATGAACCCAAAAGACAAAACCGCCCTCATAACCGGCGGGGCGGCGCGCGTGGGCCAGGCCATCACGCTGGGGCTGGCTGAGGCCGGCACTCACGTCGCCGTTCACTACAACCGCTCCGCCGACGCTGCACAGGAGACGGTCGCCCGGGCGCAGGCGTTGGGCGTAGAGGCGCAGGCCTTCCAGGCCGACCTGGCCGATCCAGACGCCGCCCGCGCCCTGGCCGCCCAGGTGCAGGCGCGCTTCGGCGGGGTCGATATCCTGGTGCACACCGCCTCCCCCTTCGTCCGCGCTTCGCTGGCCGAGACGACGCTGGAGACGTGGCGGTTGGAGATGGGCGTGATCGCGGAAAGCTTTCTTCTGCTGGCCCAGGCGCTGGCGCCGGGGATGGTCGAACGCGGCGCGGGGGCCATCGTCGCCATCCTCGACCGGGGCGTGTTCGATCCCTGGCCCGAGTACCTGGCCCACGGCACGGCCAAGGCCACGCTGTGGGCGCTGGCGCGCAGCCTGGCGGTCGAACTGGCCCCGCAGGTGCGTGTCAACGGGATCGTGCCGGGACCCGTGCTCCCGCCGCCGGAGCTTGCCGAATCCGTAAAAGGTCACCTGGCGGCAGAGACGCTGCTGGGCCGCTGGGGCGAGCCGCAGGACGTGGTGGACGCCGTGCTCTACCTGGTGCGCGCCGATTACGTCACCGGCGAGGTGTTGGTCGTGGACGGTGGGGATCGGTGGTCGTAACCCCCACCCCAGCCCTCCCCCAGGGCGGGGGAGGGAGCTGTTTCGGAGGCCAAGAATGAAAAGAGAAGTTGCACAACAGATCGTCGTCGTCCTGGCGCTGGTCGCCACCCTCGCCGTCAACG
>CAZKDJ010000072.1:0-18148 GCA_964551295.1 uncultured Anaerolineales bacterium | reverse complement strand
TTCCATAGCGCGGAATGGAATCCGTGGCTACAAGTCTATTTTCGAAGCAGATACGTAGTTAGCCTCCTGCGATGTTGAGCTTGATTATACTGCTTTAGCGCGGGACGTCAAAAGCTTGACAAATCCAGGCAAAGATGTATAATTGTTATTGAGAACTATTCTCAATAAAAGAAAGGCAGACGGCATGGACGAGTCAATCGATCAGCTACGGGATACGTTCCGCGCGACTGGCCGGCGCTTGACCTCTCAGCGCCGGTTGATTCTAGGTGTGCTGGAGGGAAGCGACGCCCATTTGGACGCCGAGGCCCTCTTCGTCCGTGCCAAGGCGCGCGACCCCGATATCAGCTTGGCGACGGTCTACCGCACACTGGCTGTGCTCAAGGAGATGGGGCTGGTGGAGGAGCATAGTTTGGGTGAGGAGCACGCTCACTATGAGGCAGTGCGGGACCAGCCGCACTACCACTTCATCTGCCTGGGCTGTGGCAAAGTGATCGAGTTTGACGCGCCTGAGATAGCGCAGATTGAGCAAGATGTGAACGCGCGAGAGGGAGTTTGTGTTACAGACGCGCATTTGCGCCTGAGCGGCTATTGCGCTCAGTGCCAGGATCAAATGGGAGGACAATGTGGCGATCAAGAATGAGTCGGATGTGTGTGTAGAGTTGCCACCACTGCCGCTGCCGGGAAGTGACACTGTACCGCTGAGTGCCTTGCGCACCGGGGAGCAGGGCGTCGTGGCGACGATGGCCGGGGGAAGGGGATTGCTCTGCCGGATGACGAGCCTGGGATTTACGCCCGGAGTTGAGGTAACGGTTTTGCAGAACTATGGCCGGGGACCGCTCATCGCCCGTGTGCGCGACGCCCGTATCGCGCTGGGCCGGGGCGAGGCGAGGAAAATCTATGTGCGCAAGAGGTCGGGATGAGCATCAGTCATTCTCTTGTTGCTGAAGAGACTTTAGTCTCAGAGCTAGATAGTGCGGAAGAGACCGTGCTTGTGGCGTTGGCCGGGCAGCCCAACGTGGGCAAGTCGACGGTGTTCAACGTGCTCACCGGTCTCAACCAACACGTGGGCAACTGGCCCGGCAAGACGGTCGAGCGGAAGGAGGGAGCGTTTACCCACGATGGATCGACCTACCGCCTGGTCGATCTCCCCGGTACCTACAGCCTGACGGCCAACTCGGCCGAGGAGGTCATCACCCGCGAGTTCATCATCCGCGAGAAACCGGACGTGGTGGTGGCGATGGTGGACGCGGCGATCCTCGAACGCAGTCTCTACCTGGTGGCAGAGCTGCTTCCTTTGGGAGTGCCGGTAGTTGTGGGATTGAATATGATCGACGTGGCCGAGCAGGAGGGGTTCCACATCGAACCGGAGGTGTTGGAGGCGGCCCTGGGGGCCAAGGTGGTGCCGATGGTGGCCTCCAAGAACATCGGCGTGCGCAACCTGGTGGCGGCGATCGGCGAGGTGGCGCGCGGCGATTATGAATACGCGCCAAAGTTACCCGAGATTCGCGCCGATCACCGGGAGGTGCTGGCCAAGATCGAGGAACTGCTCGAGGGGTGTGTGCCGGCGCCTTATCCACAGGACTGGGTGGCGCTAAAGCTTTTGGAGGGAGATCGCGCTATCACCGAGATGATGCAAGAGTGCCTGCCCGAAGAACGCTGGCAGGCGGTGCAGGATGTATTGCGCGCCCACGACGATGCGCTGGTGGCCGTGGCCAGCGGGCGCTACGAGTGGATCGGGCGCATGATCCGCGCCGCCGTGACCCGCCCCAAGCCTGGGCAGATTGGCCTGACGGAGCGGCTCGACCGCTGGGCCACGCATCCTATCTGGGGATTGCTGATCCTGGCGGCTATTCTGGGGCTGACCTTTGCTCTGACATACACCCTGGGCGCACCGTTACAGGACCTGTTGGATACATACGTGGTGGGGGCCTCGGCTGACCTGGCGCGGTCTTGGCTGGCCGGCGTTGGCGCACCCGCTTGGCTCGTCGGTTTGGTGGCCGATGGCGTCATCGGCGGTGCAGGCGCGATGCTCACCTTCTTACCCATCCTGGTCATATTTTTCGCCGTGATGGGGATCTTGGAGGACGTGGGCTACATGGCTCGTGGGGCGTATGTGATGGACAGCTTCATGCACCTGATGGGGCTGCACGGCAAGTCGTTCCTGCCGCTGTTTTTGGGCTTTGGCTGCAACGTCCCGGCGGTGTTGGGCACCCGCGTGATCGAGTCGCGGCGCGCGCGGCTGGTGACGATCCTGTTGGCCCCGCTGGTGCCGTGCACGGCACGCATGACGGTGATCGCCTTCCTGGCCCCGGCCTTTTTCGGCTCCGCCGCCACGCTGGTCTCGTGGGGGATGATCCTGCTGGCGCTACTGGTGCTGGCCCTCTCTGGGGTGTTGATCAATTGCCTGCTCTTCCGCGGCCAACGGGCGGCGTTCATCATGGAGTTACCGCTGTACCATGTGCCCAACTGGCGCACGATCGGCCTGCTGGTGTGGCAGCGCAGCCTCGAGTTCTTGCGCAAGGCCATTGTGGTGATCTTGCCCGTCTCGGTGGTGGTGTGGGCGCTTTCGGTGCTGCCTGGCGGGGATATCGAGACCAGCTACCTGGCCCAAGTGGGCCGCTGGCTGGAGCCGGTGGGTGGCCTGATGGGCTTTGACTGGCGGCTGCTGGTTGCGCTCTTGGCCAGCTTTATCGCCAAAGAGAACTCGATTGCCACGCTGGGAGTGCTCTTTGGCACGGAGGAGGAGGCCGGGTTGGCGGCGACGTTGGCGGGCACATTGTCTATCCCCACGGCGCTGGCCTTTCTGGTGGTGCAGATGCTCTTTGTGCCGTGCGTGGCGACGGTGGCCGCCGTCAAGCAGGAGACCGGTTCGTGGGGCTGGACGCTCTTTAACCTGGCCTTCTTGCTGGTCGTATCTTGGGGCGCGGGCTCGGCTGTCTATTGGCTGGCTACTTGGGGAGGTCTTTAGATGTCAAAGCTAGAGCGTTACATCGTCGTCGGCATCGTCGCGCTGATCGCACTGGCGGTGGCGGCCATTGTTCTAGGACAGTGGTTGACACCGTCTCCCGAACCCCAGGAAGAGCCCCTGGCACCTGACGCTCCCGCGGCCGAGACGGAGACGATGACGGCGCGCGTGGTCGAAGTACTGGAGGAGGGGGTCAGGGAGCCCGGCGGGTATCCTTACCAACGGGTGTTGCTGCACGTCGAAGACGGCTCGCTGGCGGGGCAAGAGATCGAGATCGAGGAGGGCACCGTCAACATTATCAGCAGCGAGCGCCTGTTCGACGTCGGCGACAAGGTTCTGTTGGTGCGCGACGAGATGTGCGTTCAGGAACAATGTCACGAGCACATCTATATCGCCGATTTCGTGCGCACGACGCCCATTCTCTGGATCGCAGTATTTTTCGTGGGATTCGTCGCATTGGTAGGGCGGGGCCGGGGATTGCGCTCACTTGCGGGCACGCTGTTGAGCCTGTTCGTGATCTTTTTCTTCATTCTGCCCATGATCAAGGCCGGGTACGACCCCGTGCTGGTGAGCATTCTCGGTTCCGCCATCCTGTTGCTCGCTTCGACCTATCTGGTCTATGGTTGGAATTACAAGGCCCACGCGGCGGTGCTGGGGATGATGTTGAGCCTGCTGCTGACCTGTGGGTTGGCGACGCTGTTCGTATCCTGGGCGCACCTGACCGGCCTGGGGCAGCCGGAGGAGGCCTCTTACCTGGCCATGGAGATAGGGCCCGACCTGAACTTTCGCGGGCTGGTGCTGGCCGGCATCATCATCGGCGCGCTGGGGGTCTTGGACGACATCTGCGTGGGCCAGTCGTCGGCGGTGTTCGAGTTGGCGAACGCCAATCGCGGTTTGAGCTGGCGCGAGTTGTTTCGCAGCAGCCTCAACATCGGGCGGGATCACATCGCGGCTATGGTCAACACGCTGCTACTGGCATACGTGGGGGCATCGCTGCCGCTGATGCTGGTGTTCACCATCTACACGGAGCCGCTGTGGTATCGCATCAACCGCGAGCCGATCACCGAAGAGATCGTGCGCACGCTGGTGGGCAGCCTGGGGTTGATCCTGGCGGTACCCATCACCGGGCTGATCGCCAGCTTGATCGCGCGCTGGGCGGTGCGGCAGGAAACCCGCGCGGCGGAACAGATGTGAGGTGAGAATGAGCCTTTCTGCCAAGTTTCTGGAGTTCGGGGGCAACCCTGCAGGCCTCTTGGGTAGGCTCCTTGGCCTGTTGATGAACGCCGGCCATAGCGATTCTTATCACTGGGGGCTGGATCACGTCGCAATCAAGCCGGATTCGATAGCGCTCGACGTCGGCTGTGGCGGTGGCAAGGTGGTGAACCTTTTGGCGGCACAGGCGTCGAACGGAAAGGTATACGGCGTCGATCACTCGCTGGACATGGTGAAACTGTCGCGGAAAGTGAACGAGTCAATCATCCAAAGCGGTCGTGCTGAGATCGATCACGGCTCTGTTTCGTCGCTGCCGTACTCGGATGATATGTTCGATGTCGTCACAGCATTCGAGACGATCGAGTTTTGGCCCAATCTGGGCGAGGATTTGCAGGAAATCAAAAGGGTCTTGAAGCCATCTGGGGCGTTGCTGATTGTGAACAGATGCCCCGGTGTTGGGGAACGGGACAAGTGGGCCAAAGTGCTGCAGCTCTGCACGCCTGACGAGTTCCGGGAATGTTTGCGCGACGCCGGTTACGGCGATATTGCAGTCGATGATGGTTCCAAACCGGGTTGGATTCTGGTGTTGGCTAAAAAGTCGTAGTACGTGGTTTTGCGGTTAGGATTTGGAAGGTTAGTTGTGTTGAATCGGTTGCTTGAATTGCTACGCTCCGGCGGCACGCGCCGTGTGGCCGATCTGGCCCGCGAGCTGGATACGACGCCTGAGCTGGTCGAGGTGATGCTAGAGGATCTGTGTCGCATGGGGTATCTGAAGCGAGTGGCGGGGGAATGCGGCGGAAAGTGCGCCGCGTGCCCCATGGCGGGTCTGTGCGCAACTGGCGGAAGTGGGCAGTTGTGGGTACTGGCAGAGAAAGAAATCGGGGCAGGCGCATAGTGAGCAATCAGCACCTCTCGAAAGGCTACGTCCAGGTCTACACCGGTGACGGCAAGGGCAAGACGACGGCGGCGCTGGGGCTGGCGCTGCGGGCCTCGGGCCACGGGATGCACACCTACATCGGCCAGTTCATGAAGGGGCAGCATTACGGCGAGTTGGACGCGCTGAGCGACCACCCTTGCATCACCATTGAGCAGTACGGCGATCCACGTTTCATCTGTCGCGAGGAGCGCACCGCCGAGCATGTGGCCCAGGCGCACAAGGGTCTGGAGCGGGCGCGGGAGGCGATGCTTTCTGGCGAGTACGATATCGTCGTGCTGGACGAGGTCAACGTGGCGATCTGGTTTGGCGTGTTGAGCGTGGAGGAGGTGTTGGAGCTCCTCGACCAGCGCCCTGAGCATGTGGAGGTGGTCCTCACCGGCCGCCGCGCGCCGCAGGAGCTGATTGACCGGGCCGATTTGGTGACCGAGATGCGGGAGGTGAAACACTACTATGCGGAAGGCGTGTCGGCGCGGGATGGGGTTGAGCGTTGACGCGTGTCTTTGCTCTCACGACGCGGGGGCTGGAGGCGGTCTGTGCGGACGAAATGGCCGCCTTGCCCGGCGTGACGATTGACCGAGTCGCCTATCGCCGCGTAGCTGCGACCTGTGACGCGCCGCTGACCCCGCTGCTGGGGCTGCGCACGGTGGACGACGTATTTCTGGACGTGGCGACGTGGTCGGGCGTCGTGCGCCAGCGCAGTGCGTTGGCCCGCTTGAGTGATCTGAGCGCGCAGATCGATCTTGGCGAGGTGGCGACGCGCTGCGCCGAGGTGCGTGACGTTCCCCGGTCGCCGCTGTTTTCCATTGCCGCCAACTTTGTCGGCAAACGCAACTATAGCGCCGCCGAGATCAAGCAGGCGTGTGCAGCGTCCATCACGGCGGCCCACGGCTGGACGTACACGTCCGACGACGCCGAGGCCGATCTCAACGTGCGCGTGTTTATCGAGCACGACACGGCCTTTGTGGGCGTGCGGCTGGGAGAACGACCGTTGCATCGCCGGCCATACAAGCAAGCGCACGTGCCCGGCTCGCTCAAGCCGCCCGTCGCCGCGGCGATGCTCGCGTTGGCAGAGGTGGAGCCCGGCATGCGCGTGCTCGATCCGTGCTGTGGAGCTGGCACGATCCTGGTCGAGGCGGCGTTGAGTGGGGCGTTAGCGCAGGGCGGTGATTGCGATCCAGACGCCGTCGCTGCCGCGCGGGCGAATGCCGTTGCTGCCGGTGTTGCCATCGATGTCCGTGTGTGGGATGCCCGTGCCCTGCCCCTCGACGGCGGTTCCTTTGACCGGGTAGTGACGAACCCGCCGTGGGGACGGGAGGTGACCGCTGGCGCGGCGTTGGAAGACGTCTATCGTCGTTTGTGCGCGGAGGCGCAACGGGCGCTCGCGCCCGGGGGTTGCATCGCGATATTGACGAGTTTGCCGCACTTGGTCGCCTTTCCCGGTCTGCGGCGTGAGAGGGAGATAGGGATCAGCCTGTTTGGCCAGACGCCGGTTGTGTCACTTTTCTCTTGAGTGGCAAATAAAAATTGGAGTTTGACAACGGCCTCTAATGTGATAAATTAGGGGTCGTTGCTGTAGTGGAAGAGAGGGCGGATCGAAGGGATAACCATGGGATTGGACACTGAGAACTCGCAGACCGATCAGGTGCTCGCCTGGCTGCGCGAGGGTATCGCCGCCGTCAAGGCGGGTCAGAACGAGCGCGCGCACGATCTCTTGATCAGAGTCGTGGCCCGTGACGAGCAGAGCGCGCAGGCCTGGCTGTGGCTGAGCGGCGTGGTGGATGACCTGGAAGATCACAAGGTCTGCCTGGAGAATGTGCTCAAGATCGATCCCGGCAACGCCGCCGCGCGTAAAGGGCTGGCCTGGGTGCAGCAGCAGGTGCAACAGCAGATGCAGCAACAGGAAGTTCAGACGGCATCTCCTTCGGAGCCGGTATCTCCGTTTACCGTTTCTCCCGACGTTGTGTCGACAGAGGTTGATTCTCCTCCTCCTCCTCCTCCTCCTCCTGCCATATCGGAATCTCCTGTCGTGGAACGTACTCGGACCCCGGTCACGCTGGCCGCGGCGATGCTGCGCGAGGATTTCGCCAGCCGCCAACCACCGCTGGAGCCAGCGGTGGCTTCGGTCGCTGCCGAACCCCATGAGCCTGTGGCCGAGCCTGCCGGGTACGAGCCAGCTTTGGAATCGGAAGCGATCCTAGGACCGGGGTTTTCTTCCATCCAAATGCAGGACGAGTTCGGCAACGAGTACGGGTGCCCTTACTGCGCGGCCGAGACCGAACCGGATGACAACCGGTGCGGGTTGTGCGGCAAGGACCTGTGGTATTGGTTCCGCAAGTATGAGAAGCGCTCTTCGCTGCTTTGGACCATGCTGGCCCTTCAATTGGGTAACGCCGTGTATTTGTTTGTGCCGGTGGCAATTCTGATAGTGGCTGGATCGTCATTTGTTGGGGAGCTGCTTAGTATCCCAGATATACCTCCTCTTGTTATGTACGCGCTCGCTCTGCCTAGCATTTTCTCTTTGACGTTGGCCGTCGGTTTGTACTTTCGCTGGAAAGTGGTGTATTACTTGCTTTTTGCCGATGCCGGGCTTGGGTTTATCCTGTCCTTGTTGGCGTTTGCCGCCGGCGCGAATCTTTTCTTTGGCATATTTAATGCGGCGCTGGCGGTGAGTCGGCTGTTGCTGATTTTCCAGCTAGGGGGCGATTTCGAGTGGGACAAGCGGCGCATTCTGCTGCGCACCGACCGCGGGCTCAAGAGCAGCGTGGAGTATCTGACGCGGGCGGATTTCTACAACCAGCAAAAGATGTGGGCCCTGGCGGTCGTTCACATCCGAGCGGCTTTGGGTATGGTGCCCGACAAGCTGAACTGTCACATGGCGTTGGTCGTGGCGTGCGTTCGGCTCAAGAAATACGAGTTGGCCAAGCGTGCTCTGGCGGAGGCCAAACGCATCAGCCCCAGTGAGCCTCGCATCGCACAGTTGGAGGCTCTGGTGAGTGAGATGCGCGCCAAGCGGCCGGCGCTGCCCTAGGCTAATGTGTGCGATCTCTGAGGATTTTTCGGCCGCGCTACCCGATCACTGGCGGCGCTACCTGATGGGCGTAGGCGCGCTGGAATCCACGGATTCTACTCTGCGCTTTGTCCTTTCTGGCGCGACGCGCCGCCAGTATTCCGACGCCCAGATCGACGACTACCAGGCCTTGCCCCGCCGCCGTTTTCTCTGGTGCCCGCCGCTCAGGCTGACCGTCCGCGCGCGCTTCTCGCACCCGGCGGGAACCCTGCGCGGCACGGCGGGCTTTGGCTTTTGGAACGATCCCTTCCTGATGACGGGGGCGCGCCTGCCGGCGCTTCCCCGCGCTGTGTGGTTCTTCTATGGCTCGCCGCCCTCGAACATGAAGCTGGACTTGAACACGCCCGGCTGCGGCTGGAAAGTGGCCACGATAGACGCCCTGTGTCCTGCAGCGCTGCTGCTGGCCCCGCTGGCGCTGCCGGCGGTGTTGCTGATGAACATCCCTCCTCTGTACCGGCGGCTGTGGCCGCCCATCCAGCGGGCGATCAACGTGCATGAGGCGACGGTCGATGCGGATATGACGGCGTGGCATACCTACGCGTTGGCGTGGGGTGAGGAGCAGGCGCGCTTCAGCGTGGATGGGGAATCCATCATGGAAGGTGCGCCCTCGCCACGCGGGCCGCTGGGGTTCGTGATGTGGCTCGATAACCAGTATATGGTCGCCACACCGCAGGGACGGTTCCGGTGGGGACTGCTGGACGTACCCGATTGCCAATGGATGGAGGTCGATTCGCTGGCGATCGAGCCTCTGTAGACGCGACGTCCTACTCCTTTGCCAGCGGTGTCTCCGTCGCCTCTAGCGATGCTCCCTCGGCGATCTCTTCCGGCGTGCTGCGCGACTGGCGGATCAGCAGCCAGATCGCGCCCAGGCCGATGAGGACCACGATGAACCCGATCACATCCCCCAGGCAGGGAATCGACGTCACCACGACGTACAGCACGATGCCCAGCATCAGCGGCCAGATGGCCCGCTCCGCGACCCGCGGCGTCAGGCGTCCCAGGATCAGCTTGCCGATCAGGTAGGATACGATCAGCTTGGTGCCGTAGGAGATGAGCAGCTTGATCAGCGTGACCAGCAGGACTAGCGCAGAGGTTCCTCCAAGAAGCACTGTAGTCAGTAGCTTTCCGAGGGTCACCACCGCTAACAACATGCCGAGGATGGAGGTTGCCATTGCGAGTGCGATCAGGCCGAAAAAGATGGCGCACAGTGCCAACAGCCCCCACAGGATAGACGGGAGCGGCTTGGTGCGGGCTTGATCTGATAACTGGCTCAACAAGACGGGCGCCCGCCAGGCGACCAGTGCGCCCAGTACGAATAGCGTCAGGAATGTCTGCAACTGCCGGACGAACCAATGCTTGATCCGCATGGCGGGGGTGAGTTCCGGTTCGTCACTCAGCGGCGCGAATTCGTAGACCACCTCGCCGATGGCGCTGGACTGGATGGCGTCTGCCTGTTCGACGGGGCTCTTGTAGGTGAGTGTGCCTGCGATCTCGGCTCCCTCGCCCACCCGTAGCCCGGCAGGGGCTATCTTCGTTAACATACCGGACGATTGGAATCTTTCAAATACGAGTTGAATGATCAGGGAGGGTTCTGGCTCGGGTTCAGCCACTGTGGCTGTGACATCTCCCCCAACGCGGCCCTCGATCTCGAGCGCTGCTGAATCCGCTACCACGTCCTGATCGACCTGACCGGAGAGTAGCATCTGGTAGCCGCCCGCGTGCACGTCGCGCTCGACGACCGATCCCTCTACGGCTTCCAGACTGAAGCCACCAAAGACCAGGTTGCGCTCTACGACCGCATGCGGTCCCAATGTGAGCGAACTGCCCGCGGCAAAGACACTGCCTTCCACGGTGCCGTTCAGCTCGAGTTTCTGTCCGCCAAAAACGACGTTGCCGGTGACCAGGCCGTTGACCTCTGCATTGGAGGTAAACATCGCCAGGTCGCCGTTCACCGTGCCATTGATCTCGGCCTCGCCGGCAGAGACAATGAGGACGCCGTTGACCGTGCCATCGACCACGACGTGACCAGCTTCGATGTAAACATCGTCGTCGATGACCTCGTCGGCCTCGATGATGCCGTCTCTGTCCACTTCGAGCGCACGGGCCGTCTGGATGGCGCCGAACGCGACCAGCAGCACGAGGCTGAGCAGGGCGACTGTCGCCAGCCAAAGCCGGTGGTTGTGAATGCGTGTGTTCATCTCTTCCTCCTGTGCGGTTGGTATACTGGTAGCCGGTAGATTGGTAAATTGGGGACCAATTTACCAATCTACCAGTTTTCCAGCTACCAATCTCCCAATTCCTCTGCTAATTCCCCAACGGTGTCAAATCGCTCATCCGGATCCTTGGCCATCGCACGCACAATCGCGGCAGCGACGCGCTCCGGCAGATCCGGCACCAGCTTGCGCGGGTCGGGCGGGGGGTCCTGCAGGTGGCCCAGCATCACGGTGCTGGGATGCTCCCCCTTGAACGGCGGTTCTCCCGTCAGCATGCGGTACGCCATCACGCCCATGGCATAGATGTCGGCACGGCCATCGACCTTGCGCGAGACGCGGATTTGCTCGGGGGCCATATAGTCCAGCGTGCCCATCATCATGCCGGTCTCGGTAGCGCCGGTATCGCTGCCGAGAATTTTGGCGATGCCAAAGTCGGTCAGGATGGCGGACAGGTTGTCCTCTTCTTCTCGCAGCAGCACATTGGAGGGCTTGACGTCACGGTGCACCAAGTCCTGCGTGTGGGCGTAATCCAGCGCGCCGGCCAGGTCGTTCAAGATGAGGCGCACCTGCGCCAGCGCCATCGGTCCGCTCTCGTTCATGTAGCGGGATAGATCGGTGCCGTCGATGTACTCCATGACCATATAGTACAGCCCTTCGACGTCGCCAAAGTCGAACATCTGTACGATGTTGGGGTGCCGCAGGGCGGCGACGGCCTTGGCCTCCCGCTCGAATCGCCGGCGAAAGTCGGCGTCGTTGGCCAGGCTGGCGGGCAGGATCTTGATGGCCACGGTGCGGTCCAGGCGCGGGTGACGGCCCTTGTAGACCTCGGCCATGCCGCCGCGTCCCAGGAGCTCGATCACCTCGTAGGTGCCCAGGCGCGTGCCGGCGAACGAGCCGGTCGTGCTGGAGAAGCGGGGGGTGGGGGCAGGTTGCCCGGAGACGAAGCGCTCCCAGGCCTGGGAGGGGTAGCAGTAGCTATCACCCTTGGCGCAGATGAGGCACTTTTGGGCTAGGTCGCGCAGGATGCCGCGCAGGGTGGTGTCGTTGGACGCGCGGGTGACGGCGTCGTTCAACTGGCGCAGCGTGCGCTGTTCGTCGGGCGTCAGGTTGAGCCAGTAGTATTGAAAGTGGGGCGATAGCTCCTGCATCGTCTCTCGCTCGATTTCATCCAGGTCGTCGGGCGCGTCAAAGGCGTGAAAGCACGCGATCTGCAGGCCCAGCGGGTGCCCGCCGACTAGCCTGTAGATGAAATCCTCTACCTCAGGGGAAAAGCGGCCTTCGGAGGGCGTGTGGATGACCTGGCGGGCCTCGTCCTCCGGCAGCAGCCCCAGTAGCATCAGGGCGAAGATGTTAAAGAACGGGCTGGAGAGGATCTCTTGCGAGCGGCCGGAGTAGGTGAGCTGGATCAGCGGACGGGCTGAGGCGGTGACGAAGGCGAGTTGGTAGCGCGTGGCGGCGGAGCGCAGGGCATTGAAAAAGTTGACGTCAAGGCTCTCGTTGGTGCTCAAGCGCTCGAACTCGTCCAGGATCAGCACGACGCGCAGGCCGCGCTGGTTGAGCTTGCGCACCGCCCCCTCGAACGACAGTCGCGAGGGTTTGTCCAGCGCGCGTTCGAGGGCCGGTTCTGCGGGCAAACCGCGCTCATCCAGGGCGGCGGCGATCTCGCCGGCGAACTGGGCCAGGATGTCCGCGTGCCCGCCCTCACCCAGTACCTCGCAGTCCAGGTAGGCGAAAAGCGTGCTCTCTTCCAACTCGAACTGGGCCTGCGTCTCGGGCCGCATCAGGTGGAATAGCAGCGAGGTCTTGCCGACCTTGCGCGGCCCAACGATAGAGATGGACTGATTGCCGCGCAGAAAGGCGGCGATCTCGTTCAGTTCGTGCGTGCGTCCAAAGAACATCGCCGGGTCGTGTACCGGGCCACGAAAGACGTAGGGGGTTTCTGTTGACTGGGTCCTGGTTTTCTTTGACATAGTGCCATTAATCGTGGTGGGAGTGTATGAGCGCGTGGATTTCTTCGGCGTGCTCTTTTTCATGTCGCGCAAAGATGGCGACGATCTGGGCCACAGTCCCCCTGCCACCCCACGGCAAGAGCAGCGGTTTTTCCAAAATGTCCTCCGGCATCTCGATAATGGCGGCCTTCAGTTGCTCACGGGCCAGCTCCCACTCCTGCACGATATGTTTGTAGCTCAGTGCTTCCCGCGTCGCGACCGACTCGGCGTTGTAGGCGTCAATGCCCTGCACAGCCGGTGTGGCGGGCTCTTGCCCGCCTGCGTGCGCTCGCAGTGAGGAGGTGGCTGCATCATCCCAGCCTGCGATGTGTGCCGGCAGATGCTTCGCCGTCCAGCCGGGGTAGAATTCCATCTGGGTGTCAAGCTCTGCCAGCAGTGCGCGCATCGTCTGGCGCGCCTGGTCGAGTTGTTGAATCATCGTGCTTTCTCTTTTGACATAGGCAAATCTCCTTCAGTGCCTTTTTGTATGTGCGTGCGCTGTGGCGATAGCCGTTCTGATGTTGTCCCAGTCGATGTCGCTGGGCAGCGTGCAGTCGGCGGCCAAGAAGAACTTGTCCGAGGCCTGGGCCAGGACGCCATCTACCGTCTGCCGGATCTCGTCCGCGCTGCCCGAGACGATGGCGCCATGTCTATCCATCCCGCCCATGTATGGCCTGCCGAACATGTTGGAAACCTCCTGTGGGGTCATCGTGCGCGTTTTCAGCTTCAGACTACAGTTTACCACATCTCCCGGATAGTCCAAGAAGGGCGCTAGGTCGCTGTACCCGCCGTGATAGTCGCACACGTGGAGCACGTTAAAGATGCAGGCGTGGTTGATCTCTTCCATGAGCGCCAGGTCATAGGGTTTGACGCAGGCGTCAAAGAGCGCCGCGTCCTCAAAGCGGTCGCTCTCTCCGCCCTGGGTGGAGGCATAAAAGCCGTCCACGCCCAGGTCGATGCACCCTTTGACGAAAATCGTCAGGCTCTCGGTGATGATCTCCATCCCTTGCTCGACTTTTTCCGGAGCCTCTTTGATGTGCTCGGTGATGATCGCCTGTCCGCCCACGGTCTGACCGGCGCACATGAAGGGAGAGTAGAGCGTGACGATCACCAGCGCCTCACGCTTGGCCGCCTTGACCAGTCCCTCGACGACCTTGAGCTGTTCCGCGTAAAACTCCCTGCCGTAGAGGGGCATCTTGGCCCAATCGTCCGGCCGCGCGATCTGGGGCAGGTGGGGGAAGGCGTTCTCGTATTGGATCTTGACCACGTCTATTCCCGTGTAGTGGAAATATTCCAGGTGCTTGTCGACCGCCGCCTGCCCACGGTGGCAGCTTGGGTCAAAGTGCAGAAAGAACGCGGCAGGGATGTATTCCTGCTTCTGATCCGTATCCAGCAGGCTCAACACGGCGGCGCGTTTATCGATTGCCATAGCTCTTTCCTTGCGTGCAGGTATCACTCAGTTCTGCTGATCAAGTCGTCCACCTTGACCACGGCCAGATCGACCTCGCCCCTGACGGCGGCGGTAAAGACCACGAACCTGTCCGAGACGCAAAAGCGGGGGTGGGGGTCGATGTGGTACTGCGCGCCGACGATGCCCTTCATCTCCGGGTTGCTGAGGATGTGCACGTGCTTGCCGGTGCGCCGATTGAGAAAATACACCGAGGAGGGACAGCCCCGGTAGAACCGCTCGTTCGAATCGCTGATCATATAGTCACCATCCCGGCTGACGTGGGCGTGCCAGCAGTGGGCGGGCCAGGTGACCTTTTCGACCTCGCGGCTCGCGATGTTCGTCCGCCACGCCTCGTTGCCCCACACGCACCACACGTGCTCCCCGTCCACGTCCCACCACTCGTGCGTCACGCGGGCGGGGGTGTCAAAGACCGGGCGCGGCGCTTCGTTGCGCCTGATCAGCCACATGCGGTCCACGATGGGGAAGCGCAGCCCCGTGATCGGGTCGGGATGGTTCTCCTCGGCGAACAGCACCAGGTCGGGGTCGGTGGGGCTGAACTGGGCGTGGTTGTAATTGCGGTCGAAGCGGTGCCACAGTTGAAAGTCGCCGCCGTCGACCGGCAGCGTGCCAAAGACCCACTGCAAGCCGAACGCGGCGTCGACAAAGAACTCTTTGCCATCCGCCGAGCGCGTGAGGTGCGTCGCCAGGCGGTGGACGGGCCGAAGCTTGACCAGGTCCTCGGGCAGCGAGTTGACGCACTCTGCGCCGGCGGCCGGATCGGCGGGTCGCCGCCAGATCGACGGGCCGGAGGTCCAATAGACCTCGCCGCTTTCCGCGTCCGCCAGGGGAGATGCACCCTGGAACTGGGTATCGGGAAAGTGGCGCACCTTCTGCCGCTCGAAATCGACGACGCCCAGCGTCCTCCCGTACCTCTGCGAGCCGGAGGGCGGAAAGGCGCAGTAGAACCACAGATACCGCCCGTCGGTGCTGGCACTGTTGTTGACAAAGTAGAACGCCTCCTGAACCGGCGCCACCTTGTGCGTGAGGAGATAGACGGTCACCCCTGTCGCGGGGTCGGTCCACGGTGAGAAAAGTTTCGATTTTGCCAGGCCGATCATAATGTAGCCTCCAAAGATTTGTTTCAGTCGTTTTTTGAGGAAATTCCAAAGAGCTTTTTGCTGCTCAATCTTCCATTATCTCGTCAAACTCTTCCACGGTCACTGCCGGGGCTGTGGTGAACGAGATCCCCAGCAGTTCGGTCAGGGCGACGGAGGTCTCCATCGCTTGCTCCGTGCCCGGGAGGTCCACGATGAGAACGATGTCGTATTCTCCAAGCAGGGCGTACCCCGCCTTGAGTTTCCCTCCATGTTCTGCGATCAGTTCTGCGGCCTTTTCTGTGCGCTTGGCGCTGATCTTTTTCACGGCATCTACCGAGTAGCTGCCGAACATAAAGTATGTGGCCATATCAGCCTCTCCTTTCAAATTCACACTGCTTGGCAATTCATTGTCAGCAACGGCTCTTTGGGATTCCCCAGTTCTCACTTGCCCGACCGATGTCGGTCAGATTGACGCTTATCTTTACTCCCCCTCACCTGGTCGGGTGGCTCAGTTTCCGACGTCTCGAAAGAACGTTGATAGACCCAGTCACCGATCCAGATGTACCGGAACTCGCGGCCCTCGTACACCTGGTAGGCTCCATAGAGCGAATACACCAGGCCACCCGTCATAAGTGCGAGGCCCAAAAACATCACCATGATCATCACCGGTACGGCGACGATAGCGCCGAGGCCGAGGGTGATAAAGCTGAGCGCGAACCCCACGACCCACACCACGCCCACCACCAGCGACACGATCAGGGATTGGGCCGCTTGAAAGACCAGCGACTGGAGCCCGTGAAAGGCCACCCAGGCGGATTTCTCCTTCTGGGTGAGCCAGATCACGGCGGCGCCGATGAGCCCGCCCATACCCGTGGCCGCGTTCAGCAGGGTGCTGGCGTGGGCCAGGGCAGCCCATGTACGCTCGTCCGATGAGTGTGGCGAGTCAAAGGCGGGGACCTGGCTAGATTTTTTCTCACGGTCTGCTGTCACACTGTTTTCTTTCATAGTCGATTTTCTCAAGATCAAGAGTGATTTTCCTGTAAGGTGTTGTCAGATTATCCGAATCAGTTTATTACCGCAGAGAACGCCGAGGACGCCGAGTTTTTATATTTCTCTGCGAACTTTGGGCTCCGCGGTAAAAAGTGTTTCATCCCAGTAAACTCTGCAATAGTTCCAGTTCCTCATTGGCAGATGAAAATTCAGAAGTCAGGCGGGTGTTTTCTGGTAGCGTGATCTCCATGATGCAATGCGAGTTTTCCGGATCAGGAATGAATGAAACAGTCTGTATTTGGCGTCTAGGGATGTAGGTGAAAACGCCTCCATGCTTGCTGTCTTTATCGGTTTTGACCTGCTTATCTTCCTTGATCAAAATGAGTTCCTTTTCCGTCAAGATTGAGAGGTGACCAGTGGCGTACCGCCGGAAGAGCGTTCTATTGAAAAGCTTGAATTCTTGGATACATCGCTCCGGTTGATAGACGATACTGATCACAGAATCATCGGGACGGATACTTTTTCTCCCATAACTCATATACTTGTAATTAACTGTTCTGAGATAATCGAATTTGGATAGCTCTTGTTCGTCCTCGCCGAGTGCCACATCCTTGGGGTGGGAGTCGCTCATTCCTTGACGGATTTTTTCGATCACAGGGTCGAATAGATATTCATTCGTCGTGTTAAATCTTATCAATGGCGTGCCAGATGGTGCCATGATCTTTAGCCAGGAGTATAGAAGAATCTTTCCTCGTTCGAGGTAGAGCACATCTGCAAACATGTTGGAGGATGTCTTGATCTCGTTGCGCAGAGCTTCCAAAAGCACAAAACGATCCTCGTACACGCGCAGGATTTTCTTGCTTCTCTTACGGAATAGAGAAAACCTGTCTTCTGGGATCAATAACGTATAGGGGAATTGATCCTCGTGTTTGGGAAATGCAGGCTGAAACTCTTTGGGGATTTCCTCATAGGATCTGAGGCGCCTAGCCCACGTTCTCATGGTTTGGGTTGATGACGTGTACGAATACCATTTTGTATCTTCGAAGTTCGTGGACATTCGTTTCCTTCTCCGCTTCATGATGTCGTTATGGGTCTCTTTGCGCTGAACGGAAGCTGATCTACCTGTGCCGGTACTTTCTCAGCCACAAGAACTGTATCACTGCTGCCGCGAACATGAACGCCGGAACCACGCTGCAACAGAGATACTGCGCCACGGTCTTGACCAGTGACGCGCTATCTATCCCTCGCGTCATCATCTGCTGCATCAGAAAGAATGCGCTCAAACTGATGCCAAAGAGCAGCCCCAGGCCGCTTCCGAAGAGGATGTACTTGACCCGTTTGCCGCGCGAGTCCGCTCGCTTCCAGGCCACTGCTCCCACATAGCATAAGGCGGCAGTTGCCAGGAGGCACACCAGAAGAAGCAGTGCCTGAACGATGCGCATCCATAAAACAGAGTTCATACCTTATTCTCCCCGCTTACCGAACAGGATTTTCTCTGTGGGTGCTTTTCCATCAGATCGTGCGTATCGGTTTCGCCGGTGCGTGTGAATCCCAGCCGCCGGTAGAACGCCAGCGCTCGCGGGTTGGCCTTCATCACGCGCAGCCGCACGGGCAAATCTAGCTGGCGCGCCTCCTCCAGGATGAGTGACATGCACTTGCCGCCGATGCCCTTGCCCTGGTGCTCTGGCAAGAGGAATAGCTGATGCACTTTGACGCAATCGGTCGCCACGGTCATCGTCATGATTCCAACGTCTATGCCACCCGAGTTGATGACCCGAAAGTCGTGCGCTCCGAACCGGCGTTCGGTAGTGGCGGTGAGGGGAGCGATCCCATCACTGACCATAACTGGGCGCGCTTATCTTGAAGATAGACATGCGCAGGTTCACACCCCCATCTGACCAATATCCGTCCCTACTTTTCGCTCGACCCCGTAACCCATATCGAATCTCGCAAAACGAAGAGCACGACCACCGCCAAGCAAGCCAAACCATACACCCCAAGCCCGAAAGAAAGAACCTTGTCATCAGGGCGCACCACGTACCCCAGCATGAAGGCATACACGCTGTTCACCACACCGTGCAGAAAGGCTGCCGCCCAGATGCTCTTCGTCTTCAGCACTGCATAGCTCTGAACGAAACCCCATAAGACAAAGAACACCAAGCCCAACCCTAACCCCAGACTCAGTAGATCCAAATTCTTGGTGTGCACATGTGCGTGTTGATGAAAATC
>CAZKDJ010000071.1:0-18161 GCA_964551295.1 uncultured Anaerolineales bacterium | reverse complement strand
TCTGCCTGGCCCTCAAACGCGGCCTGAATCCCGGCGAGCGGGGTGACCACGTAGGCAGGACGGGTGTTGCTGGAGCCGCCGTCGCCGGTGTTCGGTGTGTCGGCCAACCGGCCAATGATGGCGATTTTCTTCACCTCCCGTAGCGGTAGCAGGTCTCCCACGTTTTGTAGCAGCACGATGGATTTTCCGGCCGCTTCTCGCGCCAGCGCGCGGTGGCTTTCGCTGCCCACCTGTGCTGCATCATAGTCGCCGGGACGGATCAGACGCAACTGTTGGCGCAATATGCGCAACACCGACTCGTCGATCACTTCCAATGGGACGTCGCCGCTCTCGACCAGGTGTTTTAGGTGTTGGTGGTAGTGCATTTGAAACGGCATTTCCAGGTCTTGCCCGGCCAGGGCCGCTTTTTTGGCGTCGCGCATGCCGAACATGAAGTCAGTCAGCACATACCCCTCGAAACCCCAGCGCTCTTTAAGGACGTCGGTCAGCAAAACCTTGTTCTGCCCGCACCATTCTCCGTTGACGCTGTTGTAGGCGCTCATCACTGCCGCTACCCCTTCGTCCACCACCCGCTTAAAGTGGGCCAGGTAGATTTCGTGGAGTGCCCTGGGGCTGATACGCACATCCATCTTAAAACGGGCATTTTCCATCGAGTTGAGCGCATAGTGCTTGGCGCAGGCCATGGCGTGTCGTTGTACCCCTCGGGTGAGGGCGGCCCCCATCTCACCCAAATGATAGGGGTCCTCGCCATAGGTCTCCTGGGCGCGCCCCCAGGCCGGATGACGGAGCAGGTTGATGCAGACCCCACCAAACAGGGTGCCGCCCAGCGCTCGCAGCTCGCGTCCAATGACATCGCCGATGTGTTCCTCCAGGGTTACATCCCAGGTTGCGCCGCGGGCCATCGATACCGGAAACGTGGTGGCCCCGTCCAACACGATGCCGCGAGGGCCATCTACGAAACGGATGCCGACGATGCCCAGTCGGGAAATAACGCCGGCGTTCCAGGGATGGTCGTTGTATCCCCCGCCCATCATCTCTACCATCCCGGCCCAAAAGGGCGTGTCGCCGTCCATGATCTCGATTTTCTCATCCAACGTGAGTTGCGCCAGCCATTCCTGCGCTTTGGTCTCAATCTGCCGGCTGGAGAGTTCCTCGCCCTGCGCCAAATTGGTAGAAGCTGCCCGATCGTTTGTTGAGGTCATAGTAAATCTCCTGCAAAACTTGGTTAGCGCGGCCTTTATTTCTGTCCAGAATTTGCTTCCCTAAAACATACCAAGACGTTCCCACAACCTTTTAACAAATCTGTTTCCCGTTTCAACCAGATTGGTTTACCATCATTCTAGACACAGAAACATTAACCATTGACGTTGTTTGCTGTGCGGTTCTGCCTCTCTATCGCAATAGTAAGATTCTTTGCAGATTGTAATTGGACAGTGGAACTTGTTAAAGAACACTCCACCTGCATTATCGATCCCGCCAAGCACTGTACCTTTTCGTACTATCATGTCCTTACGACAGTAATGTGTTTGGATGAGTTTCTCTGTCAGTTGTACTCTCCAGTCATAAGTGTGTTTCGCCGCAATAATAAGAAGAAAACCTAACGCGATGCAAGCTGCACTTCTGCAGAACCGTTTTTTGTAAAGGTACAGAGGAATGAGCACGAACACAATGGCGGCCATACCCATTAAGAACAGAGCTACACTGAGGAGGTTCACGGGCACTCGATACATGGGCTTGTAGTAGGGAAACAAATACAGAATAGTCAGCAAAGAGTATGCTATGACAGCTATCCATCCTACAAGCTCCCATACTTGCGCTCTCGAGTACTTCTTGGATTGTGATGCCATTTTGTTGGTCACCTACTGACTTCAAGGACTTTGGGCTTGGCCGCGATAGCGGCGTCGGCTGCAAGCGCGGGTTGGAGCGCCCGCTTCTCACCCTGTACGTTGCTCAACTAGGTGTTCCTGTAAGACCGCGAGTTTCACACCTGTTAATTGCTCCTCCGGTACAAGCTCGGTAGGGCACAGTAGCTGTACGCGCAATTCACGAGTCGTCAACCACTCATCGCCTGGGGCCATCGTTGTGCGTGGGTGTGGTATCACATCGCCTGGCTCGATTCCCTCTGCGACGGCATATAGGTAACCCCGTATCGTGCCGTTATGCTTAATCTGACCATCGTCGGACACAGAAACGAGCGTAGGCTTGTATGAGAAAATCCGTGCCAGTTCACGCTTTTGCGTGATAGTGCTTCCTTCACGTATCGTTGTCAACTCGAAGGGAGAACCATGATACCAAGGTTGAGTCGGGTCAAAATCCATCGCTGTAAATACTGAGAGTTGATGCTGTAACTTTTGTCGCATTTACTTATTCAATGAAATTATGCTATTCACCTAAATATTTCTTGTTCCTTTTTAAATGTTACCGAGTTTATTTATTTCTGTAGGCCCAACTCTCAAGTAGTCGAACTGGTTCGCATATCGCGCATCTCAAGCGGTGACCCACTCCGAGACAACCTACACCAGCGGCCCGGTCGCCTCACTTCTGCTCGGCACTTGCTGCGCCGCCTCGGCTGCCTCCTCCTCTCCCTTGGTCACGGGATACAGCTTCTCGGGGTCGTCCACATGGTCGATGAACAACACGCCGTCGCAGTGGTCGATCTCGTGCTGAAAGGCGCGCGCCAGCAAGTCTTGGGCCTTGACGCGCAGTGGCTTGCCGTGCCGGTCGAGCCCCTTGACGGTGACGGCACAGCAGCGCTCCACGTCACCCACCAGGCCGGGCACGGACAGACAGCCCTCGATGCCCTCCTCCGTCTCGCGCGACCTGCGCGCCAGTTGCGGGTTGACGACGACAAAGAGCCGGTCCACGTCGGGATCGGGCTCCTCCTCGTCCTCACCCGGCTCCGGCAGTTGCACAATGATGACGCGCTGCGGCACGCCGACCTGGATGGCGGCCAGGCCGATGCCGTTGGCCGCGTGCATGGTCTCGACCATGTCGTCGATCAGGCGCTGCACGTCGTCGCTCACGTGCTTCACGCGGCGCGACTTTTTGCGCAGCGTCGGGTCGTCGTAAACGACGATTTCACGTCTGGGCATGGGTTTGTGATTCCTCTTCCCCTTGATACGGTGACGGCTCGTGTTTCTTCGATTCGTGGATGTTGTCATAGACCGAGAACCACTCCAGCAGTTCGTCCCGGCGGCGCTTGGTTTCCTCCTGCTGTTTCTTTTTCCTGCTTGCCTCCACGCGGCGGGCTATCTCGGCCCGCACGCTGTTGGGGTCCTTGACCAGGTCAAAGGTGAAGGGTTCTTCGCCGGCGGTCTCGACCTCGACCGAACCAAAGTTCAAAAGTCGGGCCAGCAGGCCGGGTATCGATACGATGATGTTTTGCACCCTGTCCAAATCGGCTTCTCGTCGCTCCTCTCGCCCAAAGAAGGGCCGTTTCTCAATGTCGATGATGCGCGTAGACGTGACGTGATACGTGTCGTTCTGCCAGTCGGAGAACTGCCATACCCACCAGATGACGGGGATGATGAGGAACGCCCCATAACCGACCAGGATCGCGGCCAGGCTGATGTTGATCGAGGAGGATACATAAGCGATCAGTGTCGCCAAGATAGTGCCGCCTGCGATCAACCCCGTGGGGGGCAGGACGGGCTGGATCAGAGCGATCCAATGCTTGCGCCAGGTGATGGTGTCGCCTTCTTCGTGACGCAGCGGGGGCAAGAGGCCGCCGCCGGTGCGCAGCCACTTGAACAGCTTCAGACCTTGATTCTGAGGATGGGCAGGCGGCAGAGCCACTCGCACCGGTGGGTTCTGCAGGCCGAATCGGGTTTGCAACGCGTCGCGGATGGCGACCCGTTGCTCGGCCCTGGCCCAGGCCTGGGCGCGTTCTCGCTGTTCAAAGATCGCGTTCTTGATTTTCTCGGGGTCTGGGATCTGGCGAAAGACCACTGGTTGGCGCCTCGCGGCCGTGTCAACGATCAGGTTGCCAAAATTTAGCAGTTGCGCCAACCCTCCCTCTATGACGAATTGAACATCCTGGATGTCGAGCAGGGAGACCTCGGCGCTATTCTCGCGCCCAAAGGGAGAGATCTCTCGCTGGATGATACGTTTGTTGGTCACGATGTAGCGGTCGTTGTGATAGTCGGCGACCCGATACCAGATGAAGGGAAGCGGCGGCAGGAACAGGATCACGCCGGCAAGCAGGATCCAGAGTGTTCCCGATATGAGGCCGTAGGCCAGGACAATCAGGCCCAGCACGAGGGCTGAAATAGGGAGGACGAGTTGTTGCTGCAGGATGACGCTGTGTTTGTGCAGATCGATGATGACCGACTCGTCAGGGAATTGATTGGGGAGGCGTATGGCGCGGCGTCTCTCGGCGATTTCGGGCCGCATCTGCAGCCCGCGGAGTATCGAAGGCTGCTCTTTCAGCAGCACCTCGAAATTATCCTTGTCCAGGGACAGCACGATGGCGGTTCGAGCGACCTCGACGGTGGCGTCGTGAGGTTCGCCTATGAGCAGCGAAGTCTCGCCGACAAAGCCGCCCGGTTCGAGACGGGTGACCATCTGCGAGATACCCTGGGGGTCGACGCGCGAGACGCGCAACTCGCCGCTTTTAACATAGTAGGCCTTGTGGCCCCGCTGTCCCTGGGCAAAGATCTCGCGCCCGGTCTGGTATTCGTGGGGTTCGAACAGGTCCGCCACCATCCGGCGCTCTTTCCGGCTGAACTTGGCGAACAGGGGGATTTGCTCGAGCTCCTCGGGCTTGATCTCGGGCATCCTGGGCTGCAGCGCCTCGAGCAGCGAGGGTCGGCTGTCGATGAGTCTGAAAAGGTCGTGCCTATTCAGCACCAGCAGTACGGTGTCTTGGATGACGATGACGGTTTCCTCTTGAGGGACGTCCAGCAGCAGCGAGATCTGCCCGAAAAAGTCGCCCGGCCCCAGACGCGTGGTCTCGTACATCATGCCTTCGTCCACGTACCTGACGCTCAGTTCACCGCTTCTGATGAAATAGGCCTTGTTGTCGGGGTCCTCCCCCTGCTGGCAGACCACGTACTCGGCCGGGTGTTCCTCGCGCTCGAACAGGTCTGCCACAGTGGTGAGGTTCCGCCAGGCCAGATTCTCGAACAGGGGAATCCGCTTGAGCTCGCTGGGTTGGATCTCGGGCATGCCGCTTTCCTTTCTCCAGCGTAATTGTAGCATATTATGGCGGGAGGGGAAAGGAAGGTATGGAGACCGTCACACATTAGGGACAAGCTCCTTGAAGGCTTCGGCAGGCCACTGCAGGGCCAGTCCGCGGAAAAGCCGGGCCATTGGTAGCTTCTGCACCTCGTAGCCAGCCAGCTCGAGAGGGCACTTGCCGCGGATGCGCTCCTGGGCGTCCTCAGAGAAGGGGGTGAAGCGATAGACCTTTTCGAAGACACCCAGGTAAAGGCGTGCCGTGTCGATATTCTCGAAGCCGCAGAAGGTTTTGTAGTGCTGGGTAAAGATACGGATGACTTGCTCGGTGGCGTTGTTAGTCCTGGGGATGTGACGGCTTTCGATGGCATTGACCAGCGTAGGCCAGTGGCGTTCCAAGAAGCGGAAAACGTCATCGGCTTGGGGGGTTTCAGCCACAAGCTGATCTCGCAGGGCCAACACCTTTTCGTAACGTCGCTGTGCCGTGTGTTTGGTACGCGCGTCAAAGATGTAGTTGATCTCTTCCCTGGGGGCGGCGATGTCCGGGCGCGTTTTGGCATAGTTCAGGCCGTAGGCTTCCTTGAGGTGTTCGTGGACTTGTTGCAGCGCGTGAAAGATGCACTCGTGGTGAACGGCGTTGGGGAAAGCCAGGGCGACGACGTCCCGATAGTCGACGCGCATGTCGGTGACGATGACGTGGGGGAGATATCCTTTAGCGCGCAAGGCAAGCAGGAAAGCGTGCGCGCTGTGCTTGGAGTTGTAGGGATAGAGGTCGATATGCAGCAGGTCGTAGGTATAGCAGTCCACGGCCAAGTAGACATACATCCAGCGCTTGATCTTCTCGTTTGGTTTGTCGTTCTTGGGCGCCAGGACATACTTCTCGTCGATACCCACCACGCCGCTGGAACGCACGACGCCGAAAAGAGCGGCCACAGGCAACAAATGATGACCAAATCCGCTCACCCAGCGGTAGGCCGTCATCTTGGTCACTCCCAGCATCTGGCTGGTGCAACGGTATACGCTGTGTGACCACTCATACGTCTGCAAAGCTGCCAGGTGATGTTCCAGCGTCCACCTGGAATGGGGAATCAGGTTCGGTGGCAGGTTGGTGAAGGTCTTGTGCTCGCACGCCGGGTTGTGGCAATAGTAGCGATACACCTCGATGGTTTGCTCATCCCCTTGCTCATCGATGTATTTCTTCAGCCGTGGCTGGCGGCTTTTGCGCGACACATCCGTCGTCCCGCAGTAGATGCAGCGCACGCTGCCGTCGTCCACCCATTCCCAGTGGCCAAACAGCAGCCGTTCTATCTGCCACACCCAGGGCAGAGGTCGCTGGGCCACCGCCGGGCGAATTTCCAACTCCTCGCACAACGCTGTCAGGTCAGCCATCTCGATCCGCTGCTCTACCGTCAGCCCGCCCAATTCCTCCAACCGCGCCACCAACCCCTGGGCTTGGGCCAGCAGCTGGCTCACCAGCCATTCATCCCGCGGCCGGAAGGACTCGCCGCTGATCAGGTATACCTGGCTCAGCGCTTGCCGCAGTACGTTCCAACCGCTCTCGCGTCCGATTTGCTTCACCTGTGGCAGCGTAATCCGGCTGCCTTGCGCCCGCAGATGTTCCCACATCTGCTGCGCCGACCGCCAGGGAGACTTGACCCAACTCTCGGTCACCTGCTGCTGTACTTACGGTGTCAGCACTTCGCCCTGGCGCTGGCTCAACATGCGCTGCCAGTCCTGTCTCAGCCAGTAGCCGTACCAGCGGCTGATCACCGGGTGCGGTATCTCAAACCAGGCAGCCATCTGTTCCTGGCGCACGAACGGTATCCGCCCATCTCGCGTCCGCCGACTCTTGCGCACTTCCCCCGGCATCTCCAATCCCAGAAAGATCACCAACATTCGCTTGTAGAACTCTACCTCTCCATCCACGTGCAGCTCAAACTCCCCTCTCAACCGCACATGATACACTCCCGTCTCATCCTGCTCTACTCCAACGTCGGGCCTGCTGGCGCAGCCCTGGATACAACTCCCGATGGCTAATGCGCTGACGTCCCACTTTCCAACAACGGGCAGTTGGCGAGTGGCCCACGCCAACCCCAACCCTACCAGTGCTATTCCACTGGCCTTCTCCCACATCCAGCCGATACCCTCATACACCGGCTGCTGCTTCAACCTGGGCCACGCCACTCCTACTCCCTTCCACAACCACGCCGCCCACGGCAGCACCCACACCCATGCCCATCCTCGCGCCTCGCTCAGAAACACCAGGGCCAGCAATGCCTCGCTGCGTATGGCAGGTATCACCCAACTCCGGCGCAGCCAATGCCTCATCCGCCAGGTGCTTCCACACGCAACAGCCCGCCGCTGGAGTTCCTTCTGTCTTTCCCCCTCCAATGCCACTGTGTGCGGTGGACAGGCTACCCAGCCCCCAATGCTCTCCAGTTGAATGCCTGTCGCCGTCAGTACCACCAAGCTCAATACCGCCACGGTGTGTGCGACGATGCCCCATCGTCGGTAGCAACTCTCCCATTTTGTGATACACTGCATTGGCCAGCCTCGCATAGTTCTTTTTTGGCTGGGTACAGTGTACCCGATTTTTACGAGGCTGGCACTTCTTATTGTAATCCCGCGCCTGCCCCGTTTTACCCCTGTTTAGCGAACCCACGTTCACGCCCTGCGCCTATTCTTGTCCCCAGCGTGATACGCTCACGGTATGGGAGTGTGGGGGGCGGAGTGTGGGAGTAGGTGAGAAAGAGCTATGGGGTGGTGACGGGCCAGGTGCCGAGGAGGATGCTGGGGCAGAGGCGGTGACGTTCGTCAAGGGAGGGGAGCGGGGCCTGGGTGAAGTGGTCGTACACGACCAGCGAACCTGTGGCGGGCAGTTGCGGGGCGTCTTTGGGGACGGCCAGGTGGTGAGGATCAAAGACGGCCGAGTTATGAATCCACTTGAGCGTGGGGATGGCGCCCAGGGCTGGCACTGAGTCGTCGTCCGCGCGCCAGGCCCAGGTGCCATCGGGGTTGAGGCCGACGAGGGCGGCGGAGACGACATAGTCCCGCTCCAGGGGTCGCCGGCTGAGAAAGTGGAGCCCCAGCGTGACCTCGCCCCCCGGTTTCAGGTCGTCCGTCGGTGCGTCCAGGCCGACCAGCACAAGGATGTCGCCGAAGGGCACGTACCGTTCATCGGCCGTGCCGGATGGCAGCGGCGTGCCTCCCTCGAAGAGGAGGTTCCAGCGGCGGGATCGTTCTTCATCGAGCAGCGCGACCCGCGTGGGGAGGTCGGGAGCGTCCAGGGCGACGGTCGCGTACTGGCCGCGTTCCAGTGCCGGGACGTGGGTTTGCCCAATGACTGCGCCGCTTCTATCCAGCAATTGCACGTCGGCTTCCGTGCCTGGCCCGGCCCAGTGCAGGTAGGCGCGCACCTGTCCGGGCTCGCCGGTGTCATAGTCGACGCCGATGAGGGTGGGGCCGCCGGCAAAGCGCACGCGGGTGGCGTGGGAGGTAGTGGGGCGCAGCGTCGATGGCCCGAGGTGCACGGTGGTCAACCGCATGGCCTCGGCGCCTGCGTCGGTGGTGAGGCGGCCGCCGGGCGTGTACGCGCCGACGGTGAGTGCATAGTCGCCCGGCGGTGCGTGAAGCAGCGGGTAGACGACGAATCGCTCGATGACGATCTCCCCGGCGACGAGGCGGCTCGACGCGCGTCGCGAGTCCAAAGCGGCGCTCCACAGCCGCCCGTCCTGGCCGATGAGCTGGGCGAATGTGGAGACGTCGACTGTCGGCGTGACCGTCGGCGACCATGCCAGCGTCAGCACCAGCGGACGAGAGGGCTGCACCTGGTCCGATGCCAGCCGGTAGCCCAGCAGCGCGACCCTCTCGCCCAGCGTCACGTCGAGGGGCGTCAGACCGGCCGGCGGAGTGAAGCGCGGCTCGGCGCGCACGAGGAACGCCTGGCCCAGCGGCTCGAAGCGGTATGGCAGTTGGCTGTACTCTGCGTAGTGATTGGTGATGATCACGGGGCGCTCGCGGATGGTCGCCTTGATTGCGTCCACCCAATTCTGCGCCAGCGAGCGTCCCTCGGGGTAAATGTACTCGACGCTCACGTCGGGGCGCAGCCCTTCGGCTTCCTGCAGATAGCGCAGCGGCGTGAACCAGTGCCAGTTGGAGAGCACGACGGCGTCGGCGGGCGCGTCGCGCAGCAGCGTCTCGGCATACGCGCGCGTGTCGTGGCTTCTGGAGAGCGTCGCGTAACTGGGAAAATGAGCCAGAAGGTTGGCTAGACCGGCGATCAGGATAGCGGCAAATATCAAATGGCAAATAGCAGATGTCAAATGACCGGGGTTATTTGTTCGCTGAATCGCTGAATCGCTGATTCGAGATTGGAGATTGGAGATTGCCTTGATCGGTATCGCCGCCAGCAGCGCCAGCGGCACGTACGCCGGCATCAGGTATTCGACCGTCTGCGGGGCGCGGTAGGTGAGGACGACGGTGTGGACGACGAGGCTGCCGACCAGCAGCAGCGCCCGCTTGCGGTCGCGCCAGAGCAGCAGCAATGCGCCGACGAGCGCCGCCAGCAGGAGCACGGTATTGAACTGGAAGCGCAGCAGGGTGGGCAGTGTCGCCAGCCGGTCAAAGAGGCTGACGGCGAACATGTCGCCCCCAAAGCCCAGGCCCAGAAAGTAGTGGAAAAAGCCCACCGGTGTGGTCAGCTCCAGGTCGAGCGAGCCGCGCAGGGGCAGGTAGAGCAGCACCAAAAGCCCCAGGGCAAAGGCGGCGAGTGGCTTGAACCAGCGACGCGGTTGGTGCAGGATGGTAAGGTCGACCAGAACGAGGTAGACGGCGAAGATGATGGCGGGGAAGGCCATCGAGGCGTAGTGATGGGTAAAACCGAGGGAGAGGGAGAGGGCGAAGAGGGTCAGGTAGTGGTCGGTTGAGCGGTGACGTGCGCCCCGTGATGCGTAAAACGTAAGGGCATACAGGCAGAGGGCGGTGAAAAAAGCGGTCAAGGGCCGTATGCTGGCCTTTGTCCCCGTGGCCCAGAAGGTGGTGGCGGAGCCGAGCGTCAGCGCGGCCGCCAGCCCGCCCCAGATCGAGCCCGTCATCTGCCGCGCGGTCTGGAACACAAGCGCGACGGTGGTGGCGGCGGTGAGCGCAGAGAGGAGATTCACACGCCAGGCCGGGCTGGGTCCCAGCGGCAGTTTGGTAAAGAGCCATCCTAGCATTGTGTAGAGCGGATAGCCCGGCGGGTGGGCCAACCCGGCGGTAGCGGCGACCCGCTGGAACTCGCCCGAGTCGGCGGGAAGCACGTTGGGCATGAGGGTAGTGGTGTAGAGGATGAGGAAAATGGCAAATATCAAACTACAAATGATCAGGCTTTTGCATTTGCGGATTCGCTGTTTGAGATTTGTGGTCATACTTGGTCGACTACTTCTCTATACGCCGCCAACGTCTCTTGAGCCGTTTGGTGCCACGAGAAATTGGCAGCCTGGGCTAGCGCGCAACGGCTCAACTGTGCGCGAAAATCCGCGTCGGTTGCCAGTTGGATCAGGGCGTTTGCCATCCCTTGGATGTCGTCGGGAGACAGCAGAATCCCGCCATCGCCAACGACCTCGGGGATGGAGGAAGTGTTGCTGCCTACGACCGGCGTGCCACAAGCAAGGGCTTCTAGCGGCGGCAATCCAAATCCCTCATAGCGGCTGGGAAAGACGAAAGCCGTCGCGCTTCGGTAAAGGGCCGGTTTGTCGGCTTCGTCTACGAACCCGGTGAAGCGGACAGAGCTGGCATCCAGCCCGCGTTCCCGAGTCAGCCGGCGCGGATCTGGGGTAAAAGCCGTGTCCTGCTCGGGAAGTCGCCCGGCGATGACCAAGGGATGTGTCGCTCCGATGGTGGGTGCCGCTCGCCGATAGGCCTCGATTGCAGCCGCCACGTTCTTGCGCACGTCAAAACCTCCACTTAGGTAAAGTATGTATGATGGGGGCAGATTGTACCGCGTGCGGACATTGGCATCAGCAGACGTAGGAACTGGGCCGTATGCTTCTCCCGGGGCCAGGTGTATGGCGCGCACACAGTCGGCAGAATGCTTCAGGTGGGTGACGATGTCTCGTTTGGACGCTTTCGAGTCCGTGAGCACCAGGGCGGCGTTCCGCGCGGCTCTGCTGACCAGCGCGGTGTAGAGTTGTACCAGCGGCCCACCCCGGTACTTGCGCAGCAGCAGGGGGATCAGGTCGTGGATGGTGACGACGGTGGAGACGGAGGGGCGCAGCGGTGGCGCCCAGTAGGGCACGTGGGCCATGTCAGCCCCTAGGCGGCGGCAGGCGCGAGGAAAGGTGACCTGCTCGAACCAGACCTTTCCCAAGTTGGAGCGAGAGCCGGGAACAGGATGCAAGATGCAGGAAGCGGGGTTGTCTTGCTTCTCGACCCTTGCTTCTTGCCTCTGCTCCGTTGTGATTAGGATGATTTCCAAATCTTGACCCAGTGCGGCCAATCCCTTAACCATCTGCCGTGTGTACTGTCCGCTGCCGGTGGTGGGCTGATCCCAGAACCAGCCGTTGATGGCGATGCGCAAGGGCTAGTCTCCGTATCCACTCGGGTGCGAGCGGTGCCACGCCCAGGCGTGCTCGACGATTGTCCGCAGGTCGGGGTACTTTGGTTCCCAGTCCAGCTCGCGGCGGATCTTGGCGCTGCTGGCGATCAGCGTGGCTGGATCGCCGGGGCGGCGAGCGCCGATCTCGGCCGGGATTGGGTGACCAGTCACCTCGCGGCAGGTCTCGACGACCTCCTTGACGGTGAACCCCTGTCCGTTGCCCAGGTTGTAGGTGCGGCTGCCCCCGTCCAGCGCCCGCAGGGCCAGGATGTGGGCTTGGGCCAGGTCGACCACGTGGATATAGTCGCGCACGCAGGTGTCGTCGCGGGTGGGATAGTTGTCGCCAAAGATAGTGATCTTGTCCCGCTGGCCCAGCGCCACCTGCAGCGTGAGCGGGATCAGATGTGTCTCGGGGTCGTGATCCTCGCCTCGCTCGCCGGTGGGGGAGGCCCCGGCGGCGTTAAAGTAGCGCAGCGCCGCGTAGCGGAAGCCATAGACGCGATCCAACCAGTATAGGAATCGCTCCAGGATATGCTTCGATTCGCCGTAGGGACTACCGGGCACGATGCGCTCCTGCTCGTCGATGGGCATGCGCTGAGGGTCGTCGAAGAGATTGGCGGTGGAGGAGAGGATGAAACGACGCACGCCGTGCTCGACCGTTTCCTGCAGCAGGTTCAGGCCGTTGGTGACATTGTCGCCGATGTACATGAAGGGTTTCTGCATCGCCTCGCCCACCAGTGTGTACGAGGCGAAATGCATCACCGCCTCGACGGGGTAGGTGTCGAACAGCGCCTTGACGGCGGCCCGGTCGGCCAGGTCGCCTTTGACGAAAGCGGCTTTGGGGTGGACGGCGCTGCGATGGCCATAGTACAGGTTGTCAAAGACGACGACGCGGTCGCCTTGGTTGATCAGTTCCTCGGTGACGATGCTGCCGATGTAACCGGCTCCGCCGGTGACCAGGATGTTCATAGGGATCTCCTTGTGTTGGTGGAGTGGAGGGTATTTTAGTATCTTCTCAAAAAGTAGGGGCAAGAGTAAGTCGGATTGCCAATCCGACCTACATTCCCCCAAGATATTGAGATGATACGTATTTTACAATGATTGGGTCAAGTTGACTAGTTGGACGCCTGCATGGTAGCTATGAATTCACCCGCGCAGGTGGAGCCTGGCTCATTTCTTGCTTTCTACCCCAGGTGCGCTATACTTAGCGCCGCTGCTTGATGGGTGATGGTGAGTAGCGGAGGGGAAAGCTTTATGGCAAAATCTGTGCAGAAAGGGATGACGGCTGTTCCCAACATTCGCGTCGGTCACGCTACTGATTTGGAGGGTCTCACCGGTTGTACCGTCGTGCTGTGCGAGAAAGGGGCGGTGGGTGGGGTCGATCAACGGGGTGGTGCGCCCGGCACCCGCGAGACCGACCTGCTGCGTCCCATGCATTCGGTGCAGGAAGTGCACGCGGTGCTCCTGGCCGGCGGTTCTGCCTATGGCCTGGCTGCTGCCGACGGCGTGATGCGCTACTTGGAGGAACAGGGCGTGGGTTTCGATGCCCGCGTGGCCAAGGTGCCCATCGTTCCGGCGGCGATTCTCTTCGACCTCGACCTGGGCGATCCCGGTGCGCGGCCTGATGCGGCGATGGGCTATGCTGCCTGTCAGGCCGCTGCCGATGGCCCGGTACTCGAGGGGAACGCAGGGGCTGGAACCGGCGCTACCGCCGGCAAGATTCTGGGCCCGGGCCGGGCGATGAAAACTGGGTTGGGCAGCGCTGCCGTCGATCTGGGTGGCGGGCTGATAGTGGGCGCGCTCGTCGCCGTCAACCCCCTCGGCGACGTGGTCGATCCCCAGACCGGCGAGATCCTGGTGGGAGCGCGCAAACTCACGGCCGACGAGCCGGCCGACACGCTGGCGGTGATGCGCAGCATGGTCGGCAAAGCGGCGTTGAGCTTTGCTTCCTCGAACACCGTCATCGGCGTGGTGGCGACTAACGCCCGGCTGACCAAGGAGCAGACCAACAAGGTCGCCCAGATGGCGCAGGATGGAATCGCGCGGGCGGTTCGCCCGGCGCACACGCTTTTCGACGGTGATACCCTCTTTGCTCTTTCCACCGGCAGCAAGCGCGCCGACGTCAACTTGATCGGCGCTTACGCCGCCGAGGTCGTGGCCCAGGCCGTCGTGCAGGCCGTGCGGGCTGCCGAGGGTGTTGGAGGGCTACCGGCTTGGCGGGATCTGCATTCTGGAGGCTAGTTGGGGCGGTGCGTGGATTGTCGTTACTGTTGGCATTTGTCGTGCTGGCGGGCTGCTGCCCTGGCCCTGATGTTCCTATCACGCCTGCCTCTCCACTGCGGCTGCCCACCCGCGTGCCTGCCACGGCTACTCCTGCGCCCACGCAGGTTGACGTGCGACCCCTCTATGAAGCGGGTTTGGCTTGCCGTGAGATGGGCGATGATGCGGGTGCCCTGCGATCCTTCACCCAGGCTATCGAGATTGACCCAGATTTTGCGCCGGTCTACATCGCCAGGGGATCTGTGTATCTGGCGCAGGGGCGGCTTGATGCGGCGCTCAATGACGCTGAGAGCGCGGTAGCCATTGACTTCGACGACGCGTCGGCGCACGCGCTGCGGGGCGAGATATTGTGGCAGTTGGGTAGATCCCGCGAGGCGTCAAGGGCCTTCGATCGGGCTGTGGCCCTCGATCCTGCGTTGGAGGAGCAGGTTTTCCAGTCACGCTGGCTGGCCGCGCTTGCAGGGCACGATGCCGAGCGCTTGACCGATCTCGGTAGCCAGTACGGCACGGATCATCCGGAGGATCCCCTGCGTCATTACTACCGGGGATGGGCGTACATCGAGCAAGATCGCCCTGATGTGGCGATTTACCTGTTGGTGGGGGCGATCCAAGGCACGCCAAGACCCCCCGCGCTGCTGTGGTTTACGCTGGGCCACGCTTACATGGAGAGTGACTCGTGGCAGGAGGCGGTGACTTGTTTCGAGGCGGCCGGCGCGTTGATACAGGCCGGCGACGTCAGCCTGGAGATTCATACTCAGCGACCCGTCGCCGATTTCTTCGCTGCGATGGGGCAGGCCTACTTGAGAGTGGGGCGCTGCGCCGATGCCGAGGCGATGTTGGAACACGCCGTCGCCGTCGCCGGTACACGCACAGAGTACCTGGATCTGTTGGAGGAGGTCGAGTGTTGCAAGACGCCAGCGCCCACGCCCACATCTTATCCCACGACGACACCACCGGCCTGACAGGGTCGCTGATCGCTTGCTCCCGTACAACCTTGTGCTATACTAGCCGCGTGATCCATTAGATCTCAAGGAGGCAAACCCGCGATGGTAAGTAAAGACCTGTTGGAAATCCTGCGTTGTCCCTACTGCGTCAGCGGTGAGACGCGCAAGCCTGGTGATGACCCCGGTCAGCTCGAGTTGGTCGATGGCTGTTGGCTCGTGTGTCAGGAGGCTGATTGTGGCCGCAAGTACCCCATTCGTGACGATATCCCGGTGATGCTCATCGAGGAAGGGGACAAGTGGATCGAGGTGGCCGTCGAGGATCTCCCCGTCCCCCCGCCTGCTGAGTGACAAGATGCTCCAGTGGCGGGTGATCCTGCTGGCGGCGCTGGCGGTGCTGCTACTTGTGGCCGGGTTGGTGGCCCTGATCTTGCCCGATTCGTACGAAGGCGATGTGCTCTACAAGCTCGACGAGCAGCACACCTTTCGTGTCCTCGACGGTATAGCCCTGGGGTTGTTGGTGTTGGGATGCGCTGTGGCCTGGATCGCCGGCATCGTGTGGCACCGACGGATGCATGACGACTGACTATCCTGGAACGTATGCACTCATTTTGAACCTGCCGCAATCTATGGCCGATGTTCGTATCGGGCGCTTGGGGCGGTTTCACTGTCCCGCCGGTTGGTATGCTTACGTTGGCAGCGCTCGCGGGCCGGGGGGATTGGCTGCCCGCTTGGCACGTCACCTTCGCTTGCTCAAACCTCTGCATTGGCATATCGATTATCTTCGCATCCATGCCTCCCCCATCGAAATCTGGTACGTCACCGGAACGCAGAGGTGGGAATGTGACTGGGCTCGGGTGCTTTTTGGTCTTTCCGGCGCCTCTGCTCCCGTGCCTCGCTTCGGGGCCTCTGACTGTCGCTGTGCCACTCACTTGGCCCACTTTGCCATGCCGCCGGACTTGGCAGCTTTCGCCAATGCTGCAGGAGTTCCTGTGTCTCGCGAGGTGCTGAGTGAGTGACGCGTTGCTCTCGATGGTCCCAGCGTTGCCGTCGCCCGCTGTGCTGGGCCGACTTTGCACATGCAGGCAGGGCTGACGCTTTTCCGGCCCTGAGCAAAAGGGGCGTGTGTCAATTTCTGTGGTATAATTGTATGCGGTTTGGAAGACATAGTAGGTGCGAAAAGGGTTTTCTGATCCATGCGAGAAAGTGTGTTTCCTCTCGAAGAAAGTCAAACTACTGACAACATAGAGCGTGCAGCCGTGAGGCGCGTCATCAATCTCCAGGTGGGTATGATGATTGCGGTGGTGCTGTGGCTTTTCCTTGCTGTCAGTGCATCTCTCCTGGCTGGACCTCATGCGGACGCGACCCGCGTGGCTACCTTGACGCGAGTACAAGGGGCTGTGGATATCCTGAAGGCGGGCAGCAGCACCTGGCAGCCTGTCGAAGCGGATACACAGATCGAGGCTGGCAGCCGGGTCCGCACTGGTCCTGATGCCGCAGTTCAACTAACCTTCTTCGAGGGCAGCACGACCGATTTGGCTTCCAACACGGAAGTCTCTATTGATCAGATGAGCTCTCGGAAGAAAGGCGTGGGCAGGGGTATCATTCTGCAGCAGTGGACGGGCCGGACCTATCATCGGGTGCAGCCGTTGCTCGATGTGGATTCGCGTTTTGAGGTTGAGACGCCCTCGGCGGTAGCCTCGGTGCGCGGCACAGAGTTTGCGTTGGACGTGGAGGCCGATGGGGCCACACGGGTGGTCGTCGTCGAGGGATTGGTAAACGTGGAGGCTCAGGAGATTGTCGTCCCCGTTGAGGCCGGGCATGAAACGGTGGCACGGCCACAGCACCCACCCGAGCCCGCTAGGCCCGCCTCCACGCTTCCTGCTCAGGTCGAGATGCTGAATGAACCAGTTTCTACACAGGTGCCGGAGCCGACGAAAACAGCCGAGCCGGCCGAGGTAGAACCGGCCTCTACACCCGAGCCGAGCAAGCCAAAGCCGCCCAAAGAGCCCCAATCGACCAGAGAACCAGAACCCACCGAGGCGCCTCAGCCGACTGAAGAACCAGAGCCGACCAGAGCGCCAAAGCCCACCGAGGTGCCTCAGCCGACCGAGGAACCCGAGCCGGTCGAGAAGCCGAAACCGACCAAGAAGCCGAAGCCGACCAAGAGACCGAAAGACCTCAAGCCGACCAAGAAGCCGAAGAAATAGCGGGCGCTAGCGGCGCGATTGCGCCCGTGCCGGCGCTTGGGCAAGCGTCGTTTTACATTCCCTTTACCAGCAATATCCCCGTGCATCCTGCCAGTACGGCCAGCAGCCATAGATCGGGTGGCCGCAGCGGTAGAGGCAGCGATTGACCTCTATGCGGATTAAAAGCGCGTACTGCTGCCGCGTTGACGACGTCATCCCTGTAACGCAGCGTGTTGGCTATCGTCGTGACCAAGAAAGACCGCAGCGCTGTCCAGGGGCGTTGCGTGCCGCCCCGCAGCCGGATCGTCTGCAGCGTCACCGCTGCCATCTCCTGTAGCGTCCCCAGCAGGTTCATCGCCAGTGCGATGGCGAATCCCAGCCCGCAGTCCCAGTCGTCCAAACATCGCCACGACGTCGGAGAGGGAGAGCGCGCCGGTGCAGGTCGTAGCCGTGCATCGGTCCCTGGCTCAGAAATCCCAAGAGTGCCTGCTCCAACGGCAATCACTGTCGCATACTGTCTCCTTGATACTCGTATGCTGAATATTCAGATAGTGAGTGTTATACGCGTGTTGGCGGAGGGGGCAAATTGGTTAAGAATGTAGTTTGCCAGTTTGCAATCTTTGTGGTATACTCTCGCCTCGTTGGTGAACGATGTTCTGCAGAACCCTCAGTTTCGTTCGGGTTATGCTTGACAAGATTGAAAAAGTTTGTTATAATTATCAGCGCATGAGGAGTTACAAGCGGGATAGCTGGGGCAAGACTCCTGGGAGAGTTCGCGGGAAGTTGCCTGGCCGATGCTAGAAATGTGGGCATCGGTCTTTGTTGTCTCTGCAAATGGTGATTTTGATATCTAGGGACCTTAACAACTGAAGAGTGACAGAAAGGTAAGCGTAATTCGGGCTTGTCGATTCAACTAACCGTGGTGAAAATCACGGTAAAAACTATGAAGAGTTTGATCGTGGCTCAGGATGAACGCTGGCGGCGTGCTTCATACATGCAAGT
>CAZKDJ010000070.1:0-18493 GCA_964551295.1 uncultured Anaerolineales bacterium | reverse complement strand
GTCGATACAGAGCCTTCACGTATTGGCCACCCCGGAGATGTGGGTAATAGATAGTTGCATAGAGACTTGACAGGAGTTGCCCTATGACAAACGTGACAAAAACTATTCCATTCAACCCTCGCACAAGACGGTGGTTGATTCTGGTGGCCGTGCCACTACTGATCGTCGCCATCACCGCGATCCTACTCATTCGCTCTTCGCCAACCCTTCTTCAGCATCCCGCAGGCGCTTCGGCCTGGATAATGAGCGTGGTGTTCAATACTGATGGCAGTCTGCTTGCAACAGGAGATGAGGACGGCAACATATACCTCTGGCAGGTGAAAAATGGAGACTTGTTGCACACCTGGTCAGCCCATACGGATTGTATTACCGGTCTGGCGTTTAGCCCTGACGGACAGGCACTGGCCAGTGCCAGTTACGACGGTATAGTGTCGCTCTGGGAAGCAAATACCGGACACCATACAAGATCCTTTAACCGTTCGACTCTGATCGAGGGGGTGGTTTTTAGTTCAGATGGACGAACGCTAATCATCGCTGAACGTGCCGATTGGGACTCTGATGGTGCGCTCGTATGGCTACGAGTCTCAGATGGAGGTGTTCGGCAAACACGCACCTCTGTATACACAGGCGCGATTGATAACTTGACCATCAGCCCTGACGGGCAGACGCTTGGGGCAGGCGCATGGCGGAATCTATATTTCTGGGAAGCTGCCAGTGGCGACCCTCTGCGAACAATCAGTCACGGGCATGAGTCAACCATCGTTGCCTGGGGCACGGACAATCAAAAAGTGGCAAGCGCAACCAGTCAGTTCACCGGAGTGATAGATGTATGGGACTTGTCCACCGGCAGTCATGTTCGGACAATACACAGTACAAACAGTGTATTTTTACTCGGGCGGGAATTTCCTCTGCTCATGTCTCAGACTTCTGCCTGCATATCAGTAGACCTTGGCTTACGTGACAGATTCAACTGTATCCTAGATACTAATCTTGACATTCGCAGCTTTGATACAAGTCCAGACGGTCAGCACATAGCCTTGGGCTATGTCGATGGTAACGTGCGGATATGGCCTGTAGACACGATCTACACCACCAGGCCACTCCTTCTCTCTACACAAACGGCCACCTTACCGCCAGACACACTCACACCCCTTACAGCAACGCCTGAGCATTCTTGGCACAGGCAAAGCAACGTGGCTCATGTCAAGAACTGGTGCTCGGAAGGCCGTTTTGCTGCCTGACTGGGCCTACTTCGCACTCTGTCTGGACATGAGCCAGCAACGTATGGTTTCCACCTGACGACAGCACGATAAGCATCTCTCAGCCCACCATCATTGGAAAGATCAGACAGAGCAACCCGCTCCTGTTGAGCACCAGATATCGTACGAATTACAATGACAACACGTTTGGCGATAATCTTCACGCTCTAGAATTTCTGCCCGGCAAAGTGCAGAATGCCAGATTCCTCCTAGACGGTCAGAGCGTCGATAAAGTGTATGGTTTTGCCCAATACCCAGCCATATTGTGCCGCTCCGAGGGCCGCACACTAGAAGAAGGCGAATGTATCGACGCCCATCGAGAGTCGGACGATCCTGATGCTCGCTACGACTATGGGCTTCCCATTGTCTTTGGGCTTCCTCCCATTGTCTTTGTTTTCAGACCCGATCGGCCTTTGCGTGAGGGGAACCATGCTTTCACGGTGGGATACGAAGGCATCACAGAGACAGTTACATTCTCAGTGGATCTGAATCTAGAGCTACCCCTGGAAGATATATCCCGGTCAAAGGAGGAGTTGGAGACCAAGGCGCCACCGGAATTAGGCCATCGTGGGATGCTGTTAAAGGACAGCGAAGAGTGCGCAAGAGGGTGGTATTACGAGGCGAGTTACGTGCATTTGCCCTTGCCGATCATTGACAACGAGAATTTATTCTACATACCTGTCTTTCCCAGAGACAAGCAGGACGCTAGAAAAGCCGAAAGATGCGTCCAATTCGTGATCGACGGGCATCAGTTCGATCTGATTTTCCCGCAGAGTTCGGTGTTCCACAATGGAGCAGACTACGCCTGGGAACAGCAGCTATCGCCATGGCAATCGCTCTATCTACCGATGGATTTCCTGTACTTTGCCAATGGAGAAAAAGCCGAACCTTTGCTTACCGTGCGGTCGACGTTTGATTGGGATGAATACCTGGAGATCTTGCCGATGGACAGGTTGGGATGGCTGTATGAAGATGATGCCATACCATTCGCGACGACGTCTTCTTCGGGATGTGATGGCTGACTTTACAGAACTTGACAGCTTTGACAAAGATGGTTATATAGCCAGCACGCGGTCGACACAGCAACTCAAATCGTAGCCACACCGCGAACTGGCTAATCCTATGACCCAAGACCTAATCGAGCGCGCGCTGGCGGGCGACGAACCCGCCGCCCGGAAACTGCACGATACACACTACCCAGCCGTGCTCAGGCTGGCCTATATGCTTCTACAGAACCGGCAGGATGCCGAGGACGCGACCCAGGAGGCTTTCATCTACGCCTTCAAGAACCTAGCGCGATACGACCCGCAGCGGGCGACTTTCGCCACCTGGCTCAAGGTCATCGTCACCAGCCGCTGCCGCGACCTACAGCGCCGGCGGCGGTTCAAGTTGCTCTCGCTGCAGGAGTGGTTAGAATTTGGACGCGAGCCCGAGGACGAAACAGATGCACACCAACCGGACGTCGCGCTCGAATTGGGGGGCATGCAACAGATGGTGTGGAAGGCGTTGAACCAGGTGCCGCGCAAATCTCGCCAGGCACTGATCCTGCGCTACTTTGGAGGCCTCTCATATCCCGAGATGGCCCAGGCCCTGAGTTGTCCGGTCAGCACGGCCAAGTCGCGCGTCGCCTACGGCCAGGAGACGCTGGCCCGGCTGTTGGAAGGTGAGGCGTGCGCCGCTCTGGGCTATCATCTGGGGGACGCGACGTGAGCAGACATCCAAGCGACCGCCAACTGGTGTCCTACCAGGAGGACAACCTCCCGCCCGGCCAGCGCCAGCGGATCGGGGCTCACCTGCTCGCCTGTCCCGCCTGCCAGGCACGCATCGAGGAACTGGCCGAGGTCGCTAAGCGCCTGACCGAGACGCTGACCGCTGTGGGAGAGCAAGTCCCGCTGACACCAGTTCATTCGTGGCAGAGGATAACCCAGCACAGGGAGGACCGCAAACCTCTGGCCGCGCTGCTGCGTCCTCCCCTGCGCCGCGCGGCGACGCTCGTCACCCTGGTGCTCCTCAGCGGCGGCCTCGTCGCCGCGCTCGCCGGATTGGCGCACACGCTGGCCATCACCGGCCGCGCCCCCGACGGCTCCATCCCGACGGCGCAGCCCACACTCTCGGCCAACCCGTCGTCGCCGTCTGAGCTGCTGCCTCACTCCGACGGGCTAAAGACGCCCACCACGCTCCTGATCATGGGCGTCGACGGCCAGCGCGCCTCACCAGACGAGATCGACATGCTGATGCTGCTGTACCTGGACGCAGAGGCTGAGCGGGCTTTTCTGCTTTCCATCCCCCGCGACCTGTACGTGGAGGTGCCCGGACACGGGCAGACCCGCGCGGGCAGCGTATACGGCATAGGCGAGCGGGACGAGGCCACGGACGGCTTGGCGCTGGCCCGAGAGACGGTCTCGACCACGCTGGGCATTCCCGTGCATCACGCCGCACTGATACGCTTTGATAGCTTTGTCACGCTCGTGGACGCCATCGGCGGCGTGGACGTGGCCGTCGTCGAGCCCATCGACGACGCCGACTTTCCGGATAACCACTACGGCTACGAACCGCTGTTCATCCCGGCAGGTCAGCAGCACCTAAACGGAGTACTGGCCCTACGTTACGCCCGCACCCGCGTCGTCCCAACCCCCGGTTTCGACCGCACCTTCCGCCAGCGGCAGCTCGTCCTGGCCGCCCAAGAGCGCGTGCTGCAGCTCGAGATGCTGCCCGACCTGATCGCCCAATCCCCCACGCTGTGGGCCGCCGTCGGCAGCAGTTTGGAGACCGACCTCTCCCTGCGCGGGACGATCGATCTGGCGCTATCGGCATCGAGCATTGCCGCCGAGGACATTGCCACCGCTGACCTCGGTGAGTGCTGCACCATCGAGCAAACCGCTCCCGGCAGGGAGCGCATACTGCTACCCCAGTCGGAAGAAATCGAGGCAGTGATTCTAGAACTGCTGGAGGAGAAAAGATGATCCATCGAAGGATTTGTTTGGCAATTCTGCTGTTTGGAGCAGTCGCGTTGACGGCCTGCAATCCCGCCGCCGACGCGCCGCCCAGGCCCACCCCCACCATCTACTATGCCCCGGCCACGCCAGTGGTGCACGCGCCGCCTGCACCACTGGCCAGCACGCACCCGGCGACAGAGCCAACCACCGTGCTCCTCCTGGGCACCGACCGGCGCAACACCACCAGCCGCACCGACAACACGGACACGATCTTGCTCTTCTACCTGGACCCCGGGTCCCAACGCGCAGCGATGCTCTCTATCCCACGCGATCTATACGTCGACATTCCCGGGCACGACCAGAACCGCATCAATACCGCCTACGCTTACGGCGAACGGGATGGGACGGGTGGCTTGGCCCTGGCCCGCCAGACCGTCTCCGCCACCCTGGGCATCCCCGTCGACCACGCCGTTTTGATCGACTTTACGGTGTTTGTCACCGTCATCGACGCTATCGGCGGTATAGAGGTGGATGTGCCTTACGACATCTACGACTCGACCTATCCAGACAGCGGCGTCGGCTACGATCCCTTCTACATCTCTGCCGGCAACCACCATCTGGATGGAGCCACGGCTCTCAAGTACGCGCGTACCCGTGCCACCGTCGGCGGCGATTTTGACCGTACCGCCCGCCAGCGCCAGGTCGTGATGACCGTGCGCAATCGGGTCTTGAGCCTGGATCTGCTGCCGAGCCTGATCGCCCAGTCCCCCACTCTGTGGGCCAACCTGCAGGGCACTTTCGAGGCCGACCTGACGTTGAGCGAGATGATAGACCTGGCCGTCACTGCCAGCCACATCCCCTCCGATCAAATCGCGACGGGCTCGATAGATGATAGTTGTACCCTACCCTGGGTCACACCCGGCGGCGCCCAAGTCCTTCTGCCTCTCCGTGATGTGATAGACTCCCTGGTCAGCGACCTGATCTCGCCAGCGGCAGCCAGCGCCTCGGCCAAGTGACTCGCAACCTGGCAGGGTTGCGCTATTTGCCATTTGCAATTTGTTATTCTATAATGCCCCCAAATGGCTTTTCTTTTCGCACTCCTCGGGCTTTTCATCGGCGGGCTCGTCAACCGGCTGGGGACAGATCTCCCCAGCCGGCGCAGGGTAACGCGGCCCCAATGCCCCTATTGCGGCCGGAATCGCCCCTGGTGGCAATGGGTATCCCTGCCCTCTTACGTCATCGGGCGCGCCAAGTGTCCCTCCTGCGGCGCTCCGATCAGGTTGCGCTATCCTTTAACCGAGCTTGGGTTGGCGGTGACGTACGCCTACCTGTGGATCCTGCTCGGTGCATCCATCCGGTTGCCCCTCTATCTCGTGTACACCACCGTCTTTGCCATCGTACTGATCACCGACTTTGAGCGGCGGCTGATCCTCAACATGGTCTTATACCCGGCCATTCTCTTTGCCATTGCCGCCGGTTTCATCACGCCGGAGATGACCTGGTGGAGTGCATTGGCGGGCGGGGGCATCGCCTTCATCTTTTTCCTGATCGTGGGAATTGTGGGGAACACCGTCTTTGGCGCTGGAGCCCTGGGCGGCGGCGACGTCAAGCTGGCGCTGTTCATCGGGTTGATCACCGGCTTTCCACTGGTCATCGAGGCGCTGGTGTTGACCATCATCATCGGGGCCGCCATCAGCGGATTCCTGTTCATCACCCGCCTGCGCAAGCTACGCGATTACGTCCCCTATGGGCCGTTCCTCGTCGCCGGAGGGCTGATCACACTGCTGTGGGGCTACTCCATCGCCGAGTGGTATATGTATCGGTGACAGCCGCCTGGGCCAAGCGTGCAAAGAGAAAACCCGCTGCATTGTGTGCAGCGGGTCAAGTTGTCTATCCAAGAGTCTAGTCGGTGTCCGGGTTGTAGCCCAGCGTGTTCAAAACCTGCTTAAGGTACTCTTCCTTCTTCTGATTGTCTTCCGTGGACAACGCCTTGAGGCAAAGAGCGATCACCATTGTGCGGTCCATTTCGGGATCTTCGACCACCCCCTTGCCATCCTCCGCTAACAGCTTCATCAGCCAATCGCCGCTGATGACCAGCTCCAGGCTGCGCGAGTAGGCGTCGACGCTCTCGTTCCAAACCTGTAAGGCGTGCGGCACGCTGCGGGTGGCGATGCACTCCTTCTTGGCCCCAGGTTCAGGGATGTAGTAGACTCGAAATTGTATCTCTAGCTGCTGTGCCATAAACGCTTCTCCTCATCCAGGATGCACCCAACCTCCGCCGTCGCGCACATACCTCTCGCACGCAGTATAACCCAACCCGTACGGAAGTCAATTACCGAAATCGTACGAGGTGCTCCCGCCCTCAGATCCCCAGGAACCGCTCCCGCTGCTCAGGGGTCAACAGAGCCAGGACATCGGGCACCTCCATCGCCTTCGCGGCCGGCACGCCCTCAAACAGCGCGCGCACGGCCTTGGCAGCCCCGGCTGTCTCCGGCTTGGCCTCCATCTGGCTCATAAACGCGTCCGCCTTGCCAAGCGTCATCGAACTGATGAACTTGTCCGGCGACACGCCGGCCGAACTGAGAGCCTGGAAAGCCTCACGCAGCATCGCCACGGAGACGCCCCGCTTCTCCAACTCTGGGGCGACGTAGTCGTTAAAGAACTTGGCATCCAGGATCGACTTGCGCCCGGCCTCGACCTCGCGCATCTCCTTCCACAGGTTGCGACCCTTGACCAACCCCTCGATGATGCTGTGCGTGAGTTCCGTGCCGCCAAAGCCGATGACGACCGACGTCATCACCCAATCGACCAGCGTGCCGACCGTAAAGTTATCAACGATGCCGCCGATGTCGACATCGAACAGCACCCAGTTGGAAAATAGGACGTCCAGGCCCAGCAGGCGGAAGAAGCGGGCGTTGGTCAGGCCAACGGCGACGAAGGCAAACACCGTGCCGAGCACCTGGGAAGCCACCTGCTTGCTTGAGATGTATTGCGGCGATTTCGTATCCGGCACGCCCGCCTTATGCGGCCACGTACCGGATTTCTCCCAGCGATCCCAGAACATCTCCAGCATGCGCTCGACGGCCGTGGCGATGGCGATGATGGGAGCGAGAGCCGTCAATAGAGCATCCGTGGCGCTCCCAGTCGTAACATCTTGGGGATCCCCATTGCCCGCCAATACTACCGTGGTAGTCAACGCCAGGAGCACCAGCACACCTACAACAATGCACACGATTCGTCTGGTCTTCATTTCGGCACATCCCCTTTCTTCCAGGTCATCCTGGAACGCTATTGATCATCAACGTCGGCGCACATCTCACCCGCGCTGGCTCGAATGATCTCCGTCGCGGCCGTCGCCAGCCCGACAACCATCCAAAAGAGCGTGACAGAGTAGTGGAAATCCAGGTTGAACGAATAGTGATCGACGACGCCGCCCACCAACCCACCGACGATGGCCACGTGCAGCCCCCACCACACCGGTTCCAGCTCGGGTACCGAGGCCGCCATCGCCCGCGTGCGCCAGAAGCGTACGAAAAAGACGCCCATCGCGACCAGAAAGCTGGCCAGGCCGATCAACCCCATCTGTTCGGCGATCAGGAGATAGACCATGGACACGCCGATGTAGGTGTCGATATCGGGCGACCCGGAAAACCCGACTCCCAGGAGGGGATAGCGACTGACCAAGATCAGGGCGTCTTTATACTCACCAAAGCGCATCTGCGTCGCCAAATCCTCCCCCCGCAGTCCTTCGAGGAAGTGACTGACGTAACCCGGCGCGAGAAGGACGATCACCACAGCTGCCGCCAGTAGGAACCACCACAGCTTGCGATAGCGCAACAAGGCCAGAACGACCAGGGCCACGCCCACTCCCGCCAGCGCGCCCCGGCTGATGGTCAACACCAGACACAGCGCGATGACGCCCAACATCGGCACCAGGGTGCGGCGACGGAAAAGCGGCCGCTGGGCGAACAACTGCGGCACGCCGATGCCCAGCGCTAGGTTGAGCAGGTTGCCCAACACGTTCGGGTCGATGGACGTCGAGGTCGCCCGCAGAGGCAGCTCCGGATCGGCGCGGATGTACTGCAGGACCCCGGGCCCGGCGGGGTACCCGAACCGCCCCAGGGCCGAGAGGGCAGTGATGACCAAATCCTCGGAAATGTAGGAGGCAACGACGTAGAGGACGATGCCCAGGCCTGCCGCCGCAAACGCGCTCAACAGAAATACGCGCACGATGCGCCTCAACCGGCCGGCCTCACGCACCGTGTTGGCGATGAGAAAGACCAACGAGATGCTGAGCAGTAGCTCGGCAAAGTGACGCAGGCTGTAGGACGTGAGCGGGGCGTGAGACAACCCCAGGACAAAGGCCCCCACCGCCAGCAACATGAACACGACGATGGGCGTCCCCAACGACGTGCCGATAAAATCTCGCTGCACACCGGTGGCGATTTGGAACATCCAGACAAAGAACAGCGCCCCCATCGCGGCATCGAGAAAGGTGGGGGTGAAGCCAACGTCGAAAGGGAACGCGGCCGAGGGAATCAGGCACACGACGCCGAGGATGACCCAATAGGCCACCTCGATGTCGCGCAGCATCCACAGACCGATGAACACGGCCACCACGCCCGCAGCGGCCACGAGCGGGCCGAACTCGGCCAGCAGGTAGCCCGTGACTGCTGCCAGCAAGACGCACAGCGCCAGCACCGACAGCGCCGACAGCCAGCGGTGGCGGGAGGTAAAGATGCGGTAGAGCCAGTCTTGAGTCATAGAGTTTGCACCACAGATTTAGACAACGTCAGATTCTAAGTACAAGGCCACAATACCATGGAGCGCTAAAAGCACAGGACAGTTCATGGAGAGGTCCCCGTGGGTTTGGATCTCCTGCCAAGCCTTCCGTGCCGACAAAGCGCGGAAAAGGCGAGACCAGATATCAGTGTTGCCAGGGCAAGCTGCCAGATCATGCGCCAGTAGCGCTGCACTATGAGTTCACTTGATGGATCTATCAAAGAAAGCGATATAAACATGAGCAAAGTCACGAAAGAGTATCCCAACGAGGCCAAGAGTACAATCCCCGCCCACAAGAAGCGCCGTAGTTTCCGCCTCGCATAGCGCAGTCTGTAGACAGCATCGCAACGCAAGTACGAGGTCATATGTTCAATGCGGGATGGCGGACCATGTTCCGCGCCGAACTCGGCAACCCGTTTCAGATGATACGCGTAGGCATCCTGCACGCTTGTCGTGACCGTATATGAACGAAAGTCAGCAGTCCTGATCCGTTCTCCAGTGGGATACGCGGTCTCGACAACTGCTTCATCATGGTACGTAGTGGAAAGCAGTAGTGCTCCTAGATCACTTTCTACGACTTCTGCAACCACTGTGGCTCGAGGGTTGGTGAGTATCCACGTGATGCCCGGCTCCCCGAAAGAAAGTTAGGTTCGTGTTTCTCCCAAGCGCTTGAAACCTAGTTCTGCGAGCGTCTCAACGATCGGCTGTATCTGGGGTGACGGAGGAGTACGCAGGTGGGTGATGTCGACTGGTCTACGCTTTGATACGCCTACGTAGGTCTGGACAATTCTCAATCCAAGCCACCCCAAAAACAGTGTCACGAGCATCCCGAATCCAACAGGAACAGCCACGAGGACAGACATTCCCAGGTATGGTCCGGCGAGGCGCTGCGCTGACAGGAATAGAACCGCAATGAGTAATACCGCCGCGAGAGGAGGCAACATGCCGAACTTGCGTAACATGGCTACGTCGTCACGATCTTGAGATGATGGCGTAGAACGCCTCAAGTCACGCCGATCGATGGGCCGCCTAACATTGGATTCATCTGCCCGCAGGCTTACAGTGGTTCCAAAACCTCTTTTCCTTCCCTGCGTTACGGCTATCCCCAGTGCGAAAACAGTGGCGAGAACAGGACCCGCGAGAGACATGATGCCGACGAACCGGTCGGCATCAGGGGCAAGCTGCGACTCCCCCAGGATCAGCTTGACCAGTATCCACAATAGCCAATAACACAGCTTTGCCCATATACCAATGAGCAGTGCACAGACAGTGCTCACAGTTACTCTAACCAAGTATCCCCACCATCCGCCAGGGTCAGCGCGATATGCGAGGTTGGCAATACGCAGGCCTGCCATCGCTACGATCCATACACTCAGAATCAAGAGTAGCTTCCATATAAAGGGCAGCTTCCAGACTGAGACCAGTAACATAGCCAGCGCTAGAAGGCTGCCGCCCGCTATCGCTATTGTTATACCCTGACCTACTGCCGGCCGGAATCTGGCTAACCAGTTCGAGTTATCCAAGAGCAACTCCGGCATTGGAGATGTCCGATACTACAAAAGACTCCGCCCACGATCAAGGGATGTCTATCTCTCACCAAACTCTAAATCGCCTGCCTTTGGCGCGGCTAACATGGTCAGTCCACCTCTATGACGATGGGAATTTCGATACTGTCGCCTGCGCCGTCCAGGTGGGGCAGGCGCACCAGTGTCTCCAAGTTGTACATCCCCACCAGCAGGCGGTATTGCCCCGGTGGAACATCCGCCGGTAGCACGACTGCGTGCGGGCCAACGATGACCTCACCGGAAGCCCACGCGCTCGTCGGATAATCCCCCCCAAGCGGCGGGCCATCTCCCTGCGCCACCGGCTCCGGGTCGACGCCCAGCAGATGTACCATGACTTGATAATCAGCCGAAGGCGCCGCCCGTGCCTCCCAGTGAAGCGTCAGTGTGATCGTCTCCCCCGGTACGACGCTGCGAGATGATAGATCGTATCCCAGCAACGCGATTCCGTCGCTCAGCGCCACCTCCAGCGGATGATCCGGCGGAGCCTGTGTTTCTGGAGGAGCCAGCTTGGCCTCCCCCACGCGAACCGAGCCCAAGTCCTCCTTTGCCCCCGGGTCGTACAGCCCCACCTCGACCCGCAGGAGGCTGGGAGCCAGCGCGTCTGCGAAAACGGGCGTCCGGTAGCGATCGCGCCATACCTGGTTGGGCCGCCACAGGCTTGTGGGCACCATGCCATCGACCGGCTGGCGGGTCACGTCACCCGCCAGTTGGTGATCGCGCCCAAGCAACTTGGCAAACCCGAGATAGTCCCGCCCATCGGGCACTGCCGCCTCCCAGTATACCACAACTTCGACGTAGGCGGAAAGATCGCCCGGCCGGACCGCCTGCTCGTCCAGTTCCCAGCCCACGATGCGAGCCACGCCGCCCACGTCGACCGGATTGACGCGCGCTTCGGCGGGCACGTCGGCCAGGGTGAGCGGCTCCGGGTAGGCGTAGGCCGGCAGGATGGAGACGAAGGGAACCACGATCGCCAGCGTTAGGAGCACGCCGCCGACCGCCCAGGCGGCCGCCGGGCGGCATCGCAGCGGGAACCACTCTCCCAACCCCAGGGCCAGGAACGTGCTGAGCGCGGCGATGCCGGGGAACATCAAACGGCCCTGGAACGAATAATACATCATCACCCAGCGCAGCAGAGCAGCGAACAGGATAGCGACCCACAGAGCGGGCACCCACCACACGTCGATGCCCTCCCGGCGCCGGCGCCAGGCGCGCAGGCCTAGCCCGACCAATCCCGCCAGCGAGAGTAGGTCGTAAAAGACGTACACCGGCTCCGGGGCGGGCACATTGACGCCGCCGAACAGTCCCCAATAGGTGCGACGAAACGTGCCGAACTCTTCCCACAGGTCCTTCAGCGTCAGCGGTTCGGCCCGGTAGCCGAGGATCTCCATAAAGACGCTGACGGCGGTGGGGTCGCCGTAGAGACGCCAGTTGCGGAGGAACCACCAGCCGCTGATCGCTAAAGCGGGCAGAATGACCAATGAACAATAAACAATGAACAATGCCGTCCGGCGAGATAGGGATGTCTCTGAATACCGGCGCCAGGTGTGGAGGGCGACAACCAAGAGGGCCAGGGGGATCATCGCGACGAGGCTGAGCTTGGTCAGCGCGCCTAGCCCCAGGACAATGCCCAACGCCAAATGCCAATTGGAGATTGGAGACTGGAGACCGGAGATTCGGAGCATCAGCAAGAGGGACAGGCTGCCGAAGAGGGCTGCCAGGACGTCGTTGTTGACCGCGGCGCTGATGAATAGAAACATCGGATTGAAGGCAGTCAGGGCCGCGGCCATCAGGGGCACCCACTTGGACTGCGGGCAGAGTCGGGCCGCCACCCGCCACACCAGCCACACCGTCGCCGCGCCCAATACCACCGACGCCAACCGGATCACATGGACGGCCAGGACAGTTCCCTGCCATGGGAACGCCTCCTGCGCCGGTTGGTGGATGACCAGGTTCTTGTTCGCCACCTGGCCGGGGATGCCGATGAAGGCGTGGTGATTCAGCCAGCGGACGTCCTCCAGGTCGCTCGTATCGATCCACGCGGTCAGCCCGGCCATCAGCACATAGTACAGGGGCGGCTGCCCCCCCTCCTGCCGCCAGGGGTCAGGGTCGTCGGGGTTCATCACCGGCAGCGCGTGCCGCGTCTGCACGTACTGCACGTATGGGTAGTGGTCGAACTCGTCGGAGGCCTCCAGGGGCGGCGTGACGAGGCTGTAAAAGACCCCAAACGCCAAGAACAGAACAACGACCAGCGTGATCTGCAATTTGGGATTGGAGATTGGAGACTGGGGATTGGAGATCTTCACTTGACGGTCACCCCGCCTGCGACGACCGCGTCATCGTCAAAGCGCTCTCCCAGGCCATCATAGGCCGGCACCCGCACCTTGGCCTGCGGATCGTACAGACCCACCCGGAGCGTGCAGGCGCACGGCAACTGGGGATCGTTCAAGGTCAAGTTGTACGTGTCGCGCACGACGTCGCCGAGCGCCCAGAAGGACGTGCGGTACTCGCCCATCAGCGGTGGATGATCGTCCTGCGCCACGAGGTTGCCGTCATCGTCGACGAGATGGACAAAGGCGGTGTAATCGCCCGCCGGAACTGCCCTGGCGCGCCAGACGAGCGTGACGGTCAGGCTCTCACCGGGTCGCATCTCATCCTCGGAGAGATCGTACCCCACCAACGTGATCGCGTCGCCGAGCCTCGCGTCCACGGAGTAGGTGACGTCAGCCGAGGGTGTCTCAACCGGACGCAGAGCCACTAAATCGAAGAGCACCGGGCCGGGCACCGGCTCGCCCGAGGGGAACAATCCCACGAGGCGCTCATCGCCCGGCCAGCGCAGCCCGGCGTGCAGGGCCGCGATGGCGGGCGCTTGGGCATCCGTGGCGATGGACAGACGGTAGTGGTCGCGATAGACGGCACCCGGCCGCCAGAGGCTCGCGGGAAAGTTACCTCTACCGGGATAACAATCCACCCCCGCGATAGGTGCCCCCCCCTTCCCCAGGATCTGGACGAAGAGGTAGGGATCCTCATCCACCGACTCCAACGCGCGCCAGTAGAGACCCACCACGACGGCCTCACCGGGGTGCGCCTCATCGGATTCGATGATGCCGCCCAAGAGCTGGATCGGTGCATCCTGGAACGTCATATCGAAGCGCATCATGTCCTCGGGCAACTCGCTTTCCTCCACCACATCTGGCCTGGCATAGGCCGGCAGAATGAGGGCGAATAGACAGACCAACGCGATGACCAGATTTCCCACGCCCAAGACCATCGCCAGTGCGGGCGTGAACTGGTTCAAGATGAAACGATCCAGGCCGATCACCAGAAATACAGAGATGGCAGCGGTGACGGGCATCAAGTAGCGGCCCTGGGCCCCAGGCACGATCATGATGAATCGCCAGATCGAACCAAAGATGAGGAGAAAAGCAAGGGCCAAGATCACCAGTCCCATCTGTACCGGGCGCGGGAACCGGCGTGACGACCATTGATCCGCGAGGACAAACAACAGCCCCACGCCGGCCAAGCCCACCAGCACCCACCAGATTTGATACATCCATTGTGCGCCAGCGATGTTGAACCAACCGAACATCGCCCAGTAGGACATCTGCATATCCTTCAAGAAAGGCATGACCTCGAAGAAGCCGATGGGTTCCGGCCACACCGTCGCCGTACGGCTTATCCAGGCATCCACCCCCATCAACTCGCCGTAGAGGACCAGGTTGCGCACGTACCACCAGCCGGCGACCAGGACGGCGCCGCCAAAGAGCATGACGGCGTTGGCGAGCAGGCGCAGGAACTGATCCCTGCGGAAGAGATGGCGGACTTTGTAATGCCCGACGCGCAGCACGTCCAGGAGAAGCGCCAGGGCGATGGCAGGACCCAGGGCGACGCAACTGAGTTTCGAAAGTGCCGCCAGGCCATACACGGCGCCGACCAGCACCAGCCCCCGGCGCGAAAAGCCGCGCACCGCCAGTCGCACCGCACACCACACAGTGAGCGGGCCAAAGCCGGCCGCAGCGGCATCGTTGCTCACCCGCGCAGTGGTAAAGACGAACATCGGGTTGAAGGCGGTCAGGGCAGCCGCCCCCAGGGCCAGCCAGCGGCGTTGGGGGAACAATTCCAGCACGATGCCGTAGGCCGCTACGACGCCCAGGATGCCGAACCCGGTCGAGACCAGGCGGGCGATGTGCACCGTGAGCGGTGTCCCGCGCCAGGGAAAAGCCTCCGCATCGGTGTGGACGAGCCGGTTCTTGTTGGCAGGGGCGTCGGCGTCGCCCATCGCGTGGAAAGGATTGAACCACGCCCATTCATCGAAATCCACATCATCTGGCACCCAGAAGGCCGCGGCGGCGCTGAACATGTAGTAGAGGGGCGCGTGACCGGCGACGTATCCCGTGACCCGTGCACCGGACGGGGTATCGTGGACCGGGAAACCGCGTCCCTCGGTCAGCTCGTGGATGTAGGCATAGTGGCCGTTCGCATCAGGCGACTCAAAGATGGGGATCAGCGCGCCGTAGAGCACAGCCACGATCACGTAGAGCACCAGGATGACGATCAACCCGGAATTCTGACGAATGACGCTTTTCAATCTACCCCTCATCTCTCCACCTGTATCTCGCGCAGCAGCACGTATCCACCGGGGACGATCTCGCCGTCCACGATGGTCGTAGGACGTCCGCCGCCCTCAGGATCATACATCCCGACGATGAGATTGTACAGCCCAGGCTCCACCCCGGAGAGGGAAACGGTGTGCGTGTCGGCGATGACCTCACCCGCCCGCCAGGTCGTCGTGGGACGCTGCCAATCGACCGGCACGCCGTCGGCCTGGGCCACGGGCGGCGCGTTGGGCTCCCCCACGTGGACAAAGACATGGTAGTTGACCTCCGGTGGCGCATCAGCCTGCCAGTAGAGCGTCAGCTTCAACGCGTCACCATCGCGGGCCAAATCATAGCCCCGCAGGCGGATGGCCTCGCCCAGCCGCACGTCCTCGAGTAGAAACTCAACGTCGTCGGGCAACTCGGTCACCAGCGGCCAGGCCTCAGCGCGCACGGTGCCGACAGTGAACCAATCGCTGCTGCCATACCAACGGCGCACGGGCGCTACCGCACCGTCGGCGCCCACCAGCCCAATCTGCACCCGGTAGGTGCCTCCCCGCAGATCGGCGGGAAGCGGGAGCGCCAACCGGCCCGCCACGCAGTCGCCGGGCAGCCAGTCATCGGTGGGGAAACCGGCGGCGCTGGGCGACATCTCGCCGGCGGCGACCTCGCGCCCCAACAGGTCGGTCAGACGCACCTGCAGCCGGTAGTCGGCGGTGGGCGCGCTGGCGGCCCGCCAGGATAACGACCCCACCAGCGGATGCCCCGCGCGGAACTTAATACCGGCCAACTCGCTGGACAGCAGCTCAACCCCGCCCCAGAAACGCGCCTGTGGATGCGGCGCGGGATCGCGTGCAACCGGGCGGATCACAGAAACTTGCCCCGCCGCCTCCTCTCCCCGGCCGGCCGGTTCCACCTCGACGGTGAAATCCACCGGCGGCATGTCGTCGGGCAGCGGGAGGCGGAACTCGGTCATCACGATCCGCTCAGCCGGCCAAGAAGACTGCGGGTAAAAGGGCAACACCTGCTCCGTCCGATCGAGCCATAGATTGCCCGCCTCGTCCCGCAGCTTGACGGCCAGTGTGAGGGGTTCGCCAGGCAGATCGCCCTCCGCCCGCCAGTAGAACGCCAGCCATGCGTTCTCCCCGGCGGCGGTCTCTGGCGCGCGAAAGCCCACCAAACGCAGCCCATCCCAGTTGACGTCCACAGGCTCGACATCGTCCGGCAGCGCGTCAAAGAGCGGCGGTGCATCGTCGTAGGCCGCCACACTCACATAGGTCCACCAGGCCTCAACGCTTTGTTGATCGACCTTGAACAGATGGGCATCGGCCCAGTCCGGCAAAAAATCGTGCGGGAAAAAAGTCGGCGGCGGACCGTACAGGAACCAGATGCGATCGTACGTCTGCGCCCAGGCCGCAAACTCCTCCTGCGCCTGCTCGTGAAGCGCCGGTATATCGCGCGCCCGGTCGTAGCGCGGAATGACGACTTCATGGTAAGGGCCATCGTAGTAATAGTCGAAGGTGAGGCGGATCACGTTATGATGGAGCACAATCGCGTCCCCGGGCCGCGCCCGCTCCTCGATGTATCGCACCGCCCCCCGGATGTCATCCTTCCACATATTGTGAGAGGTAAAGATGTCGTAACTAGCCCAGCCTCTAAACACGAGCACGCATCCTAAACCGAGAACCAACCCTGGTTTGAACCGCCGCCGCAGCGTCTCCAGGCCATAGGCCAGCACTAGCTCCCAAGCCGGGCTGACCACCATCAGGTGGCGCGGGTTCATATAGCTCGGCCTGACGAGGGACAGGGCATATAGAAAGAGTATAGGCAGCAGAAGATAACCCAAGGTAAACAACCAAGCCTCGCGCCGGCGCAGAAGAAACACTCCTACGACCCCAACAATGAACACGGCCAGGAATGGAGCCGTCTGCCACAGCGGCTGGATCACCGGGATGCGCAACCCCAGACTGAAGGCACTCCACGCCTCGGCCAGGATGAGATGCAGGGGACGATATTCCAGGGCAAAGATGCCATACAGTTGGAAGGTGCGCCAAGCGTATGGGATGAGGGGCACGAGCGCCACGGCCAGAGCCCCCAGAACGATCAGGACAATCCACGGGCACCCCAATAGACGACGCAAGCCACAGCGTAGACGGCACAAGCCATAGACGATCACTTCAAATCCCAGCAGCAGGAAACCCGAGTAGTGGGTGTAAAGCAGAGACATGGTGACTGCAGCGTAGACTGAATAGTCGCGGAGGCGCGCCCTGCCCTTGAGCAGCGGCAGAAGCGTGTAGACCGAGGCCAGGCCGAGGACGACGACCCAGGTGTACATCCGCGTCTCCTGGGCGTACCACAGGTAGAAGGGTGAAATCGCCCCCATCAGCGCCGCCCAAAGCCCGGCCTCCGCGCTCAGCAACCGGCGCGCCAGGGCATAGAGCAAGGGCAGCGTCAACGTCGCCGCCACGACCGAGGGAAAACGCAGCGCAAACTCGCCCCGCCCCGCCACCCGGATCCAGAAATGCATCATCAAAAAGTACAGGGGCGGATGGAGATCGGGCGAGGAGATGACCGCCCCTTCATCGCTCCCATCGTAGTAGTTGGGGTCTACGGGAATCAGATTCAGATTCTCGAAAACGAGGGGGAGCGGCTGCTCGGCCCGGCGCAGCGTCAGGCCCTCGTCGCTCCACAGGCTCTTGGCGTCGAGAGCGTACAGGCGCACGGCGAAAGAGACGGCGATGAGCAAGACAAGCGCCCAGCGCGTCCACAAAGCAGCCGGCGGACGATCGGCCGAGGACAGGTGCATAGGTCGCATTTTACCCTATCTGGCAGAAACCTCAAGGCAAACGTACATCCCCGCCACCAGCGGATTCATCGCGTGGTGAGCGGGGATAGCCAAGGGCAGATAATCTAGCCCAGCGCCACGTCCAACGTCATCATCACCGCAAAGCCAAGCATCGCGCCGATGGTGGCGACGTCCGTGCTCGTTTCCAACTGCGCTTCGGGGATCAGCTCCTCGACGACCACATAAATCATCGCCCCGGCGGCGAAGGCCAGGGCGTAGGGCAGAATGGGTCGCATCAACAGAACCGCCGCCGCGCCGAGCACGCCCGCGACAGGTTCGACCATCCCCGAGAGCTGACCGTACCAAAAGCTCTTGAGACGGGAGAGGTTCTCCCTGCGCAAAGGGACGGAGACGGCGGCTCCCTCGGGAAAGTTCTGGATGCCGATGCCCAACGCCAAGGCAACCGCGCTGGCGACCGTTGCCGCCGGTAGATCGGCTGCCACGGCACCGAACGCCACGCCCACGGCCAGTCCCTCCGGGATATTGTGCAACGTGATCGCCAGCACCAGCAGGA
>CAZKDJ010000069.1:16343-19243 GCA_964551295.1 uncultured Anaerolineales bacterium | reverse complement strand
ATCGGCGACATCATGGCCCGTGCGACCAACGACGTGCGCATGCTCAACTTTATGTTCAGTCCCGGCCTGATGCTGATCCTCGATTCGGTGCTGAACATCGTTATCCCCCTGGCGATGATGATAAGCCTCAACTGGCGCTTGCTGCTCGTGCCGGGTATATTCATCATCCTGTGGGCCGTCACGGTGTACGACTACAACCGCCGCCTCAAGCCGGTCAGCTTGGCCCAGCGGGAGCAGTTCGGCACGATGAACGCCGGGCTGCAGGAGTTGATCTCGGGAATCGAGGTGGTCAAGGCCAACGCGCAGGAGCAGCGTGCGTGGGAAAAGTTCGTCGCGGATGCACGCCTGTTCCGGGACTATTTTGTGCAGCAGGGCGAGATTCAGGCTCGCTACTGGCCGATGCTGATGTACGTCATCTGCCGGGCGGCGGCGTTCTTCCACGCCCTGTGGCTTTGGCAGGCAGGGCTGATCGAGTTGGGGCAGGCGGTGGCCTTCATCGGGTTGATGGGGGCGCTGCGCTTTCCGACGTTCATCTCCATTTTCTCCTTCAACCTGGTGCAGCTCGGCGTCGCCGGGGCCGAGCGCCTGCTAGAGCTGATCAACACAGAGACGGAACTGGATGAGAACGAGGCCGGTGTGGCGCGGCCCATTCAGGGCGAGGTCGTCTTTGAGAACGTGAGCTTTGGGTATAACGGCAGCCCGGTGCTCAAGGACATCAGCTTCAGGGCCAACCCCGGCGAGACCATCGCCATCGTGGGCCAGACCGGCTCGGGTAAGTCGACGCTCACGCAGCTCATCAACCGCATCTTTGATGCAGACGGTGGGCGGGTGCTGGTCGACGATGTGGACGTGCGCGATTGGAGCTTGGAGTCGCTGCGCTCGCAGATCTCGACCATCGAGCAGGACGTGTTTCTATTTTCTCGCACGCTGGCCGAGAACATTGCCTTTGGCTGCGTCGACGCCGATCAGGAGGCCATCGAGCAGGCGGCGCGCGAGGCACAGGCACACGAGTTCATCACCAGCTTCAGCGATGGCTACGAGACCGATGTGGGCGAGCGCGGCGTGACCCTCTCCGGCGGGCAGCGGCAGCGCATCGCCATTGCCCGTGCCTTTCTCACCGACCCGCGCATCCTGATCCTTGACGACTCGACCAGCGCCATCGACAGCGCCACCGAGGACCAGATTCAGCGCGCCATGCGCCGCATCTCGCGTGAGCGCACGACGTTTATCATCACCCACCGCCTCAGCCAGATTCGCTGGGCCGACCGCATCCTCGTCCTGCGCCGGGGTGAACTGGCGGACCAGGGCGCGCACGAGGAGTTGATGGAGCGCAGTGAGGCCTACCGGCGTATCTTTGCGCAGTATGATTAGGCAGGGTGAAGAAGCATGATGCAGGCCAGCGCAATCGTTCGACTTGAGGCTGCTCAACGAAGTCGGGCCGGCGGGATATTGGCGCGGGCTTTCCAGGGTGACCCGGCGTATATCGCGGCGATGCCGGGGGCGGATAAACGGGCTGACGTGCTGGCGTGGCTTTTCGATAGGGTGGTGCATTATTCGCTTCTGTATGGCGAGGTTTACACCACGCCCGGTTTGGAGGGTGTTGCGTGTTGGCTGCCGCCCGGGCAGACGCACGTTACCCTTTGGCGCGTGGTGCGGAGTGGCCTGCACGCCGCACCGCTCAGGATGGGGCTGGCCGCTTATCGCCGGTTCAACGCCTATATGGGCTATGCCGCCAAGTTTCACGCGCGTTATGCGCCGGAATCGCATTGGTACCTGTGGGCGATCGGGGTCAATCCGGCGAGCCAGGGAAAGGGAGTCGGGAGTAGATTGATGCGGTTTGTCCTGATGCGGGCGGATGCTGATGGAACGGCGTGCTATCTTGAGACAGGGACCGAAAGGAACATCCGCTTCTACGAGAAGCACGGTTTCAAGGTGGTGGGTGGTGGAAGGGTGCCCAAGCTGGGAGCACAGGTGTGGGCGATGGTACGGGAGGCTGCGAATGCGTAGTATAGACCTCGAGAAGCTGGGCTTTGAGTTTACGGCCAAACCACTCCTCATCGGCGGCAAGGCGATGGAGTACTATGGCCTCCGTAAAGCTGGAGCCGACATCGACTTTGTCATCACCGGGGAGGATTATGAGCGACTGGCACAAATGTACCCGGATAACCTCAGGGAGATCGGCGGCGACCTGGGGGTCTGCGTGTTCGAGTTCGAGATCTGGAAGAGCATCTGCCTGTTCGACTATCAGTTTCTGTCCGTGGGAGCTATCGAGCAAGACGCATATCTGATCATCTCTCTGGATAGGCTGTTATTCTTGAAGGCGTTGGGCATGAAGGAGCCGAAATACCACCGCGACCTGGAGTTGCTCGTGGACAAGGTTCTGCAGGTGCGGTATGAGGATTATCACAAGGGAGATTAGAGGTGGAGCAGTTACTAATCGCTTTGTGATTGAGGAGGCTTATGGGTTTCGTCTTAGATGGTCTTGACACCGAAAGCTACGATCGCCACTACAGCGACCGGGAGTTGGTAGCGCGGATACTCGGTTACTTTCGACGCCACGCCGGGCAGATGGCGCTGGTTGCTCTGATGCTGATGTTGAACTCGGCGGCTGGCAGTGGCATGCCAATCCTCATCGCCAAGGTCATCGACGCCATCGGAGAAGGCGCGTCACTCGACATGATCTTGCTGGCGGCAGGCGGGGTGCTTCTGCTGGGGGTGCTGGCGTGGGTGTTCAATTACATCCGCCAGTTTTTCTCCAGCCGGGTGATCGGGGATGTGGTGCTCAATCTGCGGGAGGACGTGTTCGACGCCACCGTCGGACTCGATCTGTCTTTCTATGACGAACATCCCTCCGGCAAGATCGTCAGCCGCGTCACGTCGGATACGCAGGACTTTTCCAA
>CAZKDJ010000069.1:14428-16243 GCA_964551295.1 uncultured Anaerolineales bacterium | reverse complement strand
ATCGTCGTGGCCAAGAGCTTTCGTCAGGAGCGGGCGGTGTACGATACCTTCGCCGCGAACAACAGGCAGGCCTATCGCGTAGGGCTGCGCCGCGGCCTCACGCTCAACACCATCTTTCCGATCATGGGATTGATGTCGGGCCTGGGAATTGCGTTGTTGATCTATGCCGGCGGGCTGGCCACGCGCAGTGGCCTGAGCCCGGGCGTGTGGTATCTTTATATGCAGGCGGTGGGCTTTTTCTGGTGGCCGCTGTTGAGCATCGCCTCGTTTTGGAGCCAGTTCCAGGATGGGCTTGCTGCCGCCGAGCGCGTGTTTGCCCTGGTCGACGCCGAACCGAAGGTCGTGCAGTCGGGTAGCCAGGACGTGAAGCGGTTGGCGGGACGCATCGAGTTCCGCGATTTCTCTTTCACCTACATCGCCGACGAGTCGGAGCCTCCATACGTATTGTGTGATTTCAACCTAGAGATCGCGCCGGGGGAGACGTTGGCGCTGGTCGGTCACACGGGCGCGGGCAAGAGCAGCATCGCCCGGCTGATCACACGATTCTACGAGTTCCAGGGCGGTTACCTACTCGTTGATGGACGCGATATCCGCACCTTCGATCTATCCCAGTACCGCCAACACGTCGGGATGGTGCCGCAGGAGCCATTCCTCTTTTCTGGCACCGTGCGCGATAACATTCGCCACGCGCGCCCCGATGCGAGCGACGACGAGGTCTGCCAGGCGGCGATGCAGATCAGCCATGGCGATTGGCTGGCCGATCTGCCGAACGGATTGGATACCGATGTGGGCGAGCGGGGGGCAAACCTCTCGATGGGGCAGCGGCAACTCGTGGTGCTGGCGCGCGTGGTGCTCAAGGACCCGGCTATCTTTATCCTGGACGAGGCGACGGCCAGCGTCGATCCCTTCACCGAGATGCAGATCCAGGATGGGTTGGAGACGCTGATGCGCGACCGTACGGCCATCGTCATCGCCCACCGGTTGTCCACCGTCAGGCACGCCGACCGGATTGTCGTGATGGATTACGGGCGCGTCATCGAGGAGGGCACCCACGCCGGGCTGATGGCCCAGGGCGGCCATTACGCCGAGCTTTACAATACCTATTTCCGGCACCAGTCTTTGGAATACATCGAGCACCTTGGCGAGTTTGCCTAGCACTTTTTATTCAGGCTTCATAGAGTACTACCCTTCACCAGAACTCTGGTGGCCCCGCTTGGAACGCGTTATCCTGGCCTTTCGGGATTTGGGGTGTGCGGAGTTTTTAGCTTGATATGACGGCAGTCAGAGAGATCCAGGCCAAGGTGTTGCTCTCTCACGTCAAGCAGCCCGATACCTGGTTTGGGTTGAAGTACAACATGAACCTATATCGCGGCTGTCAGAACCGCTGCATCTATTGCGATTCGCGCAGCGAGTGTTACCAGATCGAGAACTTTGACGGCGAGGTGTTGGTCAAGGCCAACGCCATCGCGTTGCTGCGAGAGGAACTGGCCCGCAAACGGGTCAAGGGCACCATCGGCCTGGGCTCGATGAACGATTGCTACATGCCCCTGGATCGGGAGCTTAACCTGACCGGCCAGGCGCTGGAGTTGATTGCCCAATTCGGCTTCACGGTACACGTGATGACCAAGAGCGACCTGGTGCTGCGCGATCTGGATACGTTGGAAGAGATTAACCAGCTCTACGCGACGGTCAGTTTTACCATCACGACCGCCGACGACGAACTGGGCAAGAAGCTGGAGCCGGGCGCTGCCCGCGTCTCCGACCGGTTCAAGGCGATGCGGGCCATCGCCGACAGGGGCATCCAGACCGGCATCT
>CAZKDJ010000069.1:0-14418 GCA_964551295.1 uncultured Anaerolineales bacterium | reverse complement strand
ATCTCGTTGATGCCGGTGTTGCCCTTTATCGAGGACACCGAGGAGAACATCACCGCCATCGTCAGGAAAGCCCGCAAGCACGGCGGGTCGTATATCATTCCCTCGTTTGGCATGACGATGCGCGATCGTCAGCGAGCCTATTACTACGCCCGGTTGGACGAATTGTTCCCTGGCCTGCGGAAGAGGTATGAGGAGGCGTATGGCGACCAATATCATTGCCCCGTGCCTGATGCAGACGGATTGGCCAAGGTGTTCTACGAGGCTTGCGAACGCTATGGTATCACCCCACGCATTATCCCGTATCAGCCGTATCAGGCGACGCAGTTGAGCCTGTTTGATTGAATCAATAATAGGAGGCAGAGTAGATCAATGGATACTGTTACACCGGAAAAGGCCGGGTTTTCCCCGGGACGGCTGAGCCGAATCAACGCCGTTATGCAGAGGTACGTCGATGAGGGCAAGTACGCGGGCATCCTGACGATGGTCGCGCGGCGTGGCCAGATCGCACATCTGGATTGCTTTGGCATGATGGACGCCGAGGCGGGCAAGCCAATGCAGACCGACGCGATCTTTCGCATCTACTCTATGAGCAAGCCGATCACCAGCGCGGCGGTGATGATGCTCTACGAAGAGGGTTATTTTCAGTTGAATGCCCCCGTCTCTGAATTTATCCCCGGTTTTAAAGATATCAAGGTATTTGTACGGCAGACTGAGTCGGGTGAGGAACTAGCCGACTTGGAACGGGAAATAACGATTCACCATCTCCTGACACACACGTCGGGCCTCAGCTATGGTTCTGATGAGGACTCGCCCATTGATGCTTTATATCGGAAGGCCCGGCAGGAACTGGGCGAGGATGCCACGTTTGAGCAGATGATCGAGATGCTGTCTACCTTGCCGCTGGTGTTCCAGCCCGGTCAGGGGTGGCGTTACAGCTTTTCGACGGATGTTTTGGGTTATGTGGTTCAGGTGGTTTCCGGAATGCCATTTGACGTTTTTCTCCAGCAGCGGATATTCGAGCCGTTGGGTATGGCGGATACCGGCTTTTACGTGCCGCCGGAAGAGATCGACCGGCTGGCTGCGCTGTACGAGATGTCGGAAGAGGGCGGGCTGCGGCTCGTCGAGGGTTCGGCGGCCGGCACGTATGACAGGCGGCCGGCTTTTCTCAGCGGCGGTGGGGGTCTGGTCTCCACGGCCCACGACTATGTGCGCTTTGCGCAGATGCTGCTCAACGGGGGTGAGTTGGATGGCGTGCGCTTGCTGGGCCGCAAGACGGTCGAACTCATGGCGGCGAATCACCTGCCTGATTCGCTGCTGCCTTTCGCGGTTGATCCCGGCAATCCTTCCTGGGGATACGGCTTTGGCCTGGGGTGGAAGGTGATGCTGGACCCCGCTCGGGCCGGCATCCTGGGGTCGCGGGGGATGTACGGCTGGGGCGGGGCGGCGAGCACCGAATTCTGGGTGGATCCGCGGGAAGAGATGATTGGCTTGATTATGGCGCAGTTGATGCCGTACCAGCCGCTGGTGGAGCCGTTTCAGGTGCTTGTTTATCAAGCGCTCGTCGGTTAGCGTCGCTTCCGTTGTATCTTTGCAGCACGCTTTCGGCCGCCGTGCGCACCCGCTTCACCAACTCCGGCGGCTCCAGTGCTTTGGCCGCCGCGCCGTAGCTCAGCACCCAGCCCGTCGCCCAGTTGAGATCCGTCGTGCCAAACTGGACAGAGATCGAGCCATCGTCGTGGTCGGTGATCTCTAGCCAATTGCTGTCCCACTCGCGCACCGACTGGGCGACGCAGGCATCCAGGTGCACGACGACGCGGTGAGGGGACTCGTACTGCATCGCGCGCTGCAGGTACTCGCGTGCGTCAAAGTCGCCCGGCACGGTGAACGCTTCCGCGAGCGGCTCGATTTGCTGGATACGGTCTATGCGGAACGTACGCATGTCCTGCCGCAGGCGGCAAAAGCCTGCCAGATACCATTGTCCCCACTGAAAGGCCAGACCGTAAGGTTCAACCACGCGCTCGGTCTCCTCTTGGCGGGCGATCCCGTGGTACGTGAGGCGCACGCAGTGCCTGTCGATGATACACTGGCGCAGCGTGTGGATCGTCGATTCCCATGGGCGATAGTCCCTGGCCGCCAGCCTGCCCACCGCCAGGTGTTGCTGCAGTTGTGCGACCTCGGCGCGCAGGTCGTCGGGCAGGACGTTGTCCAGCTTGGCGGTGACGGCTGTGGCTGCGTCGTCGTACGTCTGCCCCCATACGTCCCGCACTAGGTTGGCGCCCATGTAGAGCACCGTCGCTTCCTCGGCGGTAAAGATCAGTGGCGGCAGTTTGTAACCGCGCACCAGCGAAAAGCCGCCATATCGCCCGCGCTCTGTGTAGAGCGGGATGCCCATTTCCTCCAGCATACCCATGTAGCGGTGGATGGTGCGTTCAGAGACCTTTAGCTCTTTGGCTAGCTCGCTGGCCTTCCAACTGGGCCTCGACTGGAGCATCATGATCAGAGATAATAAGCGCGTGGCGACGTTGGCCATATTTTCCTCACCGAGTTGCCCTATTATACCACGAAATTATGACGGAATGTGTCAAGATTGTGCAATTGCCAAGAGCGAGGCGTTTCTTGCGTGCAGCGGGGAGAGAGGTTATACTACCAACCGCGAGGTTTTGCAGTGGCCTTCTTTCATTACTACAGGATGCTGGGGGTTCCCGCGGGTGCTCCACAGCAGGAAATCGCTCAGGCGTATCGCAAACTGGCTCGTCAGTTTCATCCCGATCTTCATCCGCCTGAGCGAAGGCAATGGACCGAGGAGCAGATGAAGCGGCTCAACGAAGCTTATGAGGTGTTGAACGACCCTCACTCAGGCGCGGGCCCGCTACGACATTGCCCTGTGGGGGCATCTTGCTGCGTTGTCTCGCGTCAGGCGCGGAGGCCCTGGACAGGGGCGGTTTGCGGCCAAGATGAAATCGGCGCTGGGGACGTTGGCCATTGGGTTCCTGGTGATGGGAGCTTTTTTCTACTTGCTTGATTGGGGGACATTGTTCCGGGGCTTGCTGACACCGGGACAGATGATGGGTATGCGATGGGCCTTTGCACAGGTCTGGGTGGCTGTGCTGACGGTGATCCTTCTCAGGTTCCGTCGCTAAGTATGCTGATGCATAAATCCGCACCGAGTTTGATTCTGCCTGGCCGCCCGGAGCTGAACCTCCGGGCTAAGGCCTGCCCTGCGGGCAGGACGCAAAGCCCTTCGGGCTCAAAGATTATACAAAGGGAACCGTTATGCGATTTTTCAGTCTGTTTATCATCGTTGCCTTGCTCTTGATCGTTGTGATTCAATTCATGTTGGTGACGGATTTGCAGTTGCACTTTTACGTCGCGTGGCTCTTGAACCTTACCTTGGTTACTTTTATCTTTTACTGGATAGACAAAGGTCTGGCTGGGATCAAGCGGTTCAGCTTTCGTGTGCCGGAACTTGTGCTCAATCTGTTGACGCTGTTCGGTGGCTGTGTCGGTGCGTGGATTGGCAGGCTCCTTTTTCATCACAAGACCAACGTCCGCAAGCACTGGGGTATGCTCTTGATCCTGATTTTGAGTACGCTGCTTCACGGCGCGTTGATTTACCTGGTGTTCTTCCGAATGGGGAAGTAGGGTGTGGCCGGATTTGCAGTGCTGCTTGTCGCTCGCGGAATCGCCAAAGCTGTCCTCAGTGTAAGCGATTGCCAAAGTGGTGGCAGTTGATCAAGATCGATGCAGCGAGACGTCGCCCACCGTGAGGCGATGGCGTGCACCGTCGGGCGTGCGTAGGAGCAGCGTGCCATCTTTTTCGACCGATTCGGCTACGCCGACGAGCGTTCCCTCTGATGTAGTGGCCCTAACTCGCTGCCCCAGCGTCGCCAGCCGCGAGGCCCACTCCTGATGCGGATTCTTCCCGGCTTTTAAGGCCTCGTAACGCTGCTCAACCTCTGCTAGAAATCTTGCCAAAAGTGCGCCTCGATCTACTGCCTGGCCCGTTTCGGCTAAGGTGCTGGTGGCGTTAGGATCCAGCGTAGGTAGAAGCTCTGGTTCCACGTTCACGTTGATGCCAATCCCGACGATCGCGTAATCCAGGTGTTTCCCCGTCAATCCGGTCTCTGTCAAGATTCCAGCTAGCTTTTTCCACTCTGGAGATTGGAGATTGGAGATTGGAGATTTGACGACGAGGTCGTTGGGCCATTTAAGCCAGGCGTCCAAATCCGCCGTCTCTTTGATCGCGTCGGTCGCTGCGAGTGCACACAGCATCGTCAATTGCTGGGTCTGAGTAGGGGATAGGTTGGAGCGGAACAGAATCGAACACAGAAGGCAGGTGCCTGGAGGTGCCAGCCAGCGCCGCCCCAGGCGACCCCGACCCGCCGTCTGCTCGTCAGCCACGACCACTGTGCCCTCGGGCGCTCCCTGGGCAGCCAGTTTCTTTGCCGCGTCGTTGGTCGAGCCGGTGCGCGGCAGGTAGGTGAGTTCGCGGCCCAAAATCCGAGTGGTTAGGGCTGTTTGCAGGCTGGCTAGATCGAGTTGATCCATGGTCGCCGTGGATTCTACCACCTCCTTTTTTGCCTGTCAATACGGTTGTCCCTGGTGATTATCTACATCCGTGGGAAATCACGAAATTGCCTCCAGACAAGATTGGGTGTACAATCAAAAAAGATGGATCACCTGTGGACTCCTTGGCGTATGGCATACTTGCGGGGTGAAGAGCCTGTGCCGGAGGACTGTCTCTTCTGTGCTGCGCCTCGGATGAAGGATACAAAAGTTCACGTTGTCTATCGGGGAGATTTGTGTTATGCTATTCTTAACCGTTTCCCCTATAATAATGGCCATCTGATGGTCGTTCCGTACGTTCACGTGGCGACGTTGGAGGGATTGGATGCAGAAACTCTGGCCGAGTTGATGGCATTGACGCAGCTCAGCCTGCGGGTGCTGCGCGAGGCTTATGATCCGCAGGGGTTCAACGTTGGCATGAACATCGGTGAGGTGGCCGGGGCGGGGGTGGCTGGTCACATTCACCTCCACGTCGTTCCCCGCTGGGGTGGGGACAACAACTATATGACTACTGTCGGTGAGACACGTGTCATCCCCGAATGGCTGGATCAGACTTATGAGCGACTGCGGCCACTGTTTGAGACGCACGAGCGTGGTGCCTAGACAGATTCGGTGAGGCAAGTATGGCTTTGTCGCAAGATATGCAATTTATTCTGCGCTCTGTACTGGCGCTGATTTATCTCGTGCTGTTGATCTTCCTCTTGGTTCGGCGGCGCGAGAAGCAGCAGGGCTACCTTTCCCTGATTTTGTACTGTGTGCTATCTCCCCTATGGGGGATGGGGGTCGCCATAGCCGCAGGTGCGACCGACTGGGTGCCGGCGCTGGTTGTTGATATCGCTGGCTATGTCGAGCAGGATCTACCGTTGCTGTTGGCCGCCTTATTGGTGCCTATCGCATTTCAGCACGTTGACCGGCGGGGTCACTGGGTGTGGTGGGTAGTGGGCGCCGTGGGCTCTGCAGTGGCCTTGGTCGCGCACATCTTTGTGGTCCAGAACCCCATGGATGCTCGGTTGGTAGCGGCGGGGGCACTCGCCGGTTGGTTGATCTTTGCCTGCATGGTGATCGTTGTATCTGCCTGGTCGGCCTTGCGAGCTCCGTTGGCCTTCTACCGCAATCGGGGCGATTACCTATTGATATTGCTGATACCATTGCTGGCTGGCCACGTTCTCGCGTGGGTGCAGTGGCAGTGGGTGGAGATCGGCCTGGCGCTGCACCTGCTGGGGACGCTCGGCGTCATTCTTGTGACCACGACGCGCGATCTGCCCAGCTTCAAGCGAATTCTGCGGCGCTTTCTGGGCAACACCGTCGTCACCATAACAACGGCGCTGCTTCTGTTGGTGGGCCTCGTTGCCGGACATCTCGTCTCCATGGCCTGGGGCAACTTGACCATGGTTATCGCTGTCAGCGTTGGGCTGGCCATCATACTTGCGTTGGTTTATCAGCCCTTTCACCGCTTTGCCACGCGGGTCGTCAATCGGATACTGTGGAGAGGGGGGTACGATCCGACTGAGATTCTGCGGGAATACGGACGTACGATCAGCAGCCTGCTCACCCTGGAGCAGTTGGCCACTGTGGCCGTGGGCACGCTTAGCGAGGTCCTGGGCGTGCAACGAGGCGCGCTGGTCATGATTGCCAGGGGTTCGGACCGCGTGACGTTGCGTGTGACAGCAGGCATGGGGAACATTGAGACGGAGGAGATCGTGCTTGCGCTGGACAGCCCTATTCTGCTCCGTCTTATGATGGCCGGCGAAACCTTCTTTCAATATGACCTCGACTATCATCCCGATGTGCAGGCTGCGTCGCCGCAGGAAAAAGAGGCACTTCGCGCATTGGGCATGGAGATTTACTTGCCGATTCTGGCCCGTGAGCGAGTGTTGGGATTGCTGGCGTTGGGTCCTCAGGGATCGGGGGAACCCTACGGGGAGCATGAGGTGACTTTTTTGAACACGTTGGCCCAACAGACCGGCGTTGCGTTGCAGAACGCGTATCTCTACACCCGGATGAAGGGCCTTTACGATAAAATCTCTCGCCTGAACGAGGATCTGCGTACGGCCTACACCAAGCTGATGAAGATGGATCAAGCCAAGACAGACTTTCTCTCCATCGCCTCGCACGAGTTACGGACGCCGCTCACGGTGATCCAGGGGTATACGGACATCCTGGAGGAGATGGCGGGCACTCGGGATCTGCCGTCAAAGCAGGTTTTGGAAATTGCCAAGAACCTCAAGACGCCCATAGAGCGGTTGGGGACCATCGTCACGTCGATGCTCGATGCCTCGACGATCGAGGTGCACGCACTTGATCTCCAATATACAGCCACGACGCTGCAGGCGGTGCTCTCTATGGCCATTGGGCCTTGGCGCAAGGCGCTGGAGGAGCGGAATTTCGATTTGCTGGTGGAGGGCGTTGATGGAATTCCTCCTATCGAGGCCGATTTGCAGCGCTTGAGCCAAGCGTTCAGCAATATCATCTCTAATGCGATCAAGTATACGCCTGATAATGGCCGCGTCACTATCAGCGCTGCTATGATTGATGGTGAGCACTTTGAGGTCACTTTCACCGATACGGGGGTGGGTATCGACCCCGGAGATCAAGAGCTGATCTTTGAAAAGTTCTACCGCGTGGGTAGCCTCCTGCTTCATTCGACAGGGAATACAAAGTTCAAAGGGGCCGGGCCAGGGCTGGGTCTGCACATCGCTCGAGGAGTGATCGAGGTGCACGACGGGCAAGTTTGGGTGGAGAGCGAGGGTTTTGACGAGGAAGAGTGCCCGGGTAGTACGTTCCACGTGATGCTGCCACTGAGGTCTGCCCCGGAAGTCGAGCAATGAGAGGCGGTTTTCCGCGAGGTTGCCAGGAGCCATCCGAACGGCAGGATGGCTCTTTTGGTTTCAGGGAGCAATATCGTTGTAGGTCTTTGCGGCGAAAATTTCACCAGTTGATGCAGAGTGCATAGGAGGAGGACGGTGGCGGAAACAGGAGTGCCTTGTTGGCTAGGGTGGGCCCGCGAGATACAGGCGTTGAGCCAAACCGGACTCTATTACAGTGAGACCGAGTATCACGTGCAGCGTTACCGGCGCTTGATGGAGATCGCTGCCGAGATCGTGGAGTGCCAGACGGACCTGCCCGGGCAACTGGTGCTGGAGAACTTTGCGGTGCAGCCCGGCTATGCGACGCCCAAAGTCGACGTGCGGGGCGCGGTGGTTCGGGATGGCAATATCCTGCTGGTGCAGGAGCGTGTCGACGGGTGCTGGGCCATGCCGGGAGGCTGGGCCGACGTGGGAGAGTGTCCCTCCGAGATGGTGGTGCGCGAGGTGTGGGAAGAGAGCGGCTTTGAGGTCCAGGCGCGCAAGGTGGTCGGCGTGTACGACGCTAACCGGAGTGGCAAGCCGCTCCAATTCTACCACGCCTACAAGATCGTCTTCCTGTGTCAGATCGTGGGCGGCGAGGCGCGCGCGAGCGACGAGACGCTGGCCGTGGACTTTTTTTCCTTCGATGACCTGCCGCCGCTTTCGGTCGAGCGCACCGGCGAGCGCCACCTGACCGAGGTGCTGGCCCACGTGCAGGACGCGCAGCGTCCGGCGGCTTTTGATTGATGGACGACATGGTTCTGGCGCGCAGCGTTGAGCGTGGCCAGGGCGGCTAGCGTCGCCGGCGGGCCCGCGCTCTCGCTTGGCGTAGCCGGGGGAAGGAATCCTCGACCTCGGCGATCGAGGGATCTGCCGGTGACGATGGCCTTTCGATGATGAGCGGTTCCTGGGGTGACCGGGCGACAGCGGGGACGGACTCTTCGGCTGCCTCTTTCGTACCTGGGCGCATGCGTCGCCGTCGGACTCGCTCCCGTGCCTGGAATAGATCGCTCAGGATTCCTGGCTCGATGGCCCGCTGCCTGGCCCGGCGGCGCGGCGCGTGGGCGTGCAGCCACGTCGCCGCACGGCGCCAGTCGGACCGGGCCAGGTGGAGGCGGCGGACGGCTACGTCTGCCGGGAAGAGCAGCGCTGCCAGGAGCATGAACAGCGGCCACAGTGGTCGGGCTTGCGTGATCCGCTGCTGGGTAGGGGCAAAGGCGGCGGATGGACTTTCCAGGACGGTTCCGCCTGTAGCGCGGGCCAGTTCGTCCAGCAACGCGCTTCCCTGGCCCGAGCGCCTATACTCCGGCGAGTAGGGTACCACCAATCCGGTCATGCGCTGTGCCACCGGATGCCCGGCCTGGTCGCGCTGTACGATCTGGACCATGTAAGCCCCGGGCTCGCTCACCGAGGTCGTTCCTTCGTAGCGACCGGCCCCTACCTGCTCAAGTGAGACGGCGTGGTTGGCAAGATCGGGACCGACCAGCTTGGCCTCTGTCTCCAGCAGATCGCGGGGCCGTCCGTCTTTATCGACCGAGTTGACCAAGAGATGCACGTCGGTGCCGTCGAGCCGCAGCGCCACTTGAAGGCCCTCGTCGGCGGGATCGGGCAGCGTCCAGCCGATCAGTTGGGCGACAAAGGTGTTGAACTGATCCCACTCGATCCACTCGGCGGCCCATTGCACCTTGAGGTCCGAGGTCCGGGCCACAGACCGCCCCAGGCCGTGCTGCCATTGGGCCAGCACCGGCTCCCCCAGGAGGCTGATCAGTGGCGTCTGGGCCGTCGCTTTGGATGTGGTGCTGTTTGTACCCTTGCAGCCCGGGGAGCGCGGCGGGATCTAGCCCGCGCAGGATGGGCGTCGTCCCGGTCTGTAGCAGATAGAACGACTCCTCGACGATGTAGGAACCGGCGACCTCGGTCACCTCTTTCAGGAATATCTGGGGCACGTCCTGCATCGTCGGCGCCTCATAGTAGCGCCCACCGCCTTTTTCGGCCAGCCCTGGGAGATACTCGGCCGTGTCACACCCGACCGCCACGATCGAGAGCGTGATCTCCTCATCGGCCATGCGCGCCGTTAGCGTGTCATGATCACCTACGTTGGCCCAGCCATCGGTCAGCAGGATCATGTGCTTGGTCCGTTCACTTCCTGCCGCCAGTTCGCTCTCCGCTGCAACCAATCCGGCCCAGATGTTGGTGCCTCCATCGGCCGGGATACCGGCGATAGCTTGCTCCAGCGCGTCGATGTCGGCCACCGGTTGCAGGTGGAACGCCCACCGGGCGCCATCATCGAAGGCGACGACGCCCAGGGAGTCGGATGGCTGTAGCGCGCTGGCGGCCCGGATGGCGGCGTCCTTGGCGATGTCTATCTTGATCCAGTTGCTTCGAGACTGGGTGTATTCGTTCGAGGAGGAGGCGGTACCCGTGCAAGGCGTTTCGGCCATATTTCCCGACTTGTCGATGACCAACGCCAGGGCGGTGCCCACCACGCGCGAGCGGCTGAGGTCCATGTCAACGGGCAGCGCTTCCTCCACCGGTGTGAGCCGATAACCGCCGGCGCCAAAGCTCTGCTCGCCGCCGATCATCACCAGCCCACGGCCCAGTTCGCGCACGGCGACGGGAAGCGCATCCATGGTGTCGGAGTATATCTCGCTGGCTGGCACGTTGACCAGGACGATAGCATCGTAGCCGGCAAGCTTGGTCAGGTTGGTGGACAGCCTGGGCGGTGGGACGACGGTCACATCGATCTCGGCCGACGCCAGCGCCCGGCTGAGGGCATCTGCCTCGTCCGGTCCGCCCTCGACGATCAACACGCGTGGCGGACCATAGACGACGGTAAATCCAGAGAGTATCTTCTCAAAAAGCAGGGGCAAGAGTAAGTCGGATTGCCAATCCGACCTACATTCCCCCAAGATATTGAGATGATACCTACATAGTTACGCACGATCCGGGGGCTTACATTCATCGAGTGCCCTCTGATCAGCACCTCGCCCGATGTGGGTGCCAACAGACCGGCCAGCATGCGCAACGTGGTTGTCTTTCCCGCCCCATTGGGACCGACAAAGCCGTACAGCGCTCCTTTTGGTATGCGCAAGTTCAGGCTGTCGAGTGCAGGCGGCCCTGTGCGCTGGTAGCGCTTGGTCAGGTCGTGTGTTATGACGACAGGGCGGCCATTCATTGGCTTTCTCCTTCTGTCGATGTCAGACCTTTCAATCCCACGTCGAGCCTGTGACAGGCACCGTCTCCACTGTCTTGTACCCGGAGACGGATTGTACCGCCGGTCGAGCTCACAAAGCTCCTGGGATCGTCGATGCTGTACACCTGCCCGCTGTCTATGTTGCCCAAGGTCATCCACACGCCATCCGTCCAGTTGTATATCAAGAGCGTGGGAACTGGAGAGCCTTGCTCTGTCGATCTGACGCTGATGGTCAAGGCCGTTGGCTGCCAGGTCCACCCTGCCAGGGGTGGCGGGTATTCCAGCACCACGTAACCATCGCTCACCTGGATTGTGCCAGGGCCGGCGCATTTCCTGACGTAACCCGCGAGCTCGATCGGGTGGCCTCGGATCGAGCCTAGGGGAAACTCGATCTGACCATTGACTGCCGACAGCGGTAGCCGCGCGACCACCAGGGTGGTCCGCTGCCAGGTAGTCTTGACGCCTTGCGTGCCCTTGACCTGTACATCGATGGGGTTTAGGTCGGTCCAGGCCAAGAGCGTCGTATTGGCGGAAGAATAAGATGCCTTCTGCAGGATGTCAAAGTAGGCGCTTAGGAGCAACCCTGTCTCCTGTGAGGATACACTTGGGAATGGGTTGCCTGTGCTTTGCAACACTGCTTCGACGGCGGTTTCCTTCCCGGCATCTAGATCGCCCAACCGGGCGTATCGGGACCCGGCAAGCAGGATCGCGTCGTGCAGAGGCTGTTCCAGATTGTTGTGTATGGTGCCTTGCACCCGACCGTCTTTGAAGCTCAGGGTTGCATCCAAATTCAACGTCTTGTCATCCATCCACGTCTGAGCCTGGAGACCCTCCATGGTCCATTGTCCCACACTCAGGTCCTGCACCAGCGCCGTTTTCCCTTGAATGATGTTCAACGAGCCGCCCTCGGGCGAGAGCCTGCTGACGAGGGCATTCCCGCTGACCTGCCCGTTATAGGTGGTGCTGGAGGGTGAAAAGAGCCCAATGTACGTGCGGGCCGGGAGGCGGCTTGCCCCGGGCGAAAGAGGAAGGATGGATATCTGTTTGACGATGACGTCCGCGCCGCGCAGGGCGTAGCCCAGACGGAATCCCCCTATAGAAAAGGCCAATGTCAAAATGGGAATGGTGACCCAGGCCCAGGCGAGCAAGCGTAGGCGGCGCAAAAGTAGGTAGTTGACCGGCCCAACGATGAGGATGTAAAGGCCCAGCAGGAGAGCGAGGGAGTTGATCGAGGGCAGGTCGAGTGCCGGCATGTCGCTCAGGGGGCCATTCATTCGGGCTGCCTCTTGTATATGCGCGGGGGTATTGTTAATCAAGGTAAAGCCGGGCTCGAGCAGTTTCGTCCAAAAAGGCAAGGTTCCCGTCCAGGCGTCAAAGGGGCTGGCAGTGGGATCGAGCGCCAGGTAACTCACCCAGCCCTGGCCCATGGGCTGTTGCACCAGTAGAGTCCGTCCATCTTGGTTGATCATGTCCAGACCTTGCTGCTCGGCGGGCCAAGTGACCAGAAACGGTCCCGGCACCAGGATCGGCTCTTTGACAAAATCGGCCAGGGCCTCGAGAGCCGGTGACTCTGCCGTCTCGTCGAGGGTGACGGGTTGGAGGGACTCGGGCAGTCCGGCCATCGTGCGGCGGGCAGCAGCGCCTCCACCGATCAGCAGCCTGCCCCCTAGTTCGACCCAGATCCGCAGCGCCTCTCCTTGTGCAGTCGTGAGGGAGGATGTGTCGTCGACCAGGATCAGGCAGTCGAGAGAGCGCAGCGGTTCGACTCGCTCTGGTAGATCCCGCGGCGTTAGAGAGATGAAATGGGTTTGGCCTCGGCCCGCCAAGTTCAGTCCACTCAGTGGGAGCAGAGCATCTGGGTCCGGGGCGGTAGAAGCGATGAGGTACTCTGTTCGAGGATAGAGGGAGATGTGTACCTGGGTCTCGACCAGGCTCTGCTCGCCTTGCACGAGACGAACAGAGATAGGGTGGTCGTTGTGTGGCAGGACGTAGAGGTGAACGTCTTTTCGGGCGCCGGCAGGCAGGGCCACCGCCCGACTATAGAGTTGGTCAGCGACCTCGGCCTGAATATCTACGTTTGCGTCGTTGCCAGAGTTTTCGAGGCTTACGCGCAGCCCCAACCACTCGCCATACTTGACGCGACCGCCAAAGGAAGGGGTGATGGTCATCACGATCGAATCGGACGCCTGGGCCTTCACCGAGACGGTGGAGCCAAAACTGGCGACGCATATAAGAAATAGCAGCGATACAATGCCAATTAAGCGACAATTAGACATCAGTTTGATCCTCCGGCTTGCTTGATACGGTGCCCCATTGATGGCCCCAGCGCTTGCTCTCCGGCAGTGGTGGTGTTGGATGGGCCGTTATACTACACTGTGTGACGAATAAGAGGTAAATATGTTACGCCCCTGCTTGTCCCATTTTCCAATCCAGACTCAAATCCATTTTGGCATAGTGTTGTTACAAGCGTATTGCAAAGCTGTCATCGTTCTGTGACAGGAGATACTGTCAAATGTTGTGGATCAAAGCCTTCTCGGTGGTGAATGTCGATGGACAGTTGAGGAAGTCGATGCAGGTACAATACTGACAACGCATCATCCAAGCGAGGGGGGGCGACGTCTGCAGGATCTTGCTGGTGAAACGGTGATCTGAGCGACGATCGCTTACTGATGGGGAGGCGCGAGTGGCAAAGCCATTCGCGCCTCTCGTCAAGTTTCCCAATGGTTGAGCGTCTATTCGCCGTCTAGCTTTCGCAGCGCCTCTACAGCGGGCGGCCAATCCTCGTGATAGCGCAGCGCCGTGTTCAGATCGCTCCGCGCGCCATCGACGTCTCCCTGCGCCCACTGTGCCATCCCGCGCCAGTAGTAGGATTCCTCAAGGTTGCTCGCTGTCGCCAGCGTCGCGCTGGTCAGCGCGACGACGTCCTCATAGCGGCCGACGGCATAGTAGCTCTCGTACGGGCCGAACTGATACCACAGCATGCGAAAGTGCAACCCTAGCCGCCGCGCCTCGTCGTAGGCGGTGGCGGCCTCGGCGTGCCGTCCCAGCGAGGTCAGGCTGGTGCCCGCGTTGAACCAGGAGAAGGTGACCCAATCGTTGCAATCGGCGTAGGCGACACAGGATGCCGGCGGGTTGGCTGCTTCAAAGTACGCCGTCTCTAGCGCCCGCTCGTACATCCCCACGTCGTCGACGTCAGGGCCGAGCACCGCCGCCAGCACGTCCCACTGCTCCGGGGCGTAGACTACCAGGTACATGCGGTTAAACACGCGCCAAAGCTCATCCATCTCCTGGTAGCCCAAGGTTATATCGGGACCGTGGAGCGAGTCGTAGGTGAGGAACTCTTGAGTTAGATCGTCGTAACCCGTGACGAGCCGGTAGTGGCCCAATTGGTCGTGGGCATCGCGCACGTACCAGGTCTCGACGATGACGGGGAACCCGGCACGCACCAGTGCCTTGAGCCGCTCGAGGGAGCCGCCTGCGCGCACGATGGCGTCCAGGCCCAGGTCGCGCGTGTACGTCTCCATCTCCCAAAGACTGACGTTCTTGTCCTCCGGGTCGGGCTTGAGGATCGGGGCGACGGCGTACTGGGTCTCGCTGTGGCCCCAGTAGGAGAGGGCCATCGCCAGCGTGGTCGGCCCGCAGTTGTTCCATCCCTGATGTTCGTGGCGCAGACCGGTCAGTGTGTAACTGGCAGGTGGGGTGGGTGTGGGGGCCAAGGTGGGTGTGGGTATGGTAGTCGGTTCGTCGGTTGGTTGGCCCGTTGGCAGGATAGTTGGCTGGTTGGTCGGTTGGTTAGTTGGTGGGCTGGTGGGC
>CAZKDJ010000068.1:2405-19310 GCA_964551295.1 uncultured Anaerolineales bacterium | reverse complement strand
TCTATGGTGCTATATTGTACCTCATCGCTTAACAACACTCAAGAGGGGGACTACCCTTAACCCGAAAGCAATGAAAGAATGGTTGCACTCTGAGCCAACAAGCCTACCCTTTTCCGAAGTTTGGGACGATCTGGTGCAATTGCTGAACAGCAAGCAACAATTCGAGACTATCGGAAACCAGAACCCCTTCACAGCTAACATATCTCAAGAGCCTCCAGGCATCCAAATCGAAATAGCAAAAAAGCGCTATTTCCTCTCATATGAAGCTCTCCAGACTTTCTGGCAACAACTCCGAACACACGGATTCTCAATGAGGAAGATAGCCCCCGATATCAACAAGAAGATATACTACCTAATCCCAATATTCGCTCAACTGGACTATGTTACTCCCGTCCACATATCAGATGAGTATGGCAATCTACAAAATGCCGCTGTAACTGGCCTCCAGATACTCCCCTCCGCATTTACCAACAGATCCAGTTTCTTCTCCCAACCGTTACAGTTGTCGCTCTTCGAGACAGACACACCAGTATGGGCAACTTAAAGCCAGATGCCCATCAAATCGAAAAGTTCCTCAAGGATCTATAGGTGTTCAGATAAGGTTTTTGACACTTGAGTCGCTTTTCACGCCTGCTGGCGGGCCGTTTTGTCAAAAACATTACCTGAAGGTCTATAGCAGAACAGAGCTGGGTCAGCCGCACTGAGCGGAATTGGTGGCCCCAATTCGTTTTTCACTACACAGATATTCGCAATGCAGTAAACATCCTCCGATCGGGCTACTTGTATTCCCGCTACCGATCAAAAAAGACTAAACAACTTGTTATCAGCAGTGGTAGTCCAGCAGTTCTGGCCGGGACAGAAGCTGAGTTCAAGGACTGTGTGCGTCTGTACTTCCGACCAAAAACCCCAACCCAATTCTATGCAAAAGGCATTAAATCCCAGAGTACCCTATCCAAGTCAAAGTTTCCTGATGCCCATTGCCCCATCCCAGTCTTTCTCTTATTCAGCGCGCCTGAAATTCTTGCACGTAGCGATTGCACATTTTCAGATGGATGTCTTGGAACGAGAACAAGACAAACGCTAATTCTCTCTACTGCGGATGAACTCAAGAACTTACCTTGGCAGCAAATATACCACACTAACTGGACATATTCTCGCGACACCATCTTCCATCGCCAAGCGGAGATCATCATACCTCAACGGCTCGATCTAGGCGCACTGCGTTACATCTATTGCCGTTCTGAAGCAGAACGAGAAACCCTATTCCACCTACTCACGCCAGACCTGTTGACCAAATACCATGGCAAGATCATCGCCACCACTCGGTACATTACTTTCTACCGTCAACATACCTTTGTGGAAAAAGTCCGTTTGTTCCCTAATGGTGCTGATTTCTACTTTTCTCCAGAAACCCAATCTCCTGGACCGTTCTCTCTAGAAATTAGCTTCGACACCGGCAAGCAACAATTCAGTCACACTGCTGACAACTTTTCACTTGAAGGTAAATACACTTACAAAGTACTTCCTATCTCTATTTCCACCTATACTGTTCGTCTTCTACTTGATACACATCCTGCATATGCCAATACATATCAACAGAAAGACGATATTCCATTCTAAATCACCAGTCTGTTCTCAGGGGAACGCCCTGGTATAACCGACAGTAACACTCCTAAGCGAAAATGTAGCCTACAGAAAGCGACATTGTCGGAAGTTAGAAATCAAAAACGCCCCGCCGGTACGGGGCGTTTTCTATTCGCGAGCACCTAATCAGACCAATGCAACACGAGCGCACACGCCTCTTGATAATCGCGGAGACTTTGCTTGTCGATGAAAACATCGTCGGGATCATCTTTAAGATCGACCCCGCCAACCTCAATGATCGCCAGCATTTCCATGGCTGTCCACCCTGAAAGTGCACAAGCCTGCCTAATCGTCAACCACTCGGGCGCAAATGCCCAATCGACGCCCGTTGCAATACGTTTTCCGACACATTGCCCACCCATGTCATCCTCCCCAGGGATGTGTGAGGCTGGGGGCAAAGGATTCGAACCTCTACATACGGATTCAGAGTCCGCTGTCCTACCGTTAGACGAGCCCCCAGAGAAAGCGGCAGCCAGACCACCGCCTAGCTGCCGTATATTACCACAACTGGAAGAGAATCGCAAGCAGAATGGCTCAATCAATCGACCGGTCGGTAGCGCAACGAACACCCATCCCCAACCCCCACGCGGTGCCGGTAAAAGTAGGTGTATTTGCGATGACCGACCTTGCGCCTCCTCTTGCGAACTTCCTCACCACATGATGGGCACAGTGCCACCTCTGGCGAATCGGGCCCAGCCTCTACCAAATGTCCGTTCAACCGTGCCTTGCGCACCTATCCGCCTCCCACCGCCCTCGAAAAAAACGAATGAATACACACAAACGTCCCGCCGGCCCCGTTTTGCGCTCCGACGGGTCAACATCCACTATACCACAAACTTGTTACACCTGTCTAGGTACAAAAGTCCCAAATCGGTTACGAAATCGTAAACGAAACCCTGCGCAGGTTCTCGAGGCAGTCGCCATGTCCCAATGGGGCATCTGCGATGACGAATGCTCCCTCAACCCCTCCCACCAGGGAAGGAGAGCAACCGGTCCCTCCCTCTGTGGTGGGGGAGGTTAGATGGGGAGTTAGTTGCTGGGGTTCAAACCTCAAAACGCGTCCGCGATCTGGATGACGGCCCGCAGCACGCCATCGTCATAGTTGGCCACCATCTCGAATGCCTCACCGATGCGCTCCAGGGGGAACTCGTGGGTGACCAGTGATTTGACGTCCACCAGCCCCTTTTCCACCAACGCGATGGCACGAGGATAGGTGTGCTTCATCCGCCGCACCAGCTTGATCGTCAGCCCCTTGCGGCGGGTGATGCCGGCGGTGAACGTCATCGTGTCATCGGAGGGGATACCCACGACGACCACCTTGCCGCCGGGGCGCGTGACGCGGGCAGCCTGATCGGGCGTCTCTGCCGCGCCGGCAGCCTCAATGGCCACGTCCACCCCACGTCCGCCGGTCAGGCCTAGAATCTCGGCGACGACGTCAGTGGTTTCGGGGTCCAGTACGGCATCGGCTACGGCCACGCAAGTGGACGCGTACTGAAGGGCAAACGCCCGCCGGTAGGCCAGCGGCTCGGTCATGTACACCTCGGTGGCACCGGCGGCCCGGGCCATGGCGGCTGTCAGCAGGCCAATGGGTCCAGCGCCCAGCACGGCGACGGTGTATCCCGGCCTCAGGTGGGCCAGATCGACTGTGTGGATGGCGATGCCCAACGGCTCCAACATCGCGCCATCCGCCGGGGACAGGTCCGCAGGTAGGGGGAAACAATTCTCGGCGGGTTTGACGGTGTACTCGGCAAACACGCCGTCGACGGGCGGTGTGCCGCAGAACACAACATTCGGGCACAGGTTGGGATGGCCGTGCTGGCAGGACTCGCACTCGCCGCAGGGAATCGCCGGCTCGACCGCGACCAGTTGCCCGATCTCTAGCTCCGTAACGCCCTGCCCCAGCTCGGTGACCCAGGCGGAGAACTCGTGCCCCATGATGATGGGCGCCGTCACCACCTGATCACCGATGCCGCCCTCCACGTAATAGTGCACGTCGGATCCGCACGTCCCCACCGCCGCCACCTTGAGCAGTACCTCGCCGGGGCCGGGCGTGGGTCGGGGTAGATCCTCCACCCGTATATCCCGGATGCCGTGCAGACGGGAGGCTCTCATCGTAGAAGAATCATTGATCTGGTCCATGTCTCTCCTTTTGAGCAGCGAGCGCCCCACGCTTGGGACGCTCGCGCAAATCATGTGAAACGGTCAAACCGCGAGGCACCAAAAACTACGTGCTGATCTCTGTCGGCGCAGCGGCGCGGTGGATGATGACGTCCGTCGTCAGGGCCAGTGCCGCACCACCGACGCCGCTGCGGACGGCGGCTTTCTGCACCACCGCGGCATCGAGAACACCCGCCTCCGCCATGTCGACCACCCGCCCGGCTACGGCGTCGAACCCATAGCCCGCACCGGCCCGATTGATCTCGCCGAGAAGGACGCTGGGCTCAAAGCCGGCGTTCTCGACCAGGGTACGGAACGGCGCCTCGACCGCCCGCAATAGGATGCGATAGGCCATGCGCTCGTCCGAATCCGCGCTTTCTTCAAGGCGCTGCTGCAGCGCCGGGCGGCACGCCAGCAAAGCTGCCCCACCCCCCGCCAGGATGCCCTCGCGCATCGCAGCGCGCATCGCGGTGGCCGTTCGCCCGGCCAATTCCTTCCGTGCCTTTGCCTCCGTCTCGGTGAATCCGCCGACCTCTAGCACCGCAGACCCACCGATCAGCTTGCCGATACGGTACTCGAGCGTTGCCCGCTCATCGGGATCATCCTCCCGATCGTGAGCGGCTCGCAGGGTCGCGATGTGCTCTCGAATAGCACGCGGATCGCCCTGGCCACCGATGATGCCAAAATAGGTCTTGTCGGCCCAGGCGCGGCGCGTCCGCCCCAGGTCCTGCAGCTTTATCGACTGCAACGTATCGCCGGCAGCCTCCAGGATAGGACGGGCGCCGGTCAAAATAGCCAGGTCGTGCAACGCCTGCCCCTGTGCCTTGAGCAGAACACCGGGCGCTTTGACGGCCACGATCTTGACCTTCTCTGCAATCTCGGGCCTGGTCAACATGCCGCTGCAAGGCTGAGAAACATCCTTGGCGACGATCAACAGCGCCTTTATCTTGGCCTGCGCGACGATGGTCAGGGGCTTTATGAGATCGCGCGGATCCTCTATCGCCAGGTCGGTGACCAGAACGACCGCGTCTTCTAATTCCGCTCGCAGCTTGGTCTGATCGGTGTACATCGCGCGCGAGAGCACGCCGCTTTTCCAGTACATGCCTTCGATATACTCGCGCTCCAACGCATTCGTACGGCCGGAGCGCACCTCGAGCCGCCCATACACGCCAATGATATCGAATATCTCGCCCATCATCTCAGCCAGCGGCGGGTCGTAGCAGATCGACTCGGCCATACGCGCGAGCGCCTCTTTGCCTTCCAATGGAGACGTCATGCCGTTCAATTCGTCAAAGATGACGCGCATTCCCTCGTCCAGATACCTGCGCAACGGCATGGCGTTGCCGCCGGAAGCCAGGTAACGCAGCCCCTGGTTATAGACCTCTTTGAATATCACCGCGGCAGTGGCCGTACCATCCCCCACCTTCTCGTGCAACTTCCACAGCACGTGACGGATGTACATCGCCCCCACATCCTCGTCCCGGCCGGGCAACTGGACGATGCGGCGAGCGATGGTGCCGCCATCGTCTAGCATCTCCGGCGCATATGCCGCGCCCATCGTCTTTTCCAAGGCTACGATGCGCGGACGCGGCCCCAACGTGGGACGGATCACGTCCACGATCTGATTGATGCCCGCTTGCATACCCTGTTGGACTTTGGGCTGAAGGACGACCCGAGGAGCCTGCCATTTTTTTTCTTCTTTCGGTCTTGGTCGCTTCATCTACTGTATTCCTTCCTCCTAGCTTGTTCCCTCCCACAGGCGATGACCCCAATGCGCTCGCAGCAATGATCCCCAACCGTAGGTTGGATTATAAGCAAGATCGCGAGATGCGCAAGGCGCGCCCGATGGACAATAGAATCCCTTCGTACAGCGAATCACCCGATAAGACACCATTTTTTGGCTCGCCGCTTGACAAACAACCTCCGACATGTTAAAGTACCCGCCGTTGTGTACCGCATCTCGTTTCACCGGGCCGGCGGAGACAGGTCCGAGGCCCGAGCTAGCCCACAGGAGAAAAGATGAGCGACACACTCAGCCAGATCGCGGAGAAACTGTACGACGGCAGGAACACCGAGGTAGCCGAGCTGACGCGCCAGGCCCTCGACGAGGGTCTGACGGCAGCCGAGATTCTCGGAGAACTGGTAGCAGGAATGGACCGGGTCGGCCTGGATTTTAAGAACGGCGACCTGTTCGTGCCCGAGGTGCTCATCGCCGCGCGCGCCATGCACGCCGGGATGGACATCCTGCGCCCCCTGCTGGCTGAAAGCGACGTGCCGTCGGCAGGCAAGGTCATCATCGGCACCGTGGCGGGCGACCTACACGACATCGGCAAAAACCTGGTGGTGACAATGCTGGAAGGCGGCGGTTTTGACGTCGTCGATCTAGGCATCGACGCCGCGCCACAAAAGTTCGTCGAAGTGGTCAAGGCCGAGCAACCCGACCTGGTAGGCATGTCGGCGCTGCTGACGACTACAATTCCGGCGATGGAAAAGGCCATCGACGCCCTGGTGGAAGCGGGCGTGCGCGATAGAGTCAAGGTGATGATCGGCGGCGCACCGGTGACACAAACCTACGCCGACGAGATCGGCGCCGACAGCTATGCCCCCGACGCCGCCTCGGCGGTCGATCTGGCGCGGTCACTGATGGCATAGGGTGGACGAATTTATCCTAAACCACCTCAGGGCAGCGCTTCGACCACCGCCGCCAGTGTATCGACGTCAGGCCCATCGGCAAAGACGACGTGGCGCGCCACGCGGTAGACGCACACGATGCCTGATTCAGTCTCCCACCAACTCCCCGGCAAACCTCGCGGCGGCTCCAAAGGACGGGTCGGCAGGTAGCGCTGGGGCACCAGCGTCAACAGCGCGCGCTCGAACTCGGCCGACTCGGTCGTATTGTCCCAGATCGTGCGCCAGACGCGCACCCGACCTCCATCCTCGCGCTCCCAGGTGACGAAGGTATCGCCATCCCAACCATCGGCAGCCCGCCAGGCCATCTGCTCGGTCAGCGTCTGCTCGAGGTACACACCGGCGACGAACTCGCCCAGTGTGTCGCGCACGCCCAGCGTCCACTCCGTGCCCAAGACACTGCTCAGGTCGGGCACAAAAACGTCGCCGGGGGTATCGGGCTCCTCGGCCAGATAGCGCTCCGGGTGGAGCACCTGCTCCGTCGAGCGAGGCAGATCGGCGTAGGCGCGGTTGACGGCGTCCCACCCATCGACCTCGAAAAGCGCGGCCGCAAAACGCCGCCCCTCCCGGTACGGGAAGTGCTGCAAGCGCGCCCAAGCCTGGCTGCTATCCAACTCCTCGCCATAGCTCGGCAATTCCGCCAAGACCAACGTCTCCAGATAAGCCCAGTCAGCCGTCGCCAAATCCCCATGACGATAGAGGGCCATCAGGAGCATCTCATCCCCTCCCTCCAACGCCGCCACGGCCAACCTGGCATCGGCGCTCCTGGCGCGCGCCTCCGCAGCCTCCAGATCAAAGTACTGATCCTGCAAGGCACGATCGTAGGCGCGTGCCAAAACCAGCACACGATCGTCAGCATTGATCTGGGACGGATTGGTGACCACGTAGAGCTGCTCCTCCTCAAGCACGTAGGCGCCCGCCGTCTGGCCCACCTGGATGGAAACCGGCGCATCGGGCAGCAAGCCCAAGCTGACGTAGGGCAACAGCAAAGCTTCCGGGTCACGCTGTCTGTGGAATCTGTGTAGAAGAGAGGACATCTCTTCCTCGTCTAGAAAATTGAGCGGCACCTCAGCGCGCGGGGAAAGGCCACGCACCGTCTCCACCTGCCGCTCGATCTGATCGAGCAGGCGAGCGGCCTGGACACGGGACGTGATGCCATCCGTAAACTGCTCGGTGGTAGGGACGGGGGTAGGCGACGGCGTCACGGCGGCCGGGGCCACCGTCGGCTCGTCGAGTATGGAGAGCGCACCTGTAGCCGGCGGAGGGCTCTGCTGATCTTGCAGGGAGGTGGCGATGAACCCAACCAGCGCGGCAAAGACGGCGATGACCAAAATGATCATCACCAGAAGCACACGACGCTGGCCGGCCGTAAAGTTGGAAGACTTCACCCTAGCGCCTCGCGTTGACGCTGAACGAGGCGGGCGATGCCCTGGGCTGCCAAGTCCAGCATGTGGTCTAGGGTCTGGCGGGGGAAAGGGGACCCTTCCGCCGTGCCCTGCACCTCGACCAAGTCGCCGCCCGCCGTCATCACCACGTTGAGATCGACCCGGGCGTCCCGATCCTCGGCGTAGCATAGATCGAGTCGCACCTGACCCTCAACCACACCCACACTGATCGCCGCGACCGGCGGCTTGAGCGCTCCTTGTGGCAGTACGCCCTGCTCGATCAATCGGCGTAACGCCAGAGCCACGGCGATGTAGCCGCCGGTGACCGCCGCGGTGCGGGTGCCACCGTCGGCCTGGAGCACGTCGCAATCGATCACCAGCGTGCGCTCGCCCAGCAGGTCCAAATCCACAGCGGCGCGCAGGGAGCGCCCGATGAGGCGGCGAATCTCCTGCGTGCGGCCACGCAAGCCCCGGGTCTCGCGGGGCGTACGGGTATGGGTGGAGCGAGGGAGCAACGCATACTCGGCGGTTAGCCATCCCCCGCCTTTCCCCGCCATCCAGGCCGGGACCGTCTCCTCGAGGCTGGCGTTGCACAGCACGCGGGTATGGCCCAGCGCGATCAGCACCGAGCCCTCGGGATAGTCCACGTAATCCAGCGTGAACTTGACCGGGCGGAGCTCATCGGGCCGGCGGCCGTCGGGGCGTGTTGGTTGGTCGGTCATAACAGGGGGAATTATACCCGTGGTAGGGCCGATTGGCAATCGGCCCCACCACCTTCGATAACGTTTCTACCTGCGGCGGCGGTGGGCTACCCAAAAGACGCCCAGCGCACCCAGCGGCAGGGCCATCGTGCCGCAGATAGGGCCGTATTGGTCATCCTCACCAAGCTCCTCCGTAGGCGCAGCAGGTTCGTCTGTCGGCGCCGGGGCGATGACGGGCGGCTCCTCACCGGTGATGAAGGTGACGTCGTCCACCCAGATCGTGCCCGCGTCGCCTTCATCTGCATAGAGCGCATAGCTCGTCACCTGGGCCAAGTCTAGGGCGGGCAGTCCCGCGTCGCCCACCCACTCGGCCTTCACAAAGTCGGCCCATTGGAAGACGAACTGCTCCCAATTCGCGCCCACCTCGATCTCTACCTCGAACGGCGTCGGTTCGTCGGGCTCGCCGGCGAATATCACCAGCGTGACCCAGCGGCTTTCCCCATCGGAGCGCAGCCACAGCGCCAGGCTGTCCGCGCCGCTCCAATCCTGGCGCGCGTCGAAGGAACGGCCGCAGCCGCCCCATCCCTCAGAGGGAACGTCGTACTGCATGCGCAGCGCCGCCGACCCGCCGTGCGCCGCCTCGGCATCAGCCTCGCACTCGGTTGCGGCCCCCTCCCCAATGTCGACGTACCAGGCATCGACGCCGGACTCAAAGTCGTCGATCACACCCTCCGCAACCGGCGCGATGACGGGCGGCGGTTCGGTGGCCTCCGCGCCAGGGGGCGTCGTCGCCGCCGGTCTGGGCGGCGGCCCACCGCTATAGTGAGTGCGAATCGCCTCGTCGAAGAAGTCCACGAACAGCGGGCCGATCTCGCGGTTGGCGCGTTCGTTGGGATGACCGTCGTAGTTGTCGTAGCGATACTCGGAGCGCAAAAAGTTGTCCGACCCCGCCAGCAGCCCGAAAAAGTCAAAGGTAACCACGTTGGGATGGCCATCCAGGAACTCGCCCGACTTGAGCCAGTCGGCCAGGACGCGCGCTCGTCGCGCCTCGTCCCGATCACTAGAGCCGGGCACCTGCGGCGGCTGGGTGACCACGATGAACAGCTTGTCCGGATACTGGTCCATCCGGTCGCGGGCGGAGAGATAGTAGCCCTTGTACTCATTCAACTGGGCGTCGTCGCCGATGTTGCTGGTGGGGAAGCAGGATTTGAAGGCGATGACGTCGTACTGCATCAGGTGGCTGAAGGCGTTATCCGGCGGGTCGTGCAGCGGCTGGGAAAAAATCTCGGCGATGCCATCGGGATCGGTGTTGTCGCCCGGCACGTCGAAATTCCTACCTATGTACAAGCCGCCGGCGTCGCGCAGCCCTTCATCGTTGTAGCCATGGTCGTAGAACTCGTACCCCAGGGAAGAGAGCCCTTCCCGCACATCACCCTCCTCGATCAGCCCCTCGCCACAGGAGTGATGCAAAAAGATGATGCGGGTAGGTCCCTGGGCGAGAGATGATGCAAGAGGTAGGATACAGGATGCAAGAAGCAGGATTGCAAGAAAGCGAAAGCTTCTCATAGTGAGCCCCTTTCAATCATTCCGCAGCACGAGCGGCAAATACGAGTAGAGACAATGTTGCTCGACCTCGTCTGCGCCAAGGTCGGGCCGGGTGCCAATCGGCAGAGGCCTTGGGTCGCCATCTATGTCGATGTCTATGCCGGTGCCCATTCCCGTGTCGGCCGCAGGCGAGCAGATCCCGATGTGGTAATCACCCGTGGAACGGTCCACAAAGAACGGGTTGCCGTATGTGTCGTGGAGGCCACCGCTCAGTCCGGGCGCATAGTTGGCCGCATTGTCGTAGAGACCGTTATAATCCCACAAGGCCTCTACGCCAGGCGTCGCGGTGATCGCCGTGCCGTGGCCAACGATCAGGTTGTTGTAGAGGGTCACCTGTGGGGCTGTGCCCATTAGTTCAATGCCAACCCCTGCACTGTCGCCATTGTCGACCACTGTGTTGTGGTATACCAGCACCGGTCCATTCCAACCCGACAGGGCCATGCCGTCCCCTCCCGCAGCAGCGGCGTTGTCATAGATCCAGTTGTTTACCACGCGTGCGGGACCACTACCGAGTAGCAAGCCGCCGCCAGGCTCTGGTCCTTGTTGAGGAGCTAACGAATTTACGAGGTCCGGAAACACAAAAATCCCATCGGCAGCGTTGGCATAGATGCGATTTGAGTCCAATACGCTCTCCGCAAACTCATTTCCCCACAAGACCATGCCGCCGCCGCCGTTTTGGGCGTGGTTGCCGGTGATCGCGTTGTAGCGGATGGTGGCTGCAGCGTCGTTATAGACGGCGATCCCGCCGCCAGAGCCATACGTACTGGCCTCGCCGCCGGTGATCGTGAATCCTTCAACTGTCGCATTAACTCCATCGCCAGAGATGATCACCACCGTGCCTGTGCCCTCCGCATTCAGCGTGGTGACGTGGGCCGCAATGTCGCGGCTCCAGTCACCTTCATAGTAGCCACCGAGCAGTGTGACACTGCGTGTGATCGCGACCCGTTCCGCATAGTTCCCGCGACCCACGTAGACCGTGCCCCCGGTGCGAGTTTCGGTCAATCCCTTCGTCACCGTGGCAAAGGGGTTGCCAGGCGAGCCATCGCCCGTGAGGTCGCTGCCGGTGAGTTCGCTGACGTAGCTTTCGGCGCGGTAGGCCTCGTCGGCGCCGATGTCTATCCCGCCACCACACGGGCGTGGATCACCCTCAAAGTCAAAAGGCACGTCCAGGCTGCTGTCGCCCTGGTCGATCAGCGGGGAGGTCAGAGCCAGGTGATAGTCTCCCCCCATCCGGTCCTCGAACTGTGGCTTGTCGGTACGGTGATTGGGCCCCATCATGGTCCCACTGACGTGGGTGATGTTGTCATAGTAGTTGTTATAGTCCAATGTCAACGTGCCGTTGGTCCGGCTGATGCCTATGCTGTGTCCAACGATGATATTGTTCCGCATAACGTGCGCGCCGCCGTAGCTCGAACCGAGAATGACACCCTCCTGATTAACTCCACGATCATTATCCACGATCGTGTTGTTGATCAACACGCAGTTTCCACGCCAGCACTCCACGCCGCCACCATGCCCGGTAGGGCCGGCAGCGTTTTGAGCAATGATGTGATTGGTCACCGTGACAGTAGTGCCATCGTCCACGTCGATCAACAATCCTCCGCCACCGGCCGGATTAAAAAGGCCATATGCCGTGTTGCTCATCACGACGTTGCGATCCAGTTCCGGGCTAGCCCGACCCCATAGGAACATCCCACCGCCGTAATAGGCCTCGTTGTAGACGATCTGGTTGTTGACGATCGTTCCCGTAGCCGTATATATGGCTATGCCGCCCCCAAAAAACCCATCGTTAGCCTCGAACCGATTTTCTCGCACTACGAATCGGCTCCCTTTGGTAACGAGCAACCCCCCGCCTGTTGCCTGGAGCCCACCCTCGGCGCGATTGCCATAGAACTCGTTGCCGACGATCTCGACCCAGTCGGCGGCACTGGCAATCCCACCGCCGCCGTCATACACAGCCAAGCCCGTGGCTTGATTGTGCGCGATGCGATTATAGTACAGCCCTTGGTTGCCCAAGTATGTTTCCATATATATCCCGCCGCCGCGCGTGGCCACGTTGCCCTCGATGGTGTTGTACCGTGCGCTCTGCAGGTACTTGGCATAGATCCCGCCGCCGGTGCCGCTCCCGTTTTCGCTGGCCACGTTGCCCTGCACCAGGTTACTGTCGAACGAGGATACATGGTAGGCATACACCCCACCGCCATAGCCATCTCCATGCACACTGGCCGTGTTACTCAAGATCCGGTTGCCATACAGGTATGCGTTCGCCCAGACGCCGCCGCCATATCCCACCCCCCTGACGGCAGCCACGTTGCCACGGATCTCGTTATTCTCAAGCACCGCGCTTTGCGCGTACTCGGTTCCCACTCCGCCCCCCTCGCCGGTCCACAGACCAGTAGTGGAATAGACCGCTGTGTTGCTGACGATGGTATTATCGATCAGGATGGCATTGGCCGTCCAGACGCGGACGCCTCCCCCCTGTCCCCCGCCGTCTCCCCCCGTGCGGGCGGCGTTGCTGATGATCGTGTTGTGTTCGATCAGCGCGTTCGACCTGTAAACGTGGATCCCGCCCCCGTGTCCCTGGCAGCTCGAGGCCCGGCAGGCGATGTTATCCGTGATCACGTTGTACCGGATGGTGGTGAAGCCCTCCACGGCGATCCCTCCGGAGCGATAGATTTTAATCCCACCGCCCCATCCCAGGTGCGCCGTGTCGTCCCCGCCGGTGAGGACAAACCCCTCGATCGTCGGCGAGACAGCCGCGTTGACCCAGATCACCGGGCCGGCTCGTTGGGCGTCGACGGTGGTCACGTAGAGGTCCCAATCGCGAGCGGCGAAATCGGTCGCCCAACCCCCCTGCAGCGTCACGCTCTTAGAGAGCACAACCGCCTCGTGGTACGTGCCTTGGGCCACACGAATGGTATCGCCGTCGTCGGCGGCGTCTATAGCAGCCTGGACAGACGCGTGGCACCCACCGGTGCCCCCCGGATTCACGCACAGTACGTCGGCAAGCGTCGCTTCTGGTCGCACGCCCAGGACGATTAACAGCGCAAGTGCCAACCCCATTCCCAGAACGAGAACTCCGATCATCCGTTGATATCGCATGTCACTCCTTTCTTTTTACACTGGTTCTCTCCGCTTCCGTTTTTTTCACGTTCCGGGGTATCGCCGGGCAGGCAGAACGCGCCCAGGTAGGTCAGGTCAGAGGGCTGGATGATAGCGCTTCAGTAGCGACAACCGCAGGCGTCTCTCTTGTCGCCGTCTCTGCCAGGCCGGGCGAGGATCCCAGGGTGGGCGTGGGCACACTGGCCAACGCAACCAAGAGACAAAACCGAACAAAGGCACAAACTTTTGTCGTTCCATCGTCTCACCCCCCAATCAACTTCTGAAACGAAAAAGGGGTGCCGCTTGTTACAGGTTATGCTCTTTTTCGCTCCAATATGGCAAACAAACTGAGGTTTCCCTCGCGACCCCCGGCGCGGAAGGTCGTCCGCACGCCGAGGCCGCTCTCGGCAGCTAACTGCCTCAACTCCGTCTCGCCCACCAGGTGGCAGTAGCGCAGCCCGCGCCCCCCGCGACTCCAGTCAAGCAGGTAGTCGCCCGGCTCCAATGCCTTGGCCGGGATTCCCGCCTCCGTCCAATCCACGATCTTGCGCCGCAGCCGGTCGCTCTCGACAAACTGCCAGGTGGAGAGCAGCACCCGGCCCCTGGGCGCTAGCAACTGGGCCATTTCGCGCAGGACGCGCGCCCGCAATTTGAAGCTGGGGATGTGATGCAGTGCAGCCAACGCTACGACACAGTCGAAGGACGCGCCGCGAAAAGAATCGCTCCAACCGGGCCGTGAGATATCAAGGATGTGGAACTCGGCCGAGATATCGAACTGACCGGCCTGCGCGCGGGCCACCTCGATCAACTCTGGCACCGCATCGATGCCCACATACATCGCGCCGGGCCGTCCCCGGTCCAGCAGCAGCGCCAGGCGCCCATTGCCGCAGCCCACGTCGAGCACCCTTGCACCCCGGGGGATGTAGGGAAGAATGCTGGTGAGCGCCGGGTCGAAAAGCGTGCGGCTGTCAGCGAAGGGCTCGGCAAAAGTCGCGTAGAATTCGCGGTTCAGCGCGAGTAGTTTTCCGACAGTCTTTTCGTCCACAGGGCGATTATACGCTGAATGAGGTATGAGGGCAACTGGATGACACGTAATGCGTGAAAAGTGACTTTTCGGTTACGCATCACGAGTCGGCAGAAAAGCGTTCTGGCGTTCAGCTTCCCAGATGCAGGATTAACTCCCAGCCCTCCCCTGCTGCGGCAGCCCCCTCCATGAGCGGAAAGACCAGATTCAGCGTGTTGGTGCCGGCCCAGGGATACTCGCCGTGGAAACCCTCCGCATCCACCTCGACCATCTGTTCGCCCGTCATCTCGACGGTCATCTGAAGCTCCTCCGCGCCAGCTTCCCCAACGCATTCCCCAACGATGGTAATTTGAAGATCCATGGTCACCGCATAGGTGCCCCAGTCCTGGGGCAAGACGTCGGCATACGAGATGGGACCGCCACCTTGGATAGCATAAGGAGCCGTATCGCCGGTCACGGCAAAGGGTATCTCCCCCACGGCAAACGGCTCCAACCCCACGACGTCGGACGGGCCAACCAATACGCGCATTTCGAGACTCCCGCTCAAGCCAACACAGCCAGACGCAGGCGGAGGCGTATCCGTCGCCACCGTCTCGGGAGCAACGCGGGGCGTCGGTGTGGGCGTCAACGTCGGCCGAGCAGGAGAATCAGCCGCCTCGTTGGTCGGCGTCCACGTGGGGATCGGGGTAAGCTGCTCGGGTGTGGGATTGGTGCCGCACGCCAAAATGCAGAGCAGGAGCCAAGCGGTGAGCACCACGAACCTCTGTCTGCGTCTCTCGATCATTGATAAACCCCCTTTTCTACCTTGAATTCTCCTTGCACAGCGCAGAATATCGAGTAGAATGCCTACAACTCTGCGAACACAGTATAGCACAACTGTAACAATGTGAACAACTGATGGATCAAGCACAAAAAAGGATCGGGCACTTGGCAGACAGCATACCCTTCGACCTGGAAGCGCACGGCGATACCCTCCTGGCGATCATTGAGGACATGCAAGCCGCCTCCGAACTCTCGAACCGGGCAATAACGCGCATCCTGCGCAGGCACCCCCTCGATGGCGGGCTGTTATCCAAGAGCCAGATTCTGGATGGCTACGCGCAGTGGTGCGAGCAGGAGAAGCAAACGCCCGACCCCGAACTGATCAAGCGGCTGCGGGTCAAGCCCACACGCACCATCTCCGGCGTGGCCCCGGTGACGGTGCTGACCGAGCCCTTCCCCTGCCCCGGCGAGTGTATCTTTTGCCCTGACGTAGCGCGCATGCCTAAGAGCTACCTGCCCGACGAGCCCGGTGCGATGCGCGCCGCCGCCCACGCGTTCGATCCATACACCCAGACGGCGAGCCGCATTTCGGTAATGGCCGACCTAGGCCACAGCGTGGACAAGATCGAGCTGCTGATCCTGGGCGGGACGTGGTCATACTATCCGGAAGACTACCAGGAGTGGTTCGTGCGCCGCTGCCTGGACGCGATGAACGAGGCCGCCTCCCCCACTCTGGAGGAGGCCCAGCGGCTCAACGAGAGCGCCGCCCACCGCAACGTCGGCCTGGTGATCGAGACGCGCCCCGACCGCATCACGCCACAGGAGGTGCGCCACCTGCGCTGGCTGGGCGCGACCAAGGTACAAATGGGCATACAAAGCCTGGATGATGATATCCTGGCGCGCAACAAGCGCGGTCACACCGTCGCCGATACACAGCGCGCGATGCGACTGCTGCGATTGGCGGGCTTCAAGATCGTCGTTCACTGGATGCCCAACTTGCTGGGCGCCACGCCGGAAAGCGACTTGGAGGACTTTCGACGGCTGTGGGACGATCCATCTCTGCGGCCCGACGAGCTCAAGATCTATCCCACGGCGCTGCTGGAAAATACCGAGCTTTACGAGCTCTGGCAGCGGGGAGAGTACCAACCCTACGACGAGGAAACGCTGGTGGCGCTTTTGGCCCGCTGCAAACCCCTCATCCCCACCTACTGCCGCGTCAACCGGCTCATGCGCGACATCCCCTCGCCCAACATCGTCGCGGGGGTCAAGAAAACCAATCTGCGCCAGATCGTACAGCAGCGGATGAAGCAGGAAGGATTAGCCTGCCACTGCATCCGCTGCCGTGAGGTGCGTGGGCAAGCGGTTGACGCCGAATCCCTCAAGCTGGAGAGCCTGCGCTACGAGACCGACGCCACCCACGAGGTATTCCTCCACTACGTCACGCCCAGCGACCGGCTGGCAGGCTTTTTGCGACTTTCGCTGCCGCGGGCAGACTTGCCCGTAGCCGCGCCACCCATCGAGGAGCTGACCGGATGCGCCGTGATCCGCGAGGTGCACATCTACGGGCCGGCGCTGGCGCTGGGCGACCGGCGGGAGGGTACGGCACAGCACGCGGGTCTGGGCACGCAATTGATCGAAGAGGCCAAGCACATCGCGCGCGAGGAAGGATACGGGCAATTGGCCGTCATCGCCGCCGTAGGCACGCGGCCATACTACCGAGAGCGGGGATTCGAGCAGGGGGAGTTGTACATGATTGAACGCTTGTAGCACGTCACGTGTAGGGCACGTCACGTGTAGGGCACGTCACGTGTAGGGCACGTCACGTGTAGGGCACGTC
>CAZKDJ010000068.1:0-2305 GCA_964551295.1 uncultured Anaerolineales bacterium | reverse complement strand
ACGTGTAGGGGCGACTCGCGAGTCGCCCCTACCGACGCCCTCTCACCAATTGCGAAAGGAGAAAAATGGTCTACAATCCAGAGAAACACCATCGTCGATCCATCCGCCTGAAAGGATACGATTACGCCCAACCGGGCGCCTATTTCATCACCATCTGCGTCCGCGAACGAGAATGCACGTTGGGAGATGTGGCGGATGGGAAAATGGTATTATCCGGTTTTGGACAAATTGCGGCGAAATCGTGGCAATGGTTGGCCGAACAATATCCATACGTGACGTTGGACGCGTGGGTCGTGATGCCGAACCACTTGCATGGAATCATTGTCATCAACGACAACGATTGTAGGGGCGCATCGCGATGCGCCCCTACCGAACCACGTATCAAACGCAAACCCCTAGGACAATTGATCGGCGCATTCAAAACAGTATCCACCAAGCACATCAGCCAAATGCGCGACACCGCTGGCGCGCCTTTCTGGCAACGTGGGTTTTACGAACACATCGTCCGCAACAAACGGGATTTGGACGCCATTCGCCAATACATCGCCGACAATCCATTGAGGTGGCAATTGGATCGGGACAATCCTCAGAACATACTATAGAGTGTATCACCCGGTAGCGACGCGCCGTCCGGTAGGGACGCGTCGCGACGCGTCCCTACCGGAACGCCCACTGGAGGCAATCGATGAAAGCGGCCGTCAAATCTATCGCCAGCGCAGTGAACCAGTTTTTCGATATCCCCACAATCGGCCCCGACAGCGTCCGGCGGCGGAAACTGCTCAACATCTTTTCGGCGGTCATGCTGACGACTATACTCACCCAAGAAGCGGTTTTCCTCCTGCTCATCGTCAGCGGCCATCCACCAGCCCCAGTAGCGTCTGACCCCAGCGCCTTTCGGATGGGCGAGATCAACACCTGGATCGCCGCGCTGTTTGTCGTCATTGTTTTCATCATCAATCGCTATTGGTCAGAACGCCTGGCCACATACCTGTTTGTGATATTGCTTGCAGCCAGTGTTTATGCCAACATGCCAGACAATTGGATACTGGCCGCTTTGACATCTGGACTGGCGGTCTCGGCCTTCCTTTCAAGTTTCTTGCTGCGTCCCTACGCCAGCCTTGTAATTGCCAGCCTGGGAAGTGCCGCGACTATAGCAGCCGGCGTCTGGCTCGGTACCGGCGTCTACATAACGCCGATCTTTAACCTCTTTTCGATCGCAGCCCTATCACAGTTGGTAGCACATGATCTAGAACAGGTATTACATAGCCTGCACACCCTGAATCTGGAACTCGATCAACGTGTCGAGCAGCGCACTGGCGAACTGCGCGCCATCCTCCACTCCACCGCTGACGGCATCGTCGTCTTTGACAACGCCGGCCAAGCCACCATCGCCAACCCGGCCACAGAGCATCTACTGGGGCAGCCCTTTAAAGAGATCGTAGGCCGTGACATCAAAGGGCTGATGAAAGATAGTGTCAACGCCTACGACCAGGAAATAATCGCTGATATCCTCAAAGATAGAACAGCCCACTATCCCAGTCTCAAGATCAGGTGGGATGACAAGACCCTCTCGATGAGCGCAGCGTCGGTCAAGCTCGATTCCAGCGAGGAGATCGGTACCGTGGCCGTCTTTCGCGGTTTTACCCAAGAAGCCGAGGTCGATCACATGAAATCCACTTTCCTCTCCATCGCCTCCCACGACCTGCGCTCTCCCCTCACCGCCATCCTGGGCCTGACTGAACTGATCCGCGAAGGGATCTTTACCTCGCCGAAGGAACAGCGCTACGCCATCAATCACATCTATGCCAACACCCAGTACATGCTCAGCCTGGCGAATAGCCTCCTGGGCCAAGCGCAGATTGAGGCAGGCCTACTGCAATTGCGACCAGCCTCCCTTGCCCCATCCGACCTCATCGAGGGCGTGGTCAGTGCAATGGGAGTGCTGGCTCAAGATAGGGGAATAGAGCTGGCCGGCCACATCAGCGATGATACGCCCGCCAGCGTCACAGGCGACCGGGAGAAACTGAACCAGGTGCTGTTCAACCTGGTGGGCAATGCGATCAAGTTCACAGAAAAGGGATCGGTGCAAATACGCGCCTACGTCAAGGATGAGGATCACTGGGCACTGGCGGTCTCTGATACCGGCCGCGGCATTCCAGAGGATGCTCAGTCCATCATCTTTGAGCCCTTCAGCCAGATAGAGGGCACGTCCGCTGCCGGCGTGGGCCTGGGTCTTACCATCGTCAAGCAGTTGATAGTGTCAAGTAGTCTTGACATTTGGTGACAGAGCCGCCTGTACTCTCAC
>CAZKDJ010000067.1:0-19329 GCA_964551295.1 uncultured Anaerolineales bacterium | reverse complement strand
TGGTCGATCCAGCCAGCCCGCAGGTGCGCGACGACGTGCACCAGGCGGCGGCGCTGCGGCCCGGCGATATATTCTTTGCTGACTGCGCGGCGTTGTTCCCATAGGCGAGAGTGATCGATATCTCGGTCACGGCGAGAGATGGCCTGTGAGTGAATCGTTCGAACCACAAATCGTCGTTTTCATCTGCAACTGGTTTTACCATGCAGAAATCGACGCCATTGAGCCAACACTGGCTCACATTCTGCCCATCCGGGTGTTGTGCAGCGGGCAGGTATCGCCAGAGATGATCATGCGCGTCTTTCGCGCTGGCGTCGATGGGGTGTTGATGCTGGGCTGTAATGCAGGTGACTGCCACTATATAAGCAGTGGCTATTACGCGACCAAGCGTGCGCCGCTGGTGCGTGACCTGTTGGGCTATGTGAGTATCCATCCTGGGCGTTTGCGACTGGATTGGGTGTCGCTGGATGAACCATCCAAGTTTGCTCAAGTGGTGCAAGCGTTCGTCGAGGCGGTGCGAGCGCTAGGGCCAATTGAGGAGGAGATAGAAGTGTGACGTAGCGGCTATGCGGTCAAGTGTCTCGTTGAGGGGCTGGAGGGAATCTCTGGCCCGTTTTTGTTTGCCAGTGGACGAATGGCGCGAATTCTGTTAGAATTGAGCCTTGTATGCCCTTGGAGGTAAGTGAGTGAAAACCTTGATGCTCGGTATGGGCAACACCATCCTGTGCGACGACGGCGTGGGCATCTATGTCGTGCAGGAGGCGGCGAAACGCTGCCAGCGGGATGACGTCGACTTTGCCGACGCCAGCGTCGGCGGGATGCGGCTGCTGGATATCATCGCTGGCTACGACCGGATCATCATGGTGGATGCGATCAAGACTACTGATGGGAAGCCGGGCGACGTTTACCGCCTGTGCCCCGGCGACTTGCCGACGTTGCACTCGGGCTCAACCCACGATCTATCCCTGACCGGCGCGCTAGCGCTGGGCCGGGGGATGGGGATGCAGTTACCTGCCGATAAGGATTTCGTCATCATCGCCGTCGAGGTGGAGGAGGTGTGGACGTTTGGGGAGGAGTGCACGCCTGCTGTAGCAGAGGCCATCCCACGCGTCGTGGAGGCGGTCCTGGCCGAACTGGAGGTCCAGTGACCCAAGATCGTTCGCTTTCTGCTCGACATATTCACATCAAAGGCGTCGTGCAAGGGGTGGGGTTTCGTCCCTTTGTGTACAATCTGGCCGCCAAGCTGAGTCTTGCCGGGTGGGTGCTCAACAGCTCCTCCGGCGTGGAGATCAAGGCCGTGGGCCCTGACGACGTGCTGGACGAGTTTGTCGAACGGCTGATGAACGACTCGCCGCCTCTCGCCCGCATCGAGTACATCTCTGCCACGAGCGTTCCACCTGCCACGGTCGATATGCCGGAGCCCGGTCGCTTTGTCATCCGCCACTCACAGGCTCAGCCCGGCGAGTTTCTGCCCATCTCGCCCGACGTGGCTATCTGCGACGATTGTCTGCACGAGCTTTTCGACCCCGACGACCGGCGCTATCGCTACCCTTTTATCAACTGCACCAACTGCGGCCCGCGTTTCACCATCATCCAGGATATTCCCTACGACCGGCCCAAGACGACGATGGCGCCCTTTGTGATGTGCCCCGATTGCCAGGCCGAATACGGCGATCCGACGAACCGCCGCTTCCACGCGCAGCCGAACGCGTGCCCGATGTGCGGTCCTCACATCTGGCTCCAAATCTCCAATCTCCAACCTCCAATCTCTTCTGGTGACAATGCGATTCGCGCTGTGCGTCAGATGCTGGTCGAAGGCAAGATCGTCGCCGTCAAAGGCCTGGGCGGTTTCCACCTGGCGTGCGACGCGACGAACGACGAGGCGGTGACGCTGCTGCGAGAGCGCAAGGGACGGGTGGACAAGCCCTTTGCCATCATGTCCTTCGATCTGGAGACGGTGGAGATGTACTGCGAAGTGAACGACGACGAACGGACATTGCTCACCTCTCGCGAGCGGCCTGTTGTCCTTCTGCGCCGGCGGCCAAATGCACCTATCTCACCGCTGGTGGCCCCGGGCAACAACACTCTCGGCGTGATGCTGCCTTATACGCCACTGCACTATCTGCTTCTGGAACCAACCAACGGTTTTCCCGTCGCGCTGGTGATGACCTCCGGCAACTATTCCGAGGAGCCCATCGCCATCGACAACGACGAGGCGCTGGAGCGGTTGGGGAATCTGGCCGATGGTTTCTTGCTGCACGACCGCGATATCCACGCCCGCTGCGATGACAGCGTCACGCGCATCTTTGCCGGGATGGAACTGCCCATCCGCCGCTCGCGGGGCTGCGCGCCCTATCCGGTACATCTGCCTTTCGAGGTGAAGCAGGTGTTGGGTGTGGGAGGGGAGTTGAAGAACACCTTCTGCCTTACCCGTGACCGGTATGCGTTCCTCAGCCAGCACATCGGCGATATGGAGAATTACGAGACGCTGCAGTTTTTCGAGCAGATGGTGGAGCAGTTGAAGCGCACGTTTCGCATCGAGCCAGAAATCGTCGCGTGCGATATGCATCCCGGTTACCTGTCGACGCAGTGGGCCAAATCTCAAATCTCAAATCTCAAATCTCCAATCTCTTTTGTCCAGCACCATCACGCACACATCGCCTCGGTGATGGCCGAGAACGGTCTCGCCGGGGGGGCTTCCGTCATCGGGGTGGCCTTCGACGGCACCGGCTATGGCACCGATGGAGCCATCTGGGGTGGGGAGTTTCTCGTCGCTGACTATGCCTCCTTCCGCCGGGCCGCGCATCTCAAGTATGTGCCCTTACCCGGGGGAGATGCGGCTATCCGCCGCCCATACCGCACGGCCTTGGCTCACCTGTGGGCGGCGGGCATCGCCTGGGACGACGGACTGCCAGCCGTAGCTGTTGCCCCTTTGGGCGAGCGGGTGATTCTGGAGCAGCAGTTGAAGCGCGAGGTGAGCGTGGTCCCCACCTCCAGCGTCGGCCGCCTCTTTGACGCCGTCTCTGCTCTGGCGGGCGTGTGTCAGGAGATCAACTATGAGGCCCAGGCGGCCATCGAATTGGAGATGCTGGTGGCGGGTTCGGTTGAGGGTGGAGAGGCCTATCCCTTTCATCTGGCCGACGAGGAGGTCGACCCCGCCCCCTGTATCGGCGCTGTCGTCGCCGACGTGCGTGCGGGCGTTCCCGCCGGTGTGATCGCTGCCAGGTTCCACCAGGGCTTGGCGCACATGATCCGCGATGTCTGCCTGCGGATTCGGAAGGAGACCGGTTTGTGGGACGTGGCTCTCTCCGGCGGGGTCTTTCAGAACGTGACGCTGTTGGGCATGGTTCTGCCCCTCCTGGACGAAGCTGGCTTTACCGTCTATACCCATCGTCTGGTGCCGCCTAACGACGCCTGTGTCTCGCTGGGACAGGCCGTGGTGGCGGATGCCAACTCTTGACACGCTTTCTCCTTGGTTCTATAATCCCCACTGTTTTTTGGAGTGATCATGACAGACAAGATACCGCTCAAGTTATTCACGCTGTTGCTCGTTTTGTCCCTCATTGGTACGACGGTGGTCTCCTGTTGCCCCGCACCGTCTGAGGAGGACATCAAACCCACCCGGCGCCCGCGCTATGATGTGGAGGTCTATGGTGCCCTGGAGAACGTCGATCCCCGCGATCAGGTAGTCGTGCTCTGGTATCCGTATACCGGGGGCCAGGAAGAGCTGCTGTTGGCTCTGATAGACGAGTTCAATGTCAGCAATGAGTGGGGCATCGCGATCATCGGCGAGTATGGTGGGTCGAGCGATACCCTTTACGATAGGGTTCTCGGCCGCGTCGAGTCGGGCCAACTGCCAGACGTCGTGGTCGCAGAGCAACACCAGGTGGCGACCTTTGCGATAGTGGATGCATCGGTCGCGCTCGATCCATACGTGGAAAACTGGAAGTGGGGCTATACGCGGAAGGAGCTGGACGATTTCTTTCCTATCGCGCTGGCTGACGAGCGCATCCCGCAGTTCGATGATTGGTATGGATGGCCGCTCTATCTATCTATGGAGGCCTTGTACTATAACGAGGACTGGCTTGTTGAACTGGGATACACCGGGCCACCCGAAACTTGGGAGGAATTTGCCGAGATGGCGTGTGCGGCCTCCGATTCCGACGCCGGTACTCATGGCTACGAGTTCTCGGTCAAGGTGTCTACCTTTGTCGATATGCTCCTCAACCACGGTGGGCAGATGGTCGATGAGGATGTCGAGACCTATACCTTTGATGGCGAAGAGGGGATGGCGACGATCACCTTTATCCAGGAACTTCTGAGTGGGGAGTGTGCTGTTCTGAAAGTGGAGCGATTTGGTGCCCGGACTGACTTTAGCGCAGGCGAGGTACTTTTCACCATCGGCAGTACCTCAGATTTGCCCTATTACCGCAAGAGTGTAGTCGAGGGGGCGGGTTTCAACTGGTCGATCTCTCACCTACCGACCACGCTCCCACGTCCCAAAGTGTATGTTGAAGGCCCCAGTTTTTCGCTCCTGCGATCCACGCCGGAAAGGCAACTGGCGGCTTGGTTGTTCCTCAAGTGGTTCACCGAGCCGGAGCAGCAGGCCCGCTGGGCTCGGACCTTTAGCGCCTTGCCGATCAGGCCCTCTGCCGTGGATCTCTTGGAGAGTTACGTCGTGGAGAATCCACGGTATGGGATGGCCCTCGATTTCTTGGAAGAGGAGGCCGTTTCGGAGCCCGGAGTAGCCGGCTATGATGTGTGCTACGAGTCGGTTCAGGAGATGTTGGCGGCCATCGCCGATCGGGGTGAGCCGGTGCCTTGGCTAGCTGATACTGTGCGGGATTGTCAAGATTCCTTGGATTGAGTCTCTTGCATCTCTGGCAAAAATCTTTTGTCAGGCTGCAAACTCTTGTTCTACAGCGCCGAGCTCGGCCAGCAGCCGCAGCGTCTCCTGGGCTTCTTCCTCGTCCAACTGGCTGATGGCAAAGCCGGCGTGGACGATGACGTAATCACCCACTTCTGCGTCGGGCAGGTAGGCCAGCGAGACGTCGCGCGTTACCCCGCCAAAGTCCACTTTGCTTATGCGCATCATGTTAGCGCCATCGATCTCGGTGACCTTACCCGGAATTGCCAGACACATATTGTTTCACCTCGTTTCTCAGCCAATCCAGCCAGGCCTCCAACCCTTTCCCCGTCTTGCAGGAGAGGGGAAAGAAGGCCAGGCCGGGATTCAGCGGTTCCACGCCCTGGCGGAAATAGTCCACGTCAAAATCAAAGGCATCCCGCACGTCGATCTTGTTCAGCACCAGCGCGTCCACGCCCCGGTACATCACCGGGTACTTGTAGGGTTTGTCGTCCCCCTCGGGGACGCTGGCGATGAGCGCGCTGCGATGCGCGCCCAGCTTGAAGGTGGCCGGACAGACCAGGTTGCCCACGTTTTCGATAATCAGCAGGTCGAGTTCCTCCAACGGAAGCTGAGGGAACGCGGTCTGCAACATCGACGCGTCTAGGTGGCACGCGCCGCCGGTGTTGATCTGTACCGAGGGAACGCCCAGCGCGGCGATGCGGTCGGCGTCGATGGTGGTGGCGATGTCGCCATCGACCGCGCCGATGCGTAGCTCACCCCGCAGCGCCTCCACTGTACGCGCGATGAGACTGGTCTTGCCCGCGCCGGGGGAGGCCATTAGATTTAGCCCAAGGACGTTTGCCTCGTCCATCCGGGCGCGGTTGGCGGCGGCCAACTGATCGTTGGCGCTCATGATCTGTTCGACGACGGGTACTTGAACGGTCATCTATTCCTCGACTTCTATGCTCTCCAGTCGGAAATCGTCGCCCCCGGCGGCCACGACGCGGCTCCCGCCGCAGGACGGACAATTGTAGTTCTTACCGTTCATCGGAAAGATGTGGTCGCAGCTTAGGCAGCGCAGGCTGGCCGGGACGTGCTCAAAGTTTAGCTCTGAGCCTGCAGCGATGGTGTCCTGGGCGATCATGTCCCAGTAGAACTGCACCGACTCGCCGACGACGCCGCTCAGCTCCCCGATGACCAGGTTCAGCCGGGTGATACGCTTGGCGCCGGCCTGCTCGGCGTGACGCAGCGCGATTTTCAGAATGCTCTCGGTGATCGATAATTCGTGCATCGGTATAAAAGCCCACATCAGCGGATGGCGTGGGCTGGTGACGCCGCAAAGTAATTGTGCTATCGTCCCTGGCCGTATTGCTTGCGCAGCCGTGCAACCTCGCTAATTATACCTGATTCATTCTTGGTGTGCAAGTATAAAGTAGATGGAAGGCTAGTAAATTGGCAGTGCGGGTGTCTCTTTCTGCTTCGAATGTCCCCCTGGCTGCTCGGCTTGCCTCATTTCTACTAGGAGGCTATAATCGTTTCTGACTACTCTTCTTATCTTACTGAAGTGGAACTCTATGGATAAAATCAGCGTTATGCTTGTCGAAGACCACGTGCTGGTGCGGGAGGGGACCAGGGAAATGCTGGACCGGGAACCGGACTTGCAGGTCGTGGCCGAGGCGGGGGATGGCGAGCAGGCCGTACAATTGGCTACCGAGCACCGCCCCGACATCATCATTATGGATATCTCGATGCCCAAACTCAATGGCATCGAGGCTACCAGGCAGATCAAGGCTGTTGATCCGGCGGCGTCTGTCCTGGTGCTCACGGCCTACGACGACGATCAGTATGTCTTTGCCTTCTTGGAGGCGGGGGCCGCCGGATACTTGCTGAAGGACGTCAGCACTGGCGATCTGATCCAGGCCATTCGAGCGGTGCACGAAGGCGAGTCGGTGCTTCATCCGGCCGTCGCCCGCAAGGTGATCGACTATTTCGCACGTCATCCGAATGGAAGAGACGACGTGAAGAGCGATCCCCTGGAGCGGCTCACCGACCGTGAGATGGAGGTGTTGGCGCTGGCGGGCAAAGGGATGACCAACCGGGAGATCGCCGCCGATCTCACCATCAGCATACGCACCGTCCAGGTTCACCTGAGCAACGTTTTCAGCAAACTGGACGTTGGCTCTCGGACGGAGGCGGTGCTTTATGCCCTGCGCAAGGGTTGGCTTTCCCTGGAAGACACGATCTGAGACGCCGTCGCCGGTTGAAAGGAGACGTTCGGCTTTGGAATCAGGCCTGTCCGAGTCTGGATGGAAGAGGACGCTGGCCGATCGTTCTTTCTGGGTCGTCGTGGCGATTTTTGCCGTGACCGCATTTCTTCACTACTTTCGGACAGACCTGTTGCCCGCCCTGGTGAATACGTTCCTCACGCGCCACGCCGTCGACCGCATCCTGTTCGTCCTCCCAATAACCATCGCCACTTACGCGTTCGGGCTCAGGGGGGGGGTGATCGCACTGGCTGCCATCGTCGCCGTCATGCTGCCCCGCGCCATCTGGATCTCGCCCAGCCCGGTGGATGCCCTCATCGAGACGGCGGCTGCGGCGGCCGTCGGCTATTTCGTCGTTCGCATTATCGATGCCCAGGCTCGGGAAAAGGCGCTGCGCCAGGAGGCCGACGCCCGGCAGTTGCAGATCCAGCAGCGGCTGAACGAGGTGGCCGAACAGATCACCTCCGAGCTGGAGCTGGACCGCGTCTTGACCAAGGTGATCCAGATCGCCGAGGAGCTGACGGGGGCCGACGGTGGGGGCATCGCGCTCTTTGATCGGGAGAGGGAAAGCATTCGCTACCCATATCTCCACAATCTACCTCAGGAACTGGCGGAAGTGACCTTCTCGAAGGGAGAGGGGGTGGCCGGAGAGGTGATGGACACCGGTAGCCCGGTTGTCGTGGTTGATTACCAGGCCTATCCCTCGATTATCCCAGCCTTTGCCGAGGCCGGCCTGACCAGCGTCGTAGCGGTGCCCATCGTGAGCGGCGACCGAGTCTTTGGCGCGTTGAGCCTGGTGAGCACTGACAAGGCGAAATGTTTCTTCGATAGCGACGTCGCCATCCTCACCAGCATAGGCCGTCAGGCCGGTATAGCTATCGAGAACGCCCGTCTCTACGAGCGTATGCGTTTCTACGCCCGGCAGATCACGCGGGCGCAGGAGGATGAGCGCAAGCGCGTCGCCCGCGAGCTGCACGACGAGACGGTTCAGATGCTCATTGCCCTCTCCCGCCGGCTGGAGAGCCTGGCCGCGCTTCCCGACCCGCTGCCCGAGGCGGCGCTGGAGCGATTGGCCACACTGCAGGAACTGATCGGGACGACGCTGCAAGGTGTGCGGCACTATATCCAGGATCTCCGCCCGCCCACGCTCGATCACCTCGGCCTCGTCGCGACGATCGAGGGCCTGACCGATGATTTGAAGGAAGATGGCATCGATGCGGAGCTGGGTGTGAGCGGTGCGGCGCGCCGGCTGACGCTGGAGGCAGAGCTGGCCCTTTTCCGCATCGTCCAGGAGGCGCTGAACAACGTCCGGCGCCATTCGGGAGCTTCGCACGCCCTGGTACAGGTCCGGTTTTCCCCCGATAGTGTCAGGATAAGGATCAAGGACGACGGCCACGGGTTCAACGCCCCTGCGCGAATGGACGACCTGGTGTCCACGGGCAAGCTGGGGCTCGTCGGCATGTACGAACGCGCGCGCACGCTGGGGGGCACGCTGGCCGTTCAGTCGGCGCCTGGCGAAGGTACGGTCGTCATCGTGGACGTGCCTGCGGGTGCAGACGAAGCGGACTGATAGGTGACATCAGTCCGCTCGCCTGCTGCTCTATGCTGAGGTTTGCAGCCTAGGGTGTGTCCTCATCCTCCTTGTCGCTGAGCGTGGTGGCTCGTTCGACCAGTTGCAGGAACTCGGCCACGTCCTCGTCCTCGGGGAAGTACTCGGCCACGCGGCGCGCCTGCGCCAGGACATCGTCCAAGCTCGACTCCTTAGCCCAGTAGCTATGGCGTAGCACCTCGGCATATTCCGTCACGACGGCGGCCAACTGGAAGCGTGGCGGGGCCTCCTTGAACGTGCCGGCAAACTCGCCCCAACTGATGGAATGGTTCTGTTCGAGCGTCTCGCCGGTGTCCGGGTTCTCGTACCGTACATAGACGGTGATCGCCGGGTCGGTCGACGAGGCTTCCTCCCATAACTTGATCTCGTAGAGCGCGGTGACGCTGTGACCCAGGCCGATCTCGCCCGCGTCCACATCGTCGTCGCGGAACTCCTCGTCGGCCATGTCGCGGTTCTCGTACCCGATCAGCCGGTAGCTCCTGACCACGCCCGGGTTGAACTCGACCTGGATGCGGGCATCCCGCGCGATGACCTGCAGCGTCGAGGGCAGCTCGTACACAAAGAGCCGTTCGGCCTCGGTGATCGTGTCGACGTAGGCGTAGAACCCGTCGCCGTGGTCGGCCAACTGCTCCATCAGCACGTCGTTATAGTTGCCCATACCAAAGCCTACCGTCGTCAGATAGATGCCCTGCTCGGCATACACGCCGATCTCTTTCAGGATCGACTCGGGTCCGGTCTTGCCCACGTTGGCCACGCCGTCGGAGCACAGGATGACGCGGTTGATGGCCTCGGGGTCGAACGCCTCGTCGGCCATCTGATAGCCGATGCGCAGTCCTTCTTCGGCGTTGGTTGAGCCCCCGGGCTCCAGGCGCTTGATCGCCTTCAGGATTTCGTCTGCCTCGGATACGGGCGTGTGCTCCAGCAGCGCGTAGCCGCGCGAGCCGTAGACGGCGATCCCGATCCGGTCGCTGGGGCGCAGTTCCTCGACCAGCAGCTCCAATGAGTCTTTGACCAGCTCCAGCCGATTCTGCATGTCCATCGAGCCGGAGACATCGATCACAAAGGTCAACACAACGTCTGGGCGCTCCTCCGGAGAGGGCAGGTATCCCTGCAGGCCTACGCGCAACAGGTGGTGCTGCTCGCTGCCGTAGAACGAGGGCGCTCCGTCCAGGTGGATGGCAAAGGCCCCTTCGCCTTCGGCCGGCGGCGCGTATTCTTGGTCAAAGTAGTTGACATACTCCTCCACGCGCACTGACTCGTCCGGAGGCAGGAAACCGTCGTTCACATAGTAGCGCATGATGGCGTACGACCCGGTGTCCACGTCCACCGCAAAGGTGGACAGGTTGTCCTCGTCGGTATCGACGAAGGGATTGACCCCGTACTCCTCAAAGAACATGGCGTCGTAGGGTTCGTCGTTGGGGACATCGGTGCCGCCGACGCAGGAGCCCAGTGGGTCGTAATAGTCCCCGCCGCCACCGCCGCCTCCCAGCACTTTGGCCAGGCCCTGCTTGGCGTCTGCGTCGATGGTCAACGCCCCGCTAGCGGATCGTCCCCACAGGCCGCCGTCGCCTGCTTGGTAAACCTCGGCGGGCGGCGCGCTGTACTGCCCCCCATACGTCGCCAGCGCCAGGTAGGTCAGCGTGTGGCTCCCGGCGTCTAGCCGGGGCATGGAGAAGCGCACCACGTCGTCCTGCACCGCGTACTCGAGGTCGCGCGGGCGCAGCGCCTCCAGCCCAGCCGGCAGGCGGTCCTCGACGACGACGTTCGTGGCGGCGTGGGGCACCTCGACTTGCAAGCGCACCTGCACGACCTGGCCTATGGGCACGCTGGCACCGGTGTGCCCGGTTTCCACGTCCAGGTACTCGCGGCTGACACGCACGATGCCCACGGGGTCGCCGGTCTTACGGTCGTCGTTTCCCGGCTGGACGGTCACGTGTGAGCGCACGACGTCGCCATCCATGCCGGAGACGGCCTGAGCGATCACCTCGCCCCCGCCCGCTCTTTCGGCCCGCGCCATCCAACTCGTCACACGCTGCTCGCCGGGGGTCAGGATCAGGATGTGCGTCGTCAGTCCCTCCACCGCTAGAAGGTCGCTGGCGAGCGATGCGTAAACGCGCCGCGCGCAGGTGCTCTGGTTGCGGACGACGGCGAAAACCTGGACGCGGTCCCCGGTCAGCAGCCGCTGCGGGAGCAGCGGACGCACGGTGATGTCCATCCCCATGCTGGACGACGTATCACACGCTGTCTCACTCAACACGTCCGTATTCAATAGCTCTGCCGTCTCGGCCAAGTGGAACGACCAGCTATACGGCTCGTTCAGGATCGGGCTGCCGGCTTGATCGCGGGCGTCAGGCGTCACGGTGACGGTGACCGCGGACAGCGGCTCCCAGTTGTTTTCCGGCTCGAAGATGAGGCGTGTGCCCTGCCAGGCAAAGCGTCCCGGTACCTCCGGCGTGATCTGTACCGCGCGCTCCGTCGCTCGTGGTTCCATGGATCGATCGAACAGGATCTCGATCATGGCGCCAGGATACAGGGTTTCGTCGAGCGGGCTGACGGCCAGGATGGCCGGCGGCGTGGTGAACCGCAGCGGTTCCACGGGTGGATACTGGCCGCCGGAGGCATCTTGCAGCGCGCTATCGAAATGGACCGTGTACGCGCTCTCGCTGGGCAGGGGTTGGGCCGGTGTGAACGTGAGCAGGGTGTTCTCCTCGCCCCAGTGGATCTCGCCCGCGACCGGCGGCTCGATTCTCAGGGATTGAGCCACGCTGTCCGGTTCCATCGGGCTGGTGAATTGGACCACCAGCGGTGTGGAGCGCTCCCTGTTCCTGACCGGTTGGACGATGCTGGCGATGGGGTTCCCTGTCACGTATCCCCAATGGTAGACTTGATCCAGTGGGGTTCCCTCGACGTCGGTGGCCGTCGTGTCCAAGATGAACTGGTAGCGCGTGTCGAGGGCCAGCGGCTCGTATGGCTCGACGTAGAGCGTGCGATCCTCCCAGTGCAGGTCCAGCGGCACGAACGGCTCGACCTTGATCGCCGCGGCCATGCTCTCGACGTCCATCGCCCGATCAAACGTCACCTGGGCTACAGGGTGCGACGCATTGGGCCAGTCGACGGAGATCTGTGCGCTGGCGGCCTGGGGGACGGCCACGGCACTATCTTGGCGGCCGGGCCAGAAGCCGGGCATTCCCAGGGCCGTCAGAACAATAGCAATGGCGATGAGTACAAGTGAACCACAGAAAGCAATTTGGCGTGTCATAACACACCCTCCTAAGATCAGAGATTTTGTAAATCGGTCTGATCATAAGATAGCACAACTCGCTTCGCTCTGCTGGACGCATCGTGTACGCTGGGTGGATGAAAGAATGTGTGGAGACCGACGATTGGCATACGCCAAGAAACGCGCGCCGGGCGGCTGGCATACGGAGACCTGACGCACTGCGTTTTTGCGTCAGACTGTCACCGAATGCAAAACGAATAAACAAATGCCCTGGTTGCCTATTCGTTGACAAATCAGTGAAAATCGATGCAACCTGTGGTTAGCTGCTCGATTGCTTTCCCCAATCTCTTGATTCCGTCCTTGATAGTCTCGGGCGGATGCGTGGCGAAATTGAGGCGCATCGCATGCTCGCCGGCGGAGCGGTTGGGGAAAAAGTCGCCGCCGGGTGCAAAGGCTACCCCTTCCTGGCAGGCCAGTGGGAGCAGCTTCTCAGAGGATAGATCGTCGGGCAAGTGCAGCCAGACGAACAGCCCGCCCAGGGGTGGGTTGACGCGCGCGTCGGCGGGCAGGTAGCGCGCGATAGCCTCGAGGATGGCATCCCGTCGCCTACGATACACGCGACAGGAGCGACGTAGGTGAGCCTGATAGCGTCCGACGGTGACGTAAGCCTCCAGAGCACGCTGGATCAAGTTGGAGGTCGCCAGGTCGTTGACGCGCTTGTAGCTGACCAGGTGGTCATAGACCGGGCCTTCGGCCACCACAAAGCCCACGCGCAGCCCGGGCATCAGCATCTTGGAGAAGGTGCTGACGTAGATGACCCGGCCGCCGGGAGCGAGTGCCTTCAGCGCCGGCTGAGCGCGCCCATCGTAGCGCAGATCACCCACGAAATCGTCCTCGAGGATGGGCACGTTATACTGGTCTGCCAGGGCGATCAACCGGCGGCGGCGCTGGCTGCTCAGGCAGGTGCCAGTTGGATTCTGAAAGTTGGGGATGGTGTAGATGAGTTGGGGATGGTGCTGCTGGAGCAGCTTTTCCAGCTTTCCGACCTGCATGCCGCGCTCGTCGGTGGAGATGCCCACGATCTTGAAGCCGAGAGCGCGGAACAGATCCAGTGCTCCGCCGTAGGTTGGGCTTTCCACCAGGATGACGTCGCCTGATTTGAGAAGCATTTGCGAGACCAACGCCAGCGCTTGCTGCGAGCCGGCGGTGATGAGGATGCTATCCGCGCTCGTTTGAAGGCCCTGGCTGGCCAGGACGTGGGCGATGGTGCTGCGCAGCGGGGCGTATCCCTTGCGATCGCCGTATTCCAGGGCGGCGACGCCGTCGCGGCGCATCACGGTTTGGATAGTCTTGCGGAACTCGTCGACGGGAAACAGGCGAGAGGCTCCGGTGCCGCCGGCAAAGTCGATGGGATTGGGGTGACCGGTGGCTTTGAGCATCTCGCTCGGCGCGATCGTTTTGGATAACCTATCTTTGTCCCGTACATCCCGCTGCCACAGTGGCCAGGGTGCGTTGGGATCATCTCTGGCAAGGGAGGGGAAGGGGTAGGGCGGCAGGACGTAGGTGCCGCTGCCCACTCGACCTTCAACCAGACCGTCGGCTTGCAGCTCGGCGTAGGCGTTCTCCACCGTCAGGCGATTGACGTCCAGGTCGCGAGCGAGCTGCCGGGTGGCGGGCAGGCGGGTGTCGGGCGCCAGGCTGCCCGATAGAATTCCCTGGCGTAAGAAAGCCTCGATCTGGCGATAGAGGGGCACCTTACTCTGGCGATCAAGCGGGATGCGCATGCGTTTACTCCGTCGAAATTGGTAGGACGATCGTATCACATTCTTGATGGATTTGGAAGGGCCAATTGGACACACATTCTGCTTAAACGCGCCTAATTGGCCTGATTGATATTGGCCAATATTGGCTCTACAAACCAGGCCGATTTTCGCATACAATATGCGCAACTACTGACGCTTTGAAAAGGGGTGTAGATTATGTCCACATCAGTTTCCCGCAGTTCGAGCTTTACGCGCGGCTATACGATTGCCCTGGTCAGCGCGGTCATCCTTTCGACCACGGCTATCTTGATCCGTTACCTGACCCAGACCTACCACCTGCCCCCGCTGGTGCTGGCTTTCTGGCGAGACGGCTTCGTGGCCTTCACCTTGCTGCCTGCGCTAGGGCTGTTGCGCCCACTTCTGCTTCGGGTGACGCGCCGAGACCTGCTCTATCTCGTCGTCTATGGTCTCATGCTGGCGATCTTTAATGCCTTGTGGACGTTTGCAGTCGCACTGAGCGGAGCGGCTATCTCCACCGTGCTCGTCTACTCGTCGGCGGGATTCACCGCTTTGCTGGGCCGGTTTCTGCTCCGGGAACGTCTGAATGGGGCCAAGCTGCTGGCTATCGTTCTCAGTTTGGGAGGCTGTGTCTTGGTTGCTGGGGCGTTGGACTCGGCGGTCTGGCGTGTGAGTCTGGCGGGTGCACCTCTCGGCGTCCTTGCCGGGGTGCTCTCCGGCCTGTGGTACGCCATCTATAGCCTGATGGGGCGCTCGGCCTCGCAACGCGGCCTGAACCCTTGGACGACCCTGCTGTATACTTTCGGTTTTGCTGCGGTCTTTTTGCTGCTCTTCAATTTGCTGTCGGTGGGTCTTTGGTCTGGCCTGAGTGATCTCTTCTGGTTGGGGAGCGAACTGCCGGGGTGGGGTGCCCTGTTCCTATTGGCGGCCGGGCCCACGTTGATCGGCTTTGGGCTATACAACGTCAGCCTGGGCCTCTTGCCCTCCAGCGTCGCCAACCTGATTCTTACCCTGGAACCGGCCTTCACCGCCGTGATCGCCTACTTTCTGCTCGGCGAGCGCTTGAATGGGGTGCAACTGGGCGGCAGCCTGATGATCCTGGCGGGAGTCGTCTTTCTGAGAGTGTACGAAGGCCGACTGGAAAAAAGTAGAGCATATGGCGCTCAACGTGTTGCTTGACAAGCGTTCACTGCACGATTATAATGAGCCTCGGTCGCTTGTTGGACCAAATCGAGTACAGAGAGGGGTGAAGCAAGGGTGACTAAGGTTATCATTGATGATCACGAGTCCTTCGACTCCTTGTTGAGACGTTTCAACAAGAAGGTGCAGCGCGACCGCATTCTGTCGGAGGCGCGTCGTCGTCGCTTTTTCGAAAAGCCCAGCGTGGTTCGCAAGCGCAAGAAAGCGGCCAAGCTGCGCAAGAGCCGGCGGCAGACGCATCGGGACCAGCAATCACGTTACTAGGACGATTTTCTGAGGCAGGTTTGTAAAATGGGTTTGAAGGAGCGCTTGCAGGATGATCTCAAGGAGGCGTTGCGTTCTCGCGATGAGCCTCGCAAGTTGGTCATTCGCATGTCGCTGACCGAGATCACGAACGCCGAGGTCGCGCAAGGCGGTGAGATGGACGATGCTGGCGTGGCGGCGGTACTACAAAAGCAGGCCAGACAGCGACAAGATGCCATCGCCGAGTTGCGTGAGGCCGACCGCCCAGAACTGCTTGCCAAAGAGGAAGCAGAGTTGGCAATCCTCGAGGCATACTTGCCCAAGCTGCTTTCCCGTGAGGAAATCGTCCAAGAGGCACAGCAGGTGATCGAGGAGGTCGGAGCAACTGGTATGGCGCAGATGGGCCCCGTGATGCGTGAGTTGATGTCCAAGCTCAAAGGGCGCGCCGACGGTCGCTTGGTGGATGAGGTCGTGCGCGAGTTGTTGGCTAGCTGAAAGAGCTGTGTCAGTGAACAGGTCGAATAGATCAGAGGGAGCGCTGCGTGTGCTCCCTTTTGTCAATCCCGGTAGGCGATTGCCAGCGTCACAAAGTCGAGGGGTGTAGAGGAGGATTCTCGTTGCGTCAAGTCACCCATCACTGGTGGGCGTGGGTACGCCTGATCCTGCTGGGAATCGTGTTGGCGGGGATTTCGGCCAGTGTGATGGTCTTCCCTCTGCTGCCCGCGGAACAGGTGGTGATCGAAGCTGGAGGGGTCGCCCCCCGTGATATCCGCGCGCCGGACCGCGTGAGCTACGAGAGTGCCATTCTGACCGCGGAGCAACAGGGACGCGCAGCTGCCGCCGTCGCCCCCATCTATACCGATCCCGATCCCGCGCTGGCTCGTCAGCAGTTCGACCGCGCCCGCCAGGTGCTCGACTACCTGGGAACGGTGCGAGCCGACACACTGGCTTCTCCCGCCCAACAGCGCAGTCTGATTGGGGCCGTCCCCGAGTTATCTCACCTTTCCGCCGAGACACTCAACAATCTGCTTGATCTATCCGAAGATGGCTGGGATCGTGTGGAGCACGAGACCCTGCGGGTGATCGGTGTGGCCATGCGCTCCGAGATTCGCGAGCACCGCTTGCCGGAGGTTCTCGAAGAGGTGCCTGATCTGGTCAGCCTCGACCTCTCGGATGAGGAAGTGGCGGTCACCGTCGATCTCGTGCGGAGTTTCCTGGTTCCCAATTCCTCTTACGACCCTCAAGCCACGGGGGATGCCCGGCAGCAAGCGCGGGAGGGGGTGGGGGCTGTGCTGCGAACCTTCGAGGCCAATCAGATCATCGTCCGGGCCGGCGAGATCGTCGACACCCTCGATATCGAAGTGATGAATCAGCTTGGCCTGCGGCAGCCTCAGACGCGGTGGACCGATTTTGTCGGAGCAATCCTGCTGGCGCTGTTGGCGACCGTGTTGCTGTTTCTGTATTTGGCCCGGTTCCGATCCGGCGTGCTCTGGAGCGGTCAGCAACTCCTTCTGCTGGTGTTGTTGGTCTCCTTGTTTGTCCTTGCCGAGTGGCTGATGCTGCCTGCAGGTGATATCTTGCGCTATCTCGCTCCGGCACCGGCGATGGCGATGCTGGTCGTTGCCGCCCTGGGGCCGCACGCGGGTGTGGCAGCGACCCTGTTCCTTGGCTGTGTCGCTGGAGCCATCGCCGGTAATTCTCTGGAGGTGGTCCTGTATACTATCCTGGGCGGTATTGTCGCTGCGCTCACCTTGGGACGTGTCGAGCGGATCGGGGCCTTGTTCCGCGCTGGCGGGTTCGTCTCTTTGGCTCACGCGCTCGTCGTTCTCGTCTTTCGTCTGCCGCAGGGTGCCGACGTCCTCCAGACGGGTGAATTGCTGGTGACGGTGCTGGCTGGCATCGGCAACGGGCTGCTCTCGGCCAGCCTGGCGTTGGGTGGGTTATTCCTCATCGGGCCGTTGTTCGATATTGCGACGACGATGCGCCTGATCGAGTTGAGTCGCCCCGACAATCCCTTGCTGCAGCGCCTGCTCCGCGAGGCCCCCGCTACCTACCATCATAGCATGATGGTGGCCAGTTTGGCCGAGCAGGCGGCGGAGCGCATCGGGGCGGATACTTTTCTGACTCGTGTGGGCGCTTATTATCACGATGTGGGCAAGATCACGCGTCCTTACTTTTTCGCCGAGAATCAGGTGGAGGGCGTCAATCCGCACGACCGCCTCGACCCAAGCACGAGTGCCGAGGTCATCGTCAGCCACGTCAATGACGGCATCGACATGGGACGACGGTCTCGGTTGCCTCGCCGCGTGCGTGATTTCATCCCCGAGCATCACGGCACGACGTGGGTCAGTTTTCTCTATGACAAGGCCGTGCAGTTGGCGGGCGATGTGGCAGCGGTTGATGCCGACAACTTTCGCTATCAAGGCCCCAAGCCACAGAGCAAGGAGACCGCATTGGTCATGCTGGCCGATGGGTGTGAGGCAGCCGTGCGCGCTATCCGTCCCACCAGCGCGGAGGAGGTGGCCGAGATCGTCAACCGCGTTTTTTCCGACCGCGTGTCCGATGGCCAGTTGAGTGAGTGCGACTTGACGCTGCACGATCTTGAGGTCGCGCGCGAGGCGTTTGTCTCCGCGCTGAAGGGCGTTTTTCATCCGCGCATTCAGTATCCCCGCACGGAGAGCGCTGCTGCTTGAGGGTAGGACGAGGCTGTCATGCATGCCATAGCCGTTCACGTCGATGAGGGCCTGGAATCGCAGGTCGAGACAGAGTTGCTGTGTCGGGCCGCGCTGCAGACTCTGCACGACCAACAGGTCCAGAGCGAGTGCGAGCTGGCTGTGGTGGTGACCGACGACGAAACCCTGCGCGAGCTTAATCGCCGTTACCGGGGAGTGGATGCGCCGACCGATGTGCTGGCCTTTGCAGACGAAACGCGCGGGCCGTTTGTCGATGCCCCGGGCGAGCCGCGCTATCTCGGCGACATTGTCATCTCTTTCCACCGTGCTGTGGCTCATGCCGCTGAGGCGGGACACGATGTCCAGGCAGAGTTACAGTTACTCGTTGTCCACGGCGTGCTGCATCTCCTGGGGTACGACGATCAGGAAGGGGAGCCTCGGGCAAAGATGTGGCGTGTACAGTCGCAGATCCTCCAGGTCCTGGGAATCGACGTGAATCCCCCTTTGTGACCCGCTGGTACGATGATGCGCAGTCGAAATATCGTCGAGAGTTTTCGGCACGCATTTGCCGGCCTGTGGTACGCTTTGCGCACGCAGCGTAACGCGCGTATTCATCTGATCATCGCGGTGGGCGTGATTGCATTGGGACTTTGGCTGGAACTCTCCTATATGCAGTGGGCTGTGCTGGCGCTGACCATCGGTTTCGTGCTGGTCAGCGAGATGTTGAACACGGTGGCCGAATCGCTCGTTGACCTAATATGCCCCGAATACCACCCACAGGCCAAGATCGTCAAGGATGTGACGGCGGGGGCGGTGCTGCTGGGGGCCATCCTGGCGGTCGTCGTCGGCCTGCTGGTATTGGGGCCGCCGCTGTGGGCACGCATATTTGGAGCGGGATAGGCGGATGATACTTTCTATCGTTCACGTCGGCATTACTCAAACCAACTGCTACGTCGTCGGCTGCGAGGAGACGCGGGAGGGGGTGGTGATCGATCCCGGTGGACACCCGGGGCGCATTCTCAAAGCGGTCGAGGAGAACGACTTGACGATCCGCTATGTCCTCAACACCCACTGCCACTTTGATCACATGGGGGCCAATGCCGAGATCGTGGCGGCGACGGGCGCGCCCCTGGCACTGCATCCGGCAGAGCTGCCGATTTTGGAAGCGAAGGGCGGCGCTGCCCTGTTCGGCTTGCCAGAGGTAGAAAGCCCGATGCCGGACGTGGAACTGGAGGATGGGCAGGTGCTGGAGGTGGGCACGCTACGCTTCCGGGTGTTGCACACCCCGGGCCACTCTCCAGGGGGCGTGACCTTCTATCTAGAAGAAGAGGGCGTGGCTTTTGACGGCGACGTGCTGTTTGCCGATGGGGTGGGGCGCACCGACCTGCCCGGCGGCGATTGGGATACACTTGAGCACTCGATTTGCGAGGTGTTGTTCAAGCTGCCAGACGGGACGGTGCTCTATCCGGGTCACATGTCAAAGACGACGGTAGG
>CAZKDJ010000066.1:0-19499 GCA_964551295.1 uncultured Anaerolineales bacterium | reverse complement strand
TGCACCTGACCCGCGCCTTCGGCGCTCCGTTGTATCGCGGCTTTTTGCAGTCGTTCGTGAGCTTGTTCAGGCGGTGGTCATGCAAACCCGGCGCGGGCAGGTGAGCTCCGCCGTTGGGCCGCGCAAAACTCTCTGGTGAGAGACCTATTTGATTGGTTAGGAGGGATAAGTTGCCCAAACACACAAGGAAAGTCACGATCAAAGTTTGCCCAGTCTGTGGAGGGAAACATACCTACCAACTGTACCTGGGAACCACGTATCTGTTTGGAGGAAAAAACAAGACGACAGATGGAACGCGATGTTTGACTATCGTCCTAGAATGTCCTGTTGAGAATGAACGCTTCAAAGCAGAGGTCACCATACCGATGAAAACCTACTTGTGGATATCTGAGGTCGACGCCAAGCCTGAAGCGCACCTGATTGAAGAGAGGCAAGAATGAAGAACATTCAGGTTGTATCTGTGAGCAGACTAGACGAGTCAGACAAGCTTTTGTTAGGAGAAGCTGAAAGCACTATCAGCTCGTCAATAGAGACAGCCAGGGATTTCTGCAAGACACTGATAGCGTTTAGCTCTGGATCTATACCAGTGTATTTCGGGATTCTGAAGTACCTTGGAGTTGAACAGATGGCTACCGCTTCTCTTGAATCCCGTATCAGCATCCTACCCCCTATTTTGTTCTTGGTAAGCATCATCCTGTCAACCATAACCTTGATTCCAAAGCGGTTCTCTGTCAGGCCAGTTGTCATTCTCACTGACTACAAACAAGTGCGTAATCGCATAGCTTCCACGCTAAGGCAAGGAATCATCCTCGGCTCCGTAGCTTATGTATTGGGATTGTCAGCGGCGGTAGTTGTGTTTATGCTGCTGTTGATCTAGGCACTCAAATGAGTATCAATGGAAACTTATCAATTAGCGGCCAAACATCATTCTCAGTGGGAAAATTGGCAGGATCTTGAATGGCCTATATTGTTCATAGCACAATCCTGGTCCAGAACCTCCCAATTCCCTAGAACTCAACAGGAGCTAGCTGCGATCAACTATGAGGAGATTCAACAAGAATTCGAGAGGTTCAAGAAGGGAGAATTCACCGTACAACGAAGAGGGGGCACTCTTGAAGAGCTATGGCTTGCCATTACCTTGCTGTCCAGGCAGTTTCATATGTGTCTTAGGAACGCAAAAGAATACTGGCCTCCTAGCAGAATCCCTCAATCGTTCATAACAGACCTTTTACCCGCCGACATATGGGATTACATTTACCACTCGTTCAAGCATCATCGTGAACAAGTCGCGAACTTGTCACTTGCAGAGTTGAAAGGACTGCCAAACCCAAGTGGCACTCTTGGTGTTTTTCTAGGCGATTGTGCACATACAGTGACGGTCATTGGCGCATTACTTGATCAAGAGAGAATCATTTTCTATGATTCTTGGCAAAGAGGGAACACGCGTTCTTTGCTGTCCAAAGGAAAGAACACTGCCGGTATCAAGGCAGTCAAAATAGACAAACACGGTTGGAGTATCAACAAACAAGAACTCACTGACTCGGTCCTATCCTTTGTAACGCCGAAAGCTAGTTACGACTATTACTCAAACTTGGTTTGGAGTCAAGTGGGTGTTGGTAGCTAGGCTTGCGGATTGGGGTGCGGCCCAACACCGCTTGGAGCCGACCGGGTTGTATCGGCGCTCAAATCGTTACTTGGCGTGGTCAGAGGCGGCGGTTTCTATCGAGGTAGGCCACGCTTCAGCCACCCGGCGCCTGAAGCCAACCGTTGGGGTGCCCGCAGTCCTGGAGCACGAAAGGTGTAGATGTGAAGAACTCAGACTACGAAGAGATCTACCGAAGAGCAAGTGAGAACATCTTTGAAGTCTATATCATGCCGGGAATCGAGCGACGGCAAAAGGATGGCGATCTGGAGGCTCCAGTCGAGTTGTTCGCTGCGAATCTTGGATCTACTGAGACTATGTTGATTTCAAGGAGGAACACATGCGCATCCTAGTCGTCGGTTCAGGCGGGCGCGAGCACACGCTGGCCTGGAAACTCGCCCAATCGCCACAAGTCGACACGCTCTTCGTCGCGCCGGGGAACGGCGGCACGGCCGAGATCGCCCAAAACGTGGCCATCTCCGGCACCGACGTCCCCGCCCTGGTCGATTTCGCCAAGAAGGAACGCATCGACCTGACGGTGGTAGGGCCGGAAGCGCCGCTGGTCGTCGGGCTGGTCGATGCCTTCGAGGAGGCCGGCCTGAGCGCCTTCGGTCCGACCGGGGCCGCCGCCCAACTCGAAGGCTCCAAAGCCTTCTCCAAGCGCTTTATGATCGAGGAGGGCATCCCCTCCGGCGTGGGCGCCATCTTTCACGACTACGACGCAGCGCTGGCTTACCTGCGCACGCTGCCCCTCACCCAGGGAATCGTCGTCAAGGCCAGCGGCCTGGCGGCGGGCAAGGGGGTGTTCGTCTGTTCGACGCTGGAGGAGGCAGAGGCCGCGCTGCACAGGACGATGGTGGCGCGCGCCTTTGGCGACGCCGGCGACGAGGTGCTGGTCGAGGACTGTCTGATAGGAGAAGAGGCCTCGCTACTGGCCTTTTCCGACGGCCAGACGGTGGTGCCCATGATCCCAGCCCGCGACTATAAGCGCGTGGGCGACGGAGACGCGGGGCCGAACACCGGCGGGATGGGCTGCTACGCCCCCTCCCCCTACCTGCCGCCGGAGATGATCGAGGAAGCCCGCAGGCGCGTCCTGCAGCCGGTCATCGACGGCATGCGGGGCCGCGGCACGCCCTACGTGGGCATCATCTACGCCGGGTTGATGCTCACCAAGCGCGGCATGCGCGTGCTCGAGTTCAACTGCCGCTTCGGCGACCCGGAGACGCAGGTGTTGCTGCCGCTATTGGAGAACGACCTGGTTGACATTCTCTTGGCCTGCATCGAAGGGCGACTGGACGAGATCGAGGTGCGCTGGAAGCCTGCCCACGCCGTCTGCGTGGTCAAGGCCTCTGGCGGCTACCCCGGCGCGTACGAGAAGGGAAAAGCCATCACGGGCGTCGAGGAAGCCAACGCGCTCCCCGATACCGTCGTCTTTCAGGCCGGAACCAAGCTACAAGGCGGAAAGCTGCTCACAGCGGGCGGGCGTGTGCTGGCGGTGACGTCCGTCGGTGCCAGCCTGGAAGAGGCTCGCACAAAAGCGTACGAGGGCATCGCGCGAATCGACTTTGATGGCGCACAAAACAGGAGCGACATCGCGATGGGGACGTCGTCTCCCCAGCTCTTGCAATAGGTGTTGGCAGGAGGGAATTAGCACGATGAGATTACGCAACAAGACACTGATCAGCATAGGTCTGACCATCGTCTTTTTACTTTCGCTGCTTTACGTCAGTTCACACCTGATCCTGCTAAACGGCTTTGCCCGGCTTGAAGAAGAGAACGTCCAGCAGAACCTCGACCGCGTGTTGAGCGCCCTCCAGAACGACATTGACGCCCTGGATGCAACAGCATTCGACTGGGCCGCCCGGGACGACACCTACGTATTCGTCGCAGACGGCAACCAAGACTATGTCGATTCCAATCTCGTAGACGAAACCTTTCTCCACATGCGGCTCAACTTTGTCCTGTACGTCGATGCGCAGGGCAATTTGGTCTATGGGAAAGGCTACGATCTGCAAGAAGAGGAACAAATTCCCATCTCAGAGAGCCTACTCGAAAGCACCACCGGCGATTCGATGTTGGCACGCCACCCCGAAACCGACAGCGCGATCAAGGGCCTCGTCCTTTCGCCAGCCGGGCCGCTCCTCGTAGCCTCGCATTCCATTCTAACCAGTGAAGAGGAAGAGCCAATTCGCGGGGCATTGATCATGGCCCGCTACCTAGACGAGACAGAGATTGAGCTATTGGCAGGAACCTCGCTGATCCCCTTTACCATTACGCGCTTTGAGGAAGCGCCGAACGACCTGAGCGAATCGTTATCGACGGAAGGAACCACCTTGGTGAGGCCTCAAGGCCCGGACACGATCGCCGGATACGCTCGACTGGACGACATCTATGGCAACCCGGCACTCATCGTAGAGACTCGGATGGCTAGAGACATCTACAACCAAGGAGAGCAAAGCATACTGTATTTCTTGCTCTCTCTGCTGGCCATCGGCCTGGTGTTTGGTGCGGTATCGATAATCCTGTTGGAGAGATCGGTGCTGGCACGGCTGGCATACCTCAACCAGAGCGTCGATCGCATCGGCGCGACCAGCGATCTCTCGAAACGCGTACACCTCACAGGCCAGGACGAGCTATCCAGCCTGGCCCAAGCGATCAACAGCATGCTGTCAAAGCTGGAACAGGCTCAGGCCGGGCGCGAAAAGACAGAGATGACCCTGAGGCAGCACGCCTACACACTGGCTCGGCTCAATCAACTCGGGCAACAATTGACCGCTTCCCTCAACCAACATCAAATCACGGCTCAACTGTCACGCATCCTGACAGAGGTTATCGCCGTACAAGGCGTGTCGGTGTGGCTGCTGGACGAAGAAAAGAAAGACGAGATGGTATGCTGGGCCGCCTGTAACCAGTTGGGCGTTGAGCCAGAACAGTCACCGGTCAACATGCGCATACCCACCGATCAGGGCGTCGTCGGCTGGGTCATGGAGCACAAAGAGAGCGCCATCATATCCGATGCCGCCAGCGACGATCGCCATTTCTCCGGTGTCGACGAACAGACCCGTTTCCAGACACGCTCCCTGCTCGCGGTACCGCTCCAGGTACGGGGCTCCGTCATCGGCGTGCTGGAGATGGTCAACAAAATCGTGGGGCCGTTCACCGAGGATGATCTTAACCTGACAGAGGCCCTGGCTGCCTCGGTCGCGGTCGCCATCGACAACGCGCGCCTGATCGGGGAGTTGAGGCAATACGCAGTAGGATTAGAAAGGCAGAACGCCGAACTGGACGCCTTTGCGCACACCGTGGCCCACGATCTGAGGAACCCTCTAAGCGGGTTGACCGCTTACAGCACAATGCTCGAAACAGAAGGCGCCAATATGCCAATGGATGCAGTGCTGCAAGATATCCAAGTCATCGCCAGAAACGCGAAGAGGATGGGCAATATCATCGACGAACTACTGCTACTGGCCAGCGTGCGTAAGCAGCAGCAGGACGAATGCAAGCCGCTTGATATGTTCCCCATCGTCGTCGAGGCAAAGGAACGGCTGAACAGCATGATCGCCCAGTATCAAGGCGAGGTCGCCGCGCCCGAAGAGTGGCCGGTAGCCGTGGGCTACGGCCCGTGGGTGCAGGAAGTGTGGGTCAACTATATCAGCAATGCCCTCAAGTACGGCGGCCAACCACCGCGCGTCGAGCTGGGAGCGACGGCACAGGATGGTGCGGTACGTTTCTGGGTGTGCGACAACGGCGCGGGCCTCACCGAGGAGGAGCAAGAGAGCCTGTTCACCGAGTTCACACGTCTGCACCAGGTGCGCGCCGAAGGGTACGGGCTGGGCCTGTCCATCGTCCGGCGCATCGTGGAAAAGTTGGGCGGAGACGTGGGCGTCGAGAGCGAGGTAGGCGTGGGAAGCGTTTTCTATTTCACGCTGCCGGCCGACGAATCACAACACACGCAAACCGAGGAGTGACTATGACACGCATCGCTATCCTGATTTCCGGCTCTGGCACCAACCTGGAGGCCATCTTGCAGGCCATCGAGGAGGGGAAACTGCCCGGCGTCGAAGCCGCCCTGGTCGTCTCCAACCGGCGAGAGGCATACGGCATCAAGCGAGCCGTCAAGCACGGCGTGCCGGTGGTGTACTTTCCCCTGGCGCCGTACACCAAGGCTGGCCGTCCGCGCCGCGAGTACGACGCCGACCTGACGAGCGTCGTCGAATCCTTCGGCGTGACGTGGATCGCGCAGGCCGGGTGGATGCACGTGTTCACCAGCGCCTTCCTCGACCACTTTCCCTCGCGGGTGCTCAACCTGCACCCGGCCCTACCCGCCACCTTCCCCGGCACCCACGGCATCAAGCGCGCCTACGAGGCGTACCACAAGGGCGAGATCGAGCACACCGGCGTGATGGTGCACCTGGTGCCCGACGAGGGCGTTGACGTCGGGCCGGTCGTCGTGCAGGAAGCCGTGCCGATCAACCCCGAGGACAGCCTGGATGACCTGGAGGCGCGCATCCACGCGGTGGAGCACAGGTTGTTCGTGCAGGCGTTATATGATTTGTTGTGTGAGGAGTAGTAGGTGGTAGATTTGTAATTGGTATATTGGTGGTCGAGCGGCTTTGCGACATACCCTACGAAAGCCAGTGTACCAACTATCAGTTTCCCAATACACCAACTCAGTCCAAGCTCCGCCCCAGGCTGCGCACGGCGACGACGATGACCAGTACCCCAATCGCCGCCATCGCCGCCGCGTGTGGCCACAGCACGTCCAGCCCGGCCCCCTTGAGCATCACCCCGCGGATGATCTCCAGGTAGTGGCTGAAAGGCACTACCTGGGCGATCACTTGCAGCGCCAGGGGCAGGTTCTTGACCCGCACCATGTAGCCGGAAAAAGTCATGTCCAGCATGGCTAAGACAAATACGAGCAGGATGGCCTGCTGCTGCGTGCGGGCGATGGAAGAGATAAAGATGCCATAGCCGATCTCGGCGACGATGAACACCAGCGTCAGCGCAAAGAGCAGAGCCAACGAACCCCGCAGCGGCACCTCGAAAACGAAAACGGTGACCGCCAACAGGCACACAAAGTTCACCGACCCGATGATGAGGGCGGGGATCGCCTTGCCGACGACCAGCTCGACACGCCGTAAAGGCATCACCAGCAACTGCTCCAACGTCCCCAGCTCCCGCTCGCGAGCCAAACCGATGGAGGTAATGGTCAGCGTCACCTGGTAGACGATAAAGCCCACCTGCGCTGGCATCGAAAACAGCCTGGCGTTGAGCTCGGGATTAAAGCGTACCGTGGTGCGTAGGTCGACGGGAGAAATCGCAGTTGCCCCGCGCGTCGCGGCCCGTTCGGCGGCAAACTCGATAATGGCTCCATTGGCCGCCTGCAGAGCGATCGAACCGGGCAGACTGTTGCTCGCATCGGCGGCAAGCTGCACGTGAGGCTCTGTCGACGCATCGGCCAGGTCGGCGGCAAAGCCAGTGGGAATCACGACGGCGAGCGTAGCATCCCCTTGGTCGAGCAGGTAGTGGGAATCCTCCAGCGTCTCTGGAAAGTGGCACACGTTCAGCTCCCGCCGGTTATCCAACGCAGCGACGAGCCGGCGGCTGTCACCGGAACGATCGAAATCCAATACCGCTACACATAGGTCAGAGATGCGGGAGCTGGTCGCTTGAGCCAGCAAGATCAACTGCAGGATGGGTAGGGTGAGGATAAAGGTCGTCATCAGCCAGTCGCGCACGAACTGGACGAACTCTTTCAGCACCAGGTTCCAGATACGCAGAAGCAAAAGTCCTCCAGTCTCAGGAGATTTTCTTCTCAAGCAGCACCAGACTGCCCGCCAGAGACACCGCACCAGTTGCCACAAGAACAGATGCCTGCCTCCACAATGCGACCACGCCTAACCCTTTCAGGAACACGCCCCGAGAGATAGCGATGAAGTGCGTGGTCGGCAGAGCAGAAGCGACGGCCCGCGCGATAGGCGCACTGGAGACCGGGGTGATCAGACCGGCGATGAAAAAGCTGGGGATGAAGAAAACCATCAGGATGAGGAACATGGCCGTCTGCTGATTGCGCACGAAATTGGCCACCAGCAGGCTGACGCCCATACTGGCAAACAGGTAGGCTGCTGCGAGCAGGAGAAAATCGAGGAACCCACCGCGGAACGGAACGCGAAACCACTGCGTGGCAACAAGCCAAGCGAGCACTAGGCTCACCATGCCGCCAATCACGTAGGCAACCAGCTTCCCGACCAAGTACTCTGCCCCGCGCACCGACGTAGCGATCAGCCCCTCGAAGGAGCCGGTCTCTTTCTCGCGGGCCAGCGCCAACGTCAGGGCCAGTGCAGGCATGCACATAATAACAGCCAGCATGCCGGGCACCATGCTGATCAGCGATTTGAGCGTCTCGTTGTACCAGGCGCGGTCGCTGACCTGTAGCCCCACGCTCACATCGACCGATCGCTGCCCCAAAAGATCGGTGACAAAATCGCTCACGCGCTGCTGCAAGAGGCCGATAGTCTGGCCCGCCGTGATCGAGTCGGAGCCATCGACGATGCACTGCATCTCGGTCCGCTGGCCTCCCAACGCCGCGTCGGCGAAACCGTGGGGGATGATGAGCACCACGTCGGCCACGCCACGGACGAGCAAGGGCTCGACCTCCGCATCTCGCTGCACGTAGGCGACGACGGCGAAATCATCGTCGGCGCCGAGGCTGGCGGTGAAATCGCGAGATAGCGACGTGCGATCCAGGTCGCGCACGGCGACGTTGACCCGGCCCACATCGAGGGCAAACACGTAGGACAGGGTGACTAACAAAAAGGCCGGCGCGACGGTTACGAGGAACAAAAGACGCGCATCGCGCGTGATGTGGCACAATTCCTTGCGGACGACGGCCAGCAGCCGGGGAATAGACATGTCAGCAGTCAGCGCTTAGCAGTCATCAGTTAGCCGGTAACAGAAACTGCTAACAGCCAACCGCTCGGTATCATCGAAAGCGACGCTGCCACTCTTCCTTCAACGTCAAAGACTCCAGATCGGTTTCGGCGTCGAGAAAATCCTTAAGCAGACGATTGAACTTGTTGCGCTCTTCCAACATCGGGAAATGCTGGGCACCATCCAGAGACATGGAGCGTACGTTGTCTTCGAAACCCTCCAGCCACTCGGGCTCGGGAACCCTGATGAGCGGGTCATCTCCACCGTACGCCAGAAGCACGGGGGTTTCCTCGAGAGGCGACAACACGTCACGCAAGTCATATCCCATCACCGACTCCACACTGTTGGCAACGGCACTCGCGTCGGCCTTGCGGGCCTCCATCTCAACCTCGGGAAAGTTGGCGCGCCTAGATACCAGTCGCGCCAACGCGTCACCGTCACCGGCGAAACCGGCCAACGGCCGGTTAATGGCCTCACCCAGCACGGGCACGCTCACCGCCATCACCCGTTGCACCAGATTCGGGAACCGGGCAGCAAACGATAGCGCGACCAATCCCCCCAATCCGTGGCCCACGATGGGAATAGGAATTCTTGGAATACCCAACTGATCCAGAAACTCGCTGAGCAGCTCGACGTACGCTTCTACGTTATAGTACGTGCTCAACTTGTCGGAATCGCCAAAGCCCCACAGATCCAAGGCGTAGGTGCGATGCCGGGCCGATAATTCCTCCATCGCCGGCACCCAATAGCGCCACGAACCCAGCCAGCCGTGAATGAAAAGCAACGGCTGCCCGCGCCCGATCACCTCATAATGAACGAGGCCTTCCTTAATGACAATAGCGCTCATCGCAAACGATCACCCACGCAACACCTATCTCCGCTAGTCCAGCGCCCCTACGCGCCTCAAAATATCCTTCACCTGACTGGCCAACTCGTCCGGCGCAAAGGGCTTTACAATGTATTCCAACGCACCCGAAGCCAAACCCTGCTCGATCTCGACCTCCTGCCCCTTGGCCGAGAGGAATACGATCGGAATTTCAGCGGTCGTCGGATCTTCCTTCAGCTGACGACATGCCTCGTACCCCGTCATCTTTGGCATGCGAACATCCAGCACAATCAGATCAGGCTGCGCTGCAGCGGCCTTTGCCACCGCCTCGACGCCGTTAATTGCCAGCTCCACCTCAAAGCCGGCATACCGCAGCGTGAACCCGATTAGCTCTCGGATATCTCTTTCATCTTCAGCAACGAGGATCTTGGGCATGGTTCCTCCTACCCCGCTTTCCACCTAATCAGTCACTGGTCACCGCTGACCACGCCACCGTTCTCCCACAGGATTGTCTCAATCTCGTCGATCAATCCATCCACAGAGAATGGCTTGGCCACAAAGCTAGCGGCTCCCAAGGCAAGCACCTTCTGTCGTTTCGCATCATCAATCACCGGACTGCCCGTCACCACTATCACCGGAATAGCCTGTGTTTCGGGGTCGTCCTTAAGCTTCTTCAGCACGGCGTACCCATCCATATCTTGCAACTTGAGATCGAGCAATATCAACGCGGGTTGCACCTCGCGTGCCACGCGCAGCACACGCTTGCCCCGCGTGGTCGTCCGCACACCAAAGTTGTGAGCGCGCAGCGCCTCCCGCATCAGGGCCAGCGTATCCTTGTCATCATCCACCGCCAGCACCGTACCACCCCGCACGAGCACTCGACGCACTGCTCGCACCAATCGTTCCTCGTCGATCGGCTTGGTGATATAGTCGACCGCTCCCAGCCGCAAGCCGTCATCCTGATCTTGCAAAATGGAGACAACGATCACCGGGATCCCCCGCGTGATGGGATTGGATTTCAACTGCTCGAGCACGCCAAAGCCATCGGCGTCTGGCAACAGGACATCCAGCGTGATCAAATCAGGACGCTCGCGCTGCGCCATCTCCAATGCCTCATCCCCCCGTTGCGCGATGAGCACCTCCCGGCCATCCCCGGCCAAGTGCAGCCGGATCAAATTGGCTATATCATCGTCATCCTCGACGACGAGCACCCTCTTCGACGTCCGCTCGGGCTTGCCCTCAGCCTGAGACGCCTCCCAGGCCTGCGCAGTGGGCAGGCTAAACGTGAACGCACTCCCGTGGCCCAACTCGCTTTCCACCCAAATCTGCCCGCCGTGCATCTCCACGAGCGACTTGGTGATGGAAAGACCCAATCCGGTGCCCGGCGCTTCCTGAACCGTCGGATCATCGGAGCGGAAGAATCGGGAAAAGAGCCTCTGCTGATCCTCCTCCGAGATACCAATACCCGTGTCCCGCACCGACACCTGGATTTCACCAGCGTGCGCGCTCGCCGACACCACGATCTCGCCTCCAGACGGCGTATAGCGGCACGCGTTCCCCACCAGGTTGGTCAAGATCTGGATCACGCGATCGGGGTCGACAAAAATCTCTGGCAGCACCGAGGACAACTCCGAACATAGTTCCAACTCTCTCTCCGCCGCCCGAGCTCCCATGGTCGTGATGACCTGGGCAATCAGGTCTTCCACGCGGACCACCCTCGGGGTCAATATCAGTCGCCCACTCTCGATCCGCGAGATATCCAGCAAGTCGTTGACCAACAAGGTGAGGCGATCCGTGTTGCTCTTGATGATCGTCAGGAATCTTTCTTGTTCACCCGTCAACGAGCCAACCGCCCCCATCAGCAAGAGATCGGCGTATCCCTTGATCGACGTCATCGGCGTGCGCAGCTCGTGCGACACCGTGGAGACAAACTCCGACTTGGCCCGCTCGGCCTCAACCTCCACCGTCACATCACGAAACACAGAGACCGTGCCCAAGAACTCTTGGCCCATCAACACCGGCGCCAGGTGAACGCTGACGATCCGCCCCCCGATCTCTAACCGGCTGGCCAGGTATTCCTCCAGATCCTCCAAATTCGTCCATTGGTTGATCGCCTTGAGCCAGTCGGAAGCCTGATCGCCGTACAGCCCAAGCATCTCGTTGGTCGAGCGGCCCAGTGCCTCCTCTCGCGACAACTCCAGAATCCGCTCCGCGGCCGCGTTGAATAGAATCACCTGTCCCTGGGCGTCGGCCACCATGACACCATCCGCGACCCCCTCCAGAATAGACTGACTCTTGCTTGCCTCGATCTCCTGCTCGCGAAGCATACGTCCCAGCCGGTCTGTTTGCTCGACGATCAGCTTGTACAACTCGGCGTTGTTGATCGCGTTGGCGACCTGCGCGGCAGCGGCCTCCACCAAGCGCAAATGCTCCTCACTAAAATAGTCGGTCTCAGCCTGGAAGAGGAGCAACGCCCCCAGAACCGCATCGCCGGCAACAAGCGGCGACCCCAGGGCGGAACGGTATTCCCGCGCTCCCTTCCGCGGCTTCTCCCAACGGTCGTCCTTTCGCGTGTCGGGCACGATAGCCGCCTGACGATTCTCGACCACCCAGCCAGCCAAGCCCTCACCCCGGGAAAAGCGGATCGTCTTCCCCACGTACGACGATTCGCCCCCGCTACCCAAAGCCGCACGGCAGAGCAAGTCACCCGTCTGCAAATCCAGCAGAAAGATGAATGCCTGCTCGACACCCGCAGCATCCACGACCAAGCGTAAAGCGCGGTTGAGGACGTGATCCAGATCGAGACTGGAAGAAAGCTGAGAAGTAATGCGATAGAGCATCTCCACCCGGTCGCGCTCTACCGTCAAATCACTCATGGCCTCGGCCAACTCCTGGGTGCGCTCCTCAACACGCTGCTCCAACTCCTGCGAGAACCGGCTCACGCGATCAAACAGGCGCGCGTGCTCCACCGCCGCAGACACCTGGTCGGCCAGCGCCGAGAGGGTCGCCACTTCGGTCGGAGAGAACCGGTAAGGCTCCCGATAGCCCACGCATAGGACGCCCACAACCCCGCTGCCAGCCGCAAGAGGAGCCAAGAGCACAGACCCCATCTCATCTCGCAGAGAAGCGAGCGTCGAACCCGATTCCCCCGCCAGATCGTCGACCGCCAGCGGCATGCCGCTCTCAGCCACCGAACCCACCAGACCCTCACCAAGGGCAAAGGTATGGTCGGAAATGCGCTCAAATGCAAACCCGTGGACAGCATGTGGCACGTACTGCTCGCTCTCGGCATCCAAGAGGAAAATAAAGCTGTGATCGTACCCCAACAATTTCGGCGCCATCTCGACAATAGTGCTCAACACGTCATCCAGCTTCAGCTCGGCAGTGGCCGCACGGCTGACCTCGTTGAACAATGCCAGTGTATCGGCGCGGCGCTCGAGCTCCTCCACCATGCGCACGTTCTCAACGGCCAGCCCTGCCTGTGCCGCGAAAATCTCTAGCGCCTCGATGACGGACTGATCGGGCATACGCCCGTCCCGTGGCTGGCCTACCGAGAGAATCCCACGTGTATCACCACCAGGCCCGACGAGAGGAACGAGCAGTACGTCTTGAGGATGCCAACGCCCGGGCTCGCGCGCAGTATCCTCAGATTCCTCGTACTCATAGACATCCAGGCGGCCACGCCAGTGTTGCTGTTGCTCGGCCGGGATGTAGTAACTCTGGCTGATGCGAAACTCGTCGCTCATCACCTCGACCACGTCGAACCACGACCGCCGCATCTGTTTCATACGCTCAAAGGTTGGGATGGGAATACCAGCAGCGGCCGCCCAGCGATTCTCAGGCGGACTGCCCTCCAAGACGCTGATCAATACCACGTTAAACCCTACGGTCTCCTCGACGGCGTACGCGATCTCTTCCAACACGTCGTCCAGAGGCCTATCCGAGCGCAATGCCCGGCTGACCTCCAGCACCATCGCGAGCTGGTCCGCCCGGCGGGTCAGCAGATCCCTCTGCTCCACCTGCTCGTCGTAGCGCTGCTTGTTGCCGACGGCGATGGCCGTCTGAGCCGAGAGGCTCTCGACGAACCCCGCCGCCTCCTGGTCGAAAGCATCCTCCTCTGTGCTCCCCAAAAAGATCACACCCGCCAGCATCTCGGCATAGAATATCGGCACAATCAACAGGGCGCGTGTATCCGCCTCAAAGCCGCTCTCGCCAATCACCGAGGTCACGTCAGAAATGACCAATGACTGATCGGTGCGCAACACCTCCGACAAGGCCGCGTGCGAAGCGGGCGACCGCAGCACCGCGCGAATACGATCCGTTCCTTCCTCCGAATATCCCTCATGAACTCCCAGGCGCAGCACACCACTCTCCACATCTCTAAGAACGATGGCTCCGCGAGTCGCTTTGGATAGCAGCACCGCTTGCTCCATAATCACAGGCAAAATATCGTCCAGCATGAGGGTATCGTTGATCTTGCGGCTCACGCGCTCAAGGCCATCTAGCGCTCTCATCCAGCGCTGTAACTTTTCGTCCGTCTGTGAGTAAAGCCGCGCATTCTCAATCGCAATAGCGGCCTGATCGGCCAGTGCATTCAAAAACTCGATCGCCGAGTCGGAAAAGCTATGCGGCTTGGTAAACATGGCCGAGAGCATACCAATGGTACGCTTGGCCCGCTTGAGCGGCAAATCTGCAAAAGCAAGGAATCCCTCTCGCGTCGCTCCTAGCGCATCACCTTGACTATCGGTGACGATCAATGGTGCTCCGGTGACAAAAGCGTGCGCCCGCCCATCCCGCTCCAACTCAAGCACTTCTGGTTCCGCGGTGTATTCCTCACCCAGCCCCTGGGCCATCTCCAACCGCAATACCTGTTGCTCCTCATCCAACACAAAAATGGCCGCACGCTGACAGCCCACAACCTCCAACACCACCGAGGTGATGGTCTGCAGCACCCGCTCCAAATCCAGTGACTCGCTCACGGCAGCCGAGATCGCCGCAAGAGAAGCCAACTCTGCAGCACGTTGCTGCGCCTCTTGATAGAGATAGGCACTCTCCAGCGCCACCGCTGCCTGATTGCTAATAGCCTGCAACGTCTCTACATCATGCTCTGCAAAAGCATCTTTACGGCAACTGAACACCCCCAGCGTACCGATGAAACGGCCCTGGCTCAACATAGGGACACCAATGTACGCTCGGAAGGGATACCCGCGCTTGTCCAGCTTGGGCCGCACATCCCGCCGAGCCTTGACATCGGGGATAAAGAGCGATTCCTGATGGCGTGCTATCCATCCCACATACCCTTCATCAAGCTTGTACACCCCTCCCGCCTCCCAGGCATAGGCACGGCTCCCGCGCCAATCCTGAGTAATACAACACGCCAGTTCCTCGTTCCATAGTGTGAACTCAGCAACGTCATAACCCATGACCTGATGAGCGCCCGAGAGAAGGGCGTCCAGCGTCGCCTCCAGATCGAAACCACCATCAACCGCCGGACCAGAATACTTTGCTTTCTCTTCCTGGTCCACCGACTGTGGAGATCCGCGCTTTTTGATCCACGCGCTCATACAACCCACCAATTCCAGGTTCAAATCTAGGAACCGGCCTCCCGTCCTTCTCGTCGCGCACTAGCAGCGGCCTCGGTGATCTCGCGAATGTCGGAGAAGGGGCCATCCTCCACTCTTAATACACCAATCGCGATGGTCATCAGGTCAACCTGCGTCTCATTGCCCTCCTCGTCGCGCACGAGCAAGTACCCCTGCTCCCGCGTCTGCCAATCGTAGTGCGTACCTATACCTTCGTCAAAGCGCCGTGTGAGGTCTCGCACCATCGTGTCGGTCAAGCCCTTGTCGGCAGAAATGACGATAAAATCGTCCCCACCAATGTGACCAATGAAATCATTCGGTGTCCCCAAGTTATCCAACGTCTGACCCAGGATCATTGCCATGAAGCGCAATACCTCCTCACCTGCGACGAAACCATATACCTCGGTGAAGGCTTCAAATCCCGTGAGACCCACATATAAGATGCCCCAATTATCCCGCCGCATCAGATTCCGCAGTTGATCCTCAATCAACCGCCCACCGGGCAGCCCGGTCGTAGGATTGGTCAAACTCTGAATCGTCGCGCGAGAAATGGCACTCTTGACCCGCAATTTGAGCTCCTCCAGGTCGAAGGGCTTGGTGATGTAATCGTCGGCACCCAGCTCGAGGCCATGGATTTTGTCAGATCGCTCATCCTTCTGGGTCAAAAAGATAATGGGAACGTGACTCGTGCGGAGATTGTTACGCAACTCGCGGCAAACGTCATAGCCATCCATGTCCGGCAGCATTATGTCAAGCACGATGATGTGAGGCAGTTGCTTTCGACACATCTCCAATGCATCCTCACCGCGCGGGGCCACAGCCACTTCGTAGCCATGTGACTGGAAGTAGATGCGCAGCATATTGGAAATGTCGAAATCGTCCTCTACTATGAGCATTCTACCTTCGGACATATTTCCTCCTTATAACCAGCCGATAGTTACGGTTACAGCAGGCGGCTCGCCATCTACTGATGGCAGGCACAGCATCAACAGACAGCGGACAGTCGAAAGCCATGCTTCCGAGCCAGTTGAGCGATCTCGTAGACTTGTTCAACGCGAACCCGCTTGCCGAGCGAGTAACTCTCGTACCGCCCATCCAGTGCTAACACCATCGTCTCCGCCAAACAAGCATAGGCCCTGCCGGGCGCGAGCCCAAAGTCAAAGCCAAAGTCAACCTCACCCGGTACATCCACGACTCCACCCCCGATGATCAACACGTCACCGCGCTCCTGCGCTATCCTCGGCGAGATGTCCGGCGGAAGGGCCATGTCACACACAATCGCCCCCTGCTTGAGATGCTCGGGCCAAACGATCGGCCTCGCAGCGCTGGTCGCACTTATCACCAAATCAGCCTTACGGATATCCCCAACCAGGGTCGAAACGCGCACCCGGCATGCCTCGGTCGCCTCAATCTGAGCCTGTACCTGTGCCAGGCGGGACTCTGAACAGCCAACCAAGATCAGCCCGCTCACCATCGGAGCGAGCAACTCAGCACACGTGCGACCGATACTCCCTGTCGCGCCCACCACCGCCGCAGTAGACGACGCCAATCGAACGCCCTTGCAGCGCGCTCCTGCCTCCACCGCTTCGAGCGCCGTCGCCACGGTGAAGCTGTGCCCTGTCGTAACAGGAATACCAAGACGCCGAGCCACAGTCACGCCAGCGTCGCCCACCACCGACATAAAAGCTCCCAATCCTAGTATCTGGGCGCCCAACCGCTGGGCAAGGCGACCCGTTGCAGTAATTTTATTGTAAACTGCCCAGGTTGGCAACTTGAGCGCCTGCCGCGCCGTAAGCGGACAAGCCAGCAACCAACCCTCTATCCGCTTACCCGTAGCCTCGGAGCGCACCCCGGTGACGTGAGAAAGGCGTACGGGCGGCCAAAAACACGACAAAAAGTGCACCAGCCTCGTAGGCAGCACCTTGGCCAAGCGCGGGTACTTTCGCGCTACGTCCCTCTTTGGATCGACGGGATGAACGACGAAAGCAAAACTGTCCATACATTTTGGTCAAAGCTCGGGATCGTACAGTCTCTGATGAAAGTCCGCTCCGTCCTTGATCTTGAAATGATCACTATCCTCGTAATAGATGTTCTTCGTAATCACTCGCCTCTCATCCGAGGCCACTAGGACGACATCCGATTCAATCGCCCGCGCAGGATACACAATCATGCCCGATCCGATGAAGCAGTTGTGCCCCACACAACCACCCAACACCGGCATACCGGTATCTCCCAAGGCGTCATCCCGTCCCACCGCACGGATGGCCTTGGGTACCAGGTTAAAGTCCGTAAAGGTACTGCCCGCACCGATAAACGTGTTGCGCCCAATGCTGCAAAACTGCAAACACGTGTTCTGTGCCACCATCGAATCTTCCATCAGCACGGTCATGAAAAGTGCGGCACGAAAGGGAAGAAAACAACGATCCGACACCACGCTAAGTTGAATCTGGCAATCCTGACCGACATCCACATTGTCCCCAATGATAGAGACATCGATCACGGAACCCGCCCCTATGCTGACATTGTCCCCAATGTACGTCGGCCCCTGAATTATGGCAGAAGGGTCGATGCTGCAATCCCGCCCAATGTGTACCGCTCCCGACGACGTCCCCGCCTGCTTGCGCTCCAACATCCCGTGCCACAAGAGCTTGAGCTGCTTCACCGCACTACGCTCGATGTCGCGCTCCAAGCGCGCCCCCTCAGAAAATACGCCGAAAAAGATGTTGGCCGTGATAGTGTGTATCCAATGCTCGATCGAGCAAAAGGATTTTGTGGGCAAGTGATACGTCAGATCGCCCCGCTCGTTGGACATGTGAGTCGGAACATGGTAATAACCCGCCTCTCGCGATTCGGTATCGATGACGAGAGGACGCACAGTAGGCTCAATGCCATAGGGGAAATACCACATATCGGCGACGTACACGCCTCCCTCGGGCCGGATCCCCTGCTGCAAGTAGATGGCGTGGGTATTGATTGCCGGATCATCCAACGCAAAGGCCACGCGGCAAGCCTTGCCCAGGCTCCGAGCACGTTGGACAAACTCGTCCAAAAAGTGCTGGTCGAAGAACAGATTATCCCGATAGACTAGGGTTTCCACGCGCTGGGGCTCAACTTGGGCCAGTGACTCGACGTCTCGCTCCTCGGTGGTGTAAGGAGATAGAACATCCCGATGGTAAAGCCACAAAGGTTTGTTGAGCACCCGCAGATCGCGCGCCGGTTCGTTGAAGGGAAATATTTTTCGTTTATCGCGCAAGATAATCTTTCGCATCTGTCGTCAATCCAGTGGGTGTTTACCGATCAAAAAGGAGCAGTTACGATCGCCGGCTGCGACGCAGGATACCTCCTCGATATAAAAGCTCTTGCCACCGCTCACCCAGTAAAGCCCTTCCTCCAGCAAGCCGACGGCCAGATGACAGCAGGGCGAGTCAGACGTGCGTCCCCAACACACGCCACAACGATCCATGATCCAGTGAAAGTGCTTCTCGCCCTCACGCAAATGCACCACGTTGTCGGTGTACTTGTTCATCACCTGGGCCAAAACTTCGAACCCCACCTTGAGCCGCATCCCCAAAGGCAAGACGCGAAAGACCAAGTCCGCAATGCCCAGCATCGGCCCAAAGTCTATGATGCCCAACTTGAAACAAACCTGGCCAGCCCGACGTGCCAATCCTCGTCCGCCACGGGGGCCATACATCTCGTCCAGGGCCTGCATGATCTGCCCCAACTCATCAAAGCCAAAGCCCCGGACAAAGTTGTTGGGCGGATAGTTCCCGATTCGATCCTGAAGTCGCGCCAGGTTCAGTACGGCGTTCACGCCATTGCGGCCCATCACCTCGTCCAGAGACAAGAGGATGATGTGCCCCATCTTGTTGGGAAGAAAATATCTCGGTGATTCTTGAACCGCCGAAGCAGGGACATCTGCCATGCGAACATGTGCCTCCCGACCGACAATCATGTCAATCCCCATACGACTTTTCCGGATCCATCAATCTCCACGCGAACTATCTAGAAACTCTACCAGTGCCTGATAGAACTTTTCCGGTTCATCTAACATTGGAAAGTGACCCGAGTCTTTGAAATAGCTTATCTCGGCCGTCGGCGCGCTCTCCGCCAGCACGTTTCGCTGGTTAGGATTCACGATCCGATCTATCCGGCCATAGATGCCCAGTATCGGCACCTCAATCTCTTGCATCCGGGGGCGCAGATCAGTGTGGCGCAGCGAAGCGATGCTATAATGGAAGGACTCGAGCGTCGTGCGCGAGAGATCTTTTTCGAACATCTCGTACCACGTCCGCCAGTCCCGGGCATAGATCGGAGAGAGAATGCGAGAACCCAAGGAGAAAAACCGATAAAATAGACCGGCCAAGGAACGGCGCGCCGACAGTCGCAACAGGAGAGCCAGCCCATCGCCCACAATGGGGGACCCGACCACTGCCACTCTCTGGACACGGGAGGGATAATCCAGCGCCACGCCCAGGGAAACGGTGCCGCCCATAGAATGGCCAATGATGGGCGCGCT